>NZ_VDDD01000144.1 GCF_006151785.1 Paracoccus marcusii
GCCCGCGCAGCGCGGCCTCGGGCGCGGCGGCGCTTTCGGTGGCGGCGACCAGTTCGGCCAGCGCCGGGCGCAACCGTTCGGCCAGGGACAGCGCGCTGTCGGTGGGCGCGATGCGCCCGGCATGCCGGGTGAACAGCGCGACGCCCAACGCGGCCTCGAAATCGGTGATCCGCTTGCTGACCACGGATTTCGACAGGTCCGACCGCGCCGCGGCACCCGAGATGCTGCCCGCATCCAGCACCGACAGAAAGGTCCGGATATCCGTGATCGTCCAGGTCATGGCGCACCCTAGCACGCCGCCGGTCGTTCGCAAGAACCGAACGCGGCGTTGCCGCGCGCATGGGTGCCGCGAACGCCCCGCCTGCGCCATATTCCCTTCAAGCAAGGAAAGGAGCCTGCCATGCAGCTGACCGGAATCCATCACCTGACGGCGATCACCGCCAATGCGCGGGGCAACAACCAGTTCTATACCCAGACCCTTGGCCTGCGCCGGGTCAAGAAGACCGTGAACCAGGACGACACCTCGGCCTATCATCTGTTCTTCGCTGACGGGGCGGGCAGCCCCGGCACCGACATCACCTTCTTCGACTGGCCCGCCGCGCCCGAACGCCGCGGCACGAACGCGATCACCCGGACGGGGCTGCGCGTGGGCGCGGACAGCCTGGATTACTGGGCCGACCGCCTGTCGGGCCTGGCCGGCAAGATCACCACGCTGGACGGCCGCCCGACCCTGGATGTCGAGGATCCCGAGGGTCAGCGCCTGCGCCTGATCGCCGCCCCCACCCCGGCGGGCCAGCCCTGGGATCGCAGCGACGTGCCCGCCGAACACCAGATTCACGGGCTGGGGCCGATCACCATCTCGGTTCCCGAACTGGCCCCGACCCAGACCGTGCTGACCCAGGTCATGAACATGCGCCTAGTGCGCGATTATGCCAGCCCCGATGGCCAGGGCCAGGTCCATGTCTTCGAGATGGGCGAGGGTGGTGCCGCGGCCGAACTGCATGTCGCGGTCCAGCCCGGCCTGCCGCAGGCGCGCCAGGGCGCGGGCGGGGTGCATCACGTGGCCTTCCGCGTGCCCGATACCGCCGCCCTGACCGCCTGGACCGACCGCGTGGCCCGGTTCCGCGTACCCAGCAGCGGCGAGGTCGAGCGGTTCTATTTCCGGTCGTTGTATTTCCGCGAACCCGGCGGCAATCTGTTCGAACTGGCGACCGACGGGCCGGGCTTCGACGTGGACGAACCCTTCGAGACGATGGGCGAGGGCCTGTCCCTGCCCCCCTTCCTGGAGGGCAAGCGCCAGCAGATCGAGGCCGGGCTGAAACCCCTGGCCTGAACGCAAGGAGAGACGCGATGACCACGATCCTGGGACTTTCCGGCAGCCTGCGTCGGGCATCGCTGAATTCCGGCCTGCTTCGGGCGGCGGCGGATGCCGCCCCCGAGGGTGTGACGATCACCATCGGCGACATCGCGCAGGTGCCGCTCTATGATGGCGACCTGGAGGCCGCGTCGGGCATTCCCGCCGCGGTCACGACCCTGACTGACCAGCTGGCGGCCGCGGACGCGCTGCTGCTGGTCAGCCCGGAATACAACAACGGCGTGCCGGGCGTGTTGAAGAACGTCATCGACTGGATGTCGCGCGGCCAGGGCATGGCCATCTTCAAGGGCAAGCCCGTGGCCGTCATCGGCGCCTCTCCGGGCAATTTCGGAACCGCGCATGCGCAGTCGCATTGGCTGCCGGTGCTGCGGATGCTGGCCACCCGCCCGTGGTGGGAGGGACGGCTGATGGTGTCGCGCGCGGGCGATCTGTTCGACGACCAAGGCAACCTGACGGACGACAAGACCCGCGAAAGGCTGGCCGAATTCGTGGCGGGCTTTGCCGGCTCGATCGGCGGCGGCCGGTCATGACCGGCATCGCCCATGTCGCGCTGACCGTGCGCGACCTGCCCGGCATGGCGCGGTTCTATCAGACCGTGCTTGGGCTGGAGCCGATGGGCGCGGACGGGGCACAGCGCGATCTGGGCGCGGGCGGGCAGGTGCTGATCCGCCTGTCGGGCGATCCCGCCGCCATCCCGCGCGATCCGCGTGACGCAGGCCTGTTCCACACCGCCTTCCTGCTGCCCGACCGCGCGGCCCTGGGCCGTTGGCTGCGCCACGCCGCCGATACGGGCGTGCGGCTGACCGGCGCATCGGATCACGATGTCAGCGAGGCGCTGTATCTGGACGACCCAGAAGGCAACGGCATCGAGATCTATCGCGACCGGCCTGCCTCGGACTGGACCCGAGACGGCGACCGCGTGCGGATGGTCACCGAACGGCTGGACCTGAACGATCTTGCGGCCGCCGCGGACGGGCCCTGGCAGGGCGCGCCCGCCGGGACCCAAATCGGCCATGTCCACCTGCAGGTCGGGGCGATGGACGCGGCCGATGACTTCATGCAGGGCACGCTTGGCCTGACGCGCACCCATGATGCGCCGGGCGGGGGGTGGTACGGCTGGAACGGCTATCACCACCATCTGGCCGCGAATGTCTGGAACAGCCGGGGCGCCGGTCCCCGCCCCGACGGCCGGACAGGGCTGGATCACGTCGCCTTGACCGGATTTCCGGAAAAATCCGCCGCCGTGGCGGACCCGTTCGGGAACCGGTTCGAATTTGTCTGAGTTATAGCGCCGTACACAGTCTGACCAGTGCGCCCCGCCTCCGGCCAAGACCGGAGGCGGGGCTTTTTCATGCCCCGGGGCCGGCCATCCAGGCGCTGGCCGCGGCCAGGTCCTCGGGGGCGATCTCGTGTCCCGCCGCGATCGTGCGGGCGTCCAGATCGGCCCCGCTTGTGGCCAGCCAGTCGTTCAGCGCCGGGGCGTAATGCCCATAGGGGTCGCGCGCCCCCTGCAGCGTCAGAACCCGGACCCCCGACAGGTCGGCCCGTGGCACCGGGTCCAGCACCAGCATCGGCCGGATCAGGATCGCCCGCGCGATCAGCCCCGGATGCAGCGCCATCACCGCCCCCGCAAAGTTTGCGCCGTTCGAATAGCCCAGCACCGTCAGCCGCGCGGGGTCGAGGCCATAGGCCGCCATCGCACCCTCCCAGAAGCCGGCAAAGGCCGCGGCTTCGGACCGGATGTCGTCCTGGTCAAAGCTGGCCATGGACAGGCGCCGGAAGAACCGGGCGACGCCCTCCTCGGTCGACCGGCCGCGCAGGCCCAGCAGGGTGGCGCGCGGCGCGATGCGATGCGCCAGCGGCATCAGGTCGGATTCCGATCCGCCGGTGCCGTGCAGCAGCAGGATCACCGACCCGTCTGCATCGTCGGGGGTGTGGATGCGGTGGATGAAGGGCAGATCGCGCATGGGGGTCCTTTCCTCGCCCGGGCGGGCGAATTGCGGCAGGCGCAGCCGCAGGTCGGTGTCGTCGGTCATGTGCGGCGGGACCTTCAGGGTCCGGCCAAGGTCGTCCTCGTCCACGGCCATGCCGGGACCGTCGGTCGCCAGTTCGATCAGGATGCCCGCAGGATCGCGGACATAGAGAGAGGTGAAGTACAGCCGATCATGGACCGTCACATCGGTCAGCGCGGCCCGGTGCGCGTCGATCGCCGCGACATCGGGCACGCGCAGGGCGACATGGTCGATCACCCCGGTTCCCGGAATGCCCGGCACGAACCCTGCCGTGTCGCGGATGTCGATGGCGTCGCGGTTTGATGCCAGGCGCGTCACGCCGCCTTCGATGCCTTGGGGGGCATAGCCGAAGCGTGCCAGGAACGCCGCCGTGGCCGGGGCGTCCTGCGACCACAGGGTCACGCCCTGCAGGCGGGCGGGGGCCGCGGGCCAGCCGGTATCGGGGATGTCCCCGCCCACCAGCTTGACGATGATCCCGTCCGGGTCGCGCAGGCGCAGGACCGGCGCACCGAATTCGCGGACCGGCCCCTCGACGCGCAAGCCGCGCTGCATGGCGCGGGTCAGCCAGTCGCCGATCCGCGCGCGGGGGATGGCCAAGGCGATCTCGGCCACCTGTCCGTGTCCCACGCGACCGGGCGCGCCGTCCTGCCAGACCAGGAAGCTGACCAGCGACCCGGGCGCGCCCGTGGCATCGCCATAGAACAGGTGCAGCTGTTCGGCATCCTCGAACCCCGCGGTCTGCTTGACCAGCGACAGGCCCAGTAAGCCCATCCAGAAATTGACATTGGCCTGCACGTCGCGCGTGATGGCCGTCACGTGATGAAGTCCCGTCATGGCGACCTCCTTTCGGGATCCAACATGCCCGTGACGGTCGTTCGGCGCCACGGGGGTCGTGCGCAACCCGGCGTTCGCACAGGCCGAACGCCTGCACGCTTGCCCGACGGCCCGCAAACCCCCACCCTTGGAAACAGCACAGGAGAGAACGCCATGAGCTGGAACCCCGCCCTGACCCCCGGATGCCCCGACGCCGTCGGCGCCGATGCCATCGAGACGCTGATCATCCCCCGCGCCCGCGACCTGGGCGGGTTCGAGGTGCGCCGCGCCCTGCCCGCCCCCAAACGCCAGATGGTCGGGCCGTTCATCTTCTTCGACCAGATGGGCCCGGCGGAATTCCTGACCGACCAGGGCATCGACGTGCGTCCGCACCCCCATATCGGGCTGGGCACGGTCACCTATCTGTATCGGGGCAGCTTTCAGCATCGGGACAGCACCGGCGCCGACCAGATCATCACGCCGGGCGCGCTGAACTGGATGGTGGCGGGGCGCGGCGTGACCCATTCCGAACGCAGCCCCGACGCCGTGCGCGCCGGGCCCAGCAGCCTGCTGGGCATCCAGACCTGGATCGCCCTGCCGGAGACGCATGAGGACATCGCCCCCAGCTTCGAACATCACGCGGCGGGCGCGCTGCCCGAGATCCGCGACCAGGGGATCGAGGCGCGACTGATCCTGGGCCGCGCCTATGGCGAGACAGCGCCCGCGACGATGCATTCTGACACGTTCTATCTGGACGTGACGCTTGCCGCCCGCGCCCGCTTTCCCCTGCCCGTCGATCACGAGGATCGGGGAATCTACATCACCGAGGGCAGCGTCAGCATTGCCGGGCAGGAGTTCCAGGCCGGCCAGATGATGGTGTTCCGCCCCGGCGACGCGATCACGGTGGCGGCGGGCGACCGGGGCGCACGGCTGATGGCGCTTGGCGGTGCCACGCTGAACGGGCCGCGCCACATCTGGTGGAACTTCGTCGCGTCGTCGCGCGAACGGATCGAGGCCGCGAAACAGGAATGGCGCGAGGCGCGTTGGGGGCAAGGACGGTTCGACCTGCCGCCGGGCGACCGCGACGAACATATCCCCTTGCCATGACGGAGAAACACATGCCCAAGACCCCCCACGAGGTGCTGGAGTTCTGGTTTTCGGACCAGATGCGCCCCTATTGGTTCGCCAAGTCGGACGACATCGACCGCGACATCGCCGCCCGTTTCAGCGACACCTACGAGGCCGCGCATGCCGGGCGGCTGGACGACTGGATGGACGCGCCCGACAGCGCACTGGCGCTGGTGATCGTGCTGGACCAGTTCCCGCGCAACATCTATCGCGGCGGGCCGCGCAGCTTCGAATCGAACGACCTGGCGCTGCGCCACGCGCGGACCGCGCTGGACATGGGCCATGACGTGGGCCAGGCCCCCGACCGGCGGCAGTTCTTCTATCTGCCGTTCATGCACAGCGAGGATCTGGCCGACCAGACCCGGTCGGTGGCGCTGTACGAAGACCTGGGCAACGACCATTCGCTGCATTTCGCGCGCGAGCATCGCGACATCGTCGAACGGTTCGGCCGCTTTCCGCATCGCAACGCGATCCTGGGCCGCGACAGCACCCCCGAGGAGGCGGAGTTCCTGAAGACGCATAGCGGCTTCTGATCTTGCCGATGCGGCGCGGGCGTCCTAGCCTGCGCCGCATGGACAGCCTGCCCTGCTTTTACGCACCCGACACCGCCGCCCACGATCCCCGGTTCTGGATGCTGCGCGGGGTGCCGATGGTGAACAAGGAAACCGCCGAACGCGCCGAACGCCTATTGGCGGGCATCGCCGCCGCGGGGTTGACCGCGACCGATCCGCCGGTGGCAGACCGCGCCCCGATGCACGCGGTTCACACCGCGCGCTATCTGCACTTTCTGGAAACCGCATGGGACGAATGGCAGACGGCCCCCGGCGCGGGGGCCGAGGTCGTGGCCAACCTGCATCCGCAGAAGGCCGACCAGACCTATCCGTCGGGGATCACCGGGCGGGCGGGCTGGCACATGGCTGATACCGGCTGTCCGCTTGGTCAGCACACCTATGCGGCGGCGCTGCGCGGGGTGGACACCGCACTGGCGGCCAGCCGCGCGGTGCTGGACGGGGCGGGCGCGGCCTATGCGCTGTGCCGTCCGCCGGGGCACCATGCCGATGCAGACACCGCGGCGGGGCACTGTTTTTTGAACAATTCCGCCATCGCCGCGCAGGCCCTGCGCGCGGTGCATGACCGCGTCGCCATCCTGGACATCGATGTCCATCACGGCAACGGCACGCAGCAGATCTTTTTTGACCGTGCCGACGTGCTGACCGTGTCCGTTCATGGCAATCCAGACGCGTTCTATCCCTTTTATCTGGGCCATGCGCATGAGGTGGGGCCGGCCGGCACAAACCTGAACCTGCCGCTGCCCCTGGGATCGGACGATGCCGTCTGGCTGGACGCCATCGACCGCGCGCTGGACCGCATCGCGGGTTTTGCGCCGGGCGCGCTTGTCCTGGCCCTGGGGCTGGACGCGCACGAGAACGACCCGTTTCGCGGGCTGCGCGTCACCACCCCGGGTTTCGCCCGCGCCGCCGCCCGCATCCGCGCCGCGGGCCTGCCCACCGTCATCGTCCAGGAGGGCGGCTATCTGTCCGAGGATCTGACGCACAACCTTGCCAGCTTTCTGCGGGGCTGGATCGGCACCGCCTGAGCGTTCTATAGCGGTCCGGGAACGGGGGACCCTCATGCGCATCTGCATCATCAACACGGGCGGCACGATCAGCAGCACGGGCCAGCCGCTGGCCCCGATGGCGGCGGACCGCTTTGCCCGCGCCGCGCAGGATCTGCTGGGGCCGGCGCTGGCGGCGGCTCTGCCGGGGGACGCGCTGCATTTCGACACGGGACTGCGGTTTTCGAATGACGGGCCCGGAACGCTGGACAGCACCGACCTGCGCCCCTCCGACTGGTGCCGGATCGCGCGGCGGGTGCTGGACCTCTACGCCGACCACGACGCCTTCGTGATCCTGCACGGCACCGACACGATGGATTACACCGGCGCGGCGCTGCCTCTGCTGCTGAACGTGTTCGACGATCTGGGGCTGGCCCGCGCCGCGCTGTCCAAACCGGTGATCCTGACGGGCGCACAGCTGCCGCTGTTCACCGACACCCCCGCCGGTCTGGTCCTGAACGCGGGCAGTGATGCGCTGGCCAACCTGACCGGCGCACTGTCCTGCGCCCGCCTGCGCCTGCCCGAGGTCGCGATCTTCTTCGACGGACGCCTGCTGCGCGGGTGCCGCGCACTGAAGGTGTCGACGACACGCTTCGCGGCTTTCGACAGCCCGCATCTGGCGCCCCTGGCGGAACGCGGCATCGGCATCCGCCGGGGCACGGTCGCGCCCCTGCCCGGCCCCGCCGCGCCCGACCTTGCGCTGGACTCGCCCGCGGCCCATGCGCG
>NZ_VDDD01000145.1 GCF_006151785.1 Paracoccus marcusii
TCGACCGATGCGACCGCCGTGGACGGCGTGGCCATCGGCGGAGAGGCGACCGCCACCGGCCCCTCGACCACCGCGGTCGGCGGCGAATCGGTTGCGACCGGGCCGGGCGCCAGCGCCATCGGCTGGCAGGCGCAGGCCACCGCGGAACGCGCGCAGGCCATCGGCCACCTGGCCACCGCCCAAGGCGTCCGGTCCCTAGCCGTGGGCAAGAACGCCGACGCGCAGACCGACCTTTCCACCGCCATCGGCAACGAATCCACCGCCAACGGCGTCGACGCGCTGGCCGTGGGCGACACCGCGGCGGCGAACGGCAACTCGACCACTGCGGTCGGCGGCGAATCGGTCGCGACCGGCCCCGGCGCCAGCGCCATCGGCTGGCAGGCCCAAGCCACCGCCGAACGCGCCCAGGCCTTCGGCCACCTGGCCACCGCACAGGGCGTCCGGTCGATGGCCATCGGCGAGAATGCCGACGCCCAGACCGACCTGTCCACCGCCATCGGCAACGAATCCATCGCCAACGGCATCGATGCGCTGGCCGTGGGCGACACGGCCGCGGCGAACGGCAACTCGACCACCGCCATCGGTGGCGAATCGGTCGCGACCGGGCCGGGTGCCAGCGCCATCGGCTGGCAGTCCATGGCGACCGCGGAACGCGCCCAGGCCATCGGCCACCTGGCCACCGCGCAGGGTGTCCGCTCGCTGGCCGTGGGCGAGAATGCCGACGCCCAGTCGGATTTCTCGACCGCCATCGGCAACGAATCCATCGCCAACGGCACCGACGCGCTGGCCATCGGCGACACCTCGGTCGCGACCGGCACCTCGACCACCGCGGTCGGCGGTGAATCGGTCGCGAACGGCACCGCCGCCACCGCCTTCGGTTGGCAGGCGCAGGCCACCGCCGAACGCGCCCATGCCTTCGGCCACCTGGCAGCGGCCAGCGGCGTGCGCTCGACCGCCATCGGCGAGGCCGCGATGGCCATGGGATCGGGGTCGATCGCGCTTGGCAACCAGGCGGTCGCTGCGGCCGACAACTCGGTCGCCATCGGTGATGGCGCGACCGCGACCCGCGCGAACGAGTTCGTGCTGGGCAACGGCGCCAACACCTATCGCGCGGCGGGCATCGCGTCGGATGCCAGCACGGCGGCGCAGGGCACCCCCATCGGCGTCGTGACCTCGGACGCGCAGGGCAACCTGGCGGTCGACCGGTCGATCGGCGAGAGCATGTCGTCGCTGAACGGCCGCGTGCGCTCTCTGGGCCAGCAGGTCGAGGACAACAAGGAAGGCATTGCCATGGCGATGGCGCTGAACACCCCCTATGTCCCCGAGGACAAGACCTATGCCGTGTCGACCAGCATCGGCAGCTTCGAAGGCTCGCAGGCACTGGCCGCGTCGATGGGCTACCGCTTCGACGCGAACACCCAGTTCGACGCGGGCATCACCTATGGCTTTGACCAGAACCAGGTCGGCGGCCGCATCGGCGTGACCTACGCGTGGTAGGCCACGCCGCAACACGGACGGGGACGGCGCATGCGCTGTCCCTGGCCATCGCGATGGCGCTGGCGCTGGTCGGCGCCAGCGCCCATGCGCAGGACGCCCCCGCCGAACCGCAGCCCGAACCCCGGGCCGAGGCCCCCCTTGTCGAACCCAGCTATGCCACCGCCCTGATCCGCGACGTGCTGGCGGCGGTGAACCACGGCAACTGGACGGGCAACTACACGGTGCTGCGCGACATCGCCGCCCCGGAATTCGCATTGGCCAACGATCCGACGCGCCTGGCGGGCCTGTTCACGCCGCTGCGCGAGGAACGGCTGGACCTGCTGCAGGCGATGGTCGTCGACCCGGTCATCCTGGACAGCGCGCTGTCCGATACCGGGCAGGAGCTGCGCCTGACCGGCTTTGTCCCGCTGCAGCCGCGTCATGTCAGCTTCGATCTGGTCCTGGGGCTGGAGGGGCGGCGTTGGCTGTTGCTGGGCATCTCTGTCGGGGCGTTCGATCCGATCGATCCGTAAGGCATCTGCCGATGTCGCCGCAGTCTGGGCGTCATCTGTCGGTTCGCACCCCGCACCCCCACCGGATCACGGCGGACCACCTGCGTGATTGCGGGCGATCAGCTCACTGACCCGCTCCTTGGGCCGGCACAGCACCGCGCCATGCGGCGCGAAGACGACCGGCCGTTCGATCAGGATCGGATGGGCCGCCATCGCCGCGACCAGCGCGTCATCGGACAGCGCCGGATCGCCCAGGCCCAGTTCCGCGAATGGCGTTCCTTTGCGCCGAAGCAACCCCCGCGCCCCGATGCCCAGACGCGACAGCGCATCGCGCAACGCATCCTCGGACGGCGGCGCGGTGATGTAGTCGCGCACCTCGGGTGCGATCCCCGCCTCGCGCAGCGCGGCCAGAACCCAGCGCGAGGTGGAGCAGGTCGGCTTGTGCCAGATCACCCAACCCATCTCAGCGCTCCCCGTCCGGGATGGGCAGGGCGCTGGTCGCCTTGATCTCCTCCATCGACAGCAGGGCCGTGACGTTGTGGATCTTCACCTCGCCGATCAGCGATTGGTAAAAGCGGTCATAAGCGCGGGCGTTCCTGACCTGCACCTTGAGGATATAGTCGATGTCGCCCGCCAGACGGTGTGCCTCGACCACCTCGGGCCGCTCGCGCAGCGCGCGCAGAAAGCGCGCGGCCCAGTCGCGGTCATGCTCGCTGGTGCGGATCAGCACGAAGAAGCAGGCCTCCAGCCCCAGCGCCTCGGGATCCAGGATGGCGACCTGACGGCGGATCACGCCTGCCTCTCGCAGCTTGCGGATTCGGTTCCAGACCGGGGTCTTGGAGGCCCCCACCCGATCGGCGATCTGGTCCAGCGACAGGCTGGCATCCTGCTGCAGCAGGAACAGGATCTTGCGGTCCACCTCGTCCAGGCGGACAGGCGTTTGGCCTGCGCCCGCATCGGGGGAAATCGGTTCCGGCATGGCGCGCTCCTTGGTCGATCGTCCTTATTTGCCGCGACCACTGTGCAGAATCCAGAACGAAATTCTATATAGAGGTCAGCAAAACCGCGAGGTCCAGTCATGAGCAAATCCTTCCCCCTGTCGGCCGCACGCCCCGGCGTCATCACCGCGAACGACCTTCGCGAAGGCCACAATGTGTGGATGTGCGCCGACGGCTGGACCCGCGATCCGCGCCAGGCGACCGTCTATGACGACGAGGCCATCGCCGACCTGGACCTGCTGCAGGCCGTGGCGCAATCCGAGATCGTCGTCGGTCCCTATCTGGTCGAGGCCAGGCGCGGTCCCGACGGACCCGAGCCCGTCCATTTCCGCGAGGCCTTCCGCCAGCGCGGACCGTCCAACTATTTCCACGGCATCCAGGCCGATCGGCAAGCCGACGCCCAGAAGACGGAAACCGCCCATGTTTGATATCCGCCCCGTCGAGACCGATTATGTCCGCCAGCGCGCGGCCGAATTCCGCGCCCAGGTCGCCCGCCGCCTGGACGGCAGCCTGACTGAGGACGAGTTCAAGCCACTGCGCCTGATGAACGGCGTCTATCTGCAGCTGCATGCCTACATGCTGCGCGTGGCCATTCCCTATGGCACGATCAGCCCGGACCAGATGCGCACCCTGGCCCTGCTGGCCGAGAAGTGGGACAAGGGTTACGGCCACTGGACCACCCGCCAGAACATCCAGTTCAACTGGCCCAAGCTGGTGGACATCCCGGACATGCTGGACGCGCTGGCCAATGTCGGCATGCACGCCATCCAGACCAGCGGCAACACCATCCGCAATGTGACCACCGACGCCTTCGCTGGCGCGGCCTTCGACGAGGCCGCCGATCCGCGCCCCTATGCGGAGCTGCTGCGCAGCTGGTCCACCGATCACGCCGAATTCCAGTTCTTGCCGCGCAAGTTCAAGATCGCCATTTCCGGCGGGAAGAAGGACCGTGCCGTCATCGCCGCCCATGACATCGGCCTGCGCCTGACCGAGCGGAACGGCAAGACCGGCTTCGAGGTCTGGATCGGCGGCGGTCTGGGCCGCACGCCGCTCCTGGGTCAGGTCGTCCGCGACTTCCTGCCCGAGGAGGACCTGCTGCCTTACGTCGAGGCGATCATCGCGACCTACAACTTGGCCGGGCGCCGCGACAACAAGTACAAGGCCCGCATCAAGATCACCGTGCTGGAGCGCGGTATCGACGTCATGCGCGCCGAGATCGACGAAGAGTTCCTGGCCCGCCGCCGCGATTTCCACGGCGCCGACCGCGACGCGCTGGCCGTGTTCAAGGACCGCTTCCGCGCGCCGTCCTTCCGCAACGCGCCCGTCGATGGCTATGAGGCCGAGCGGCAGGCGAACCCGGCCTTCCGCAGCTGGTCTGATACGAACCTGCATCAGCACCGGGTCGAGGGCTATGCCAGCGTCGTCGTGACCTTCAAGGCGCCGGGCCAGACGCCGGGCGACGCCAGCGCGGACCAGATGCGCCTGCTGGCCGATCTGGCCGAACGGTTCGGCCACGACGACCTGCGCGTGATGCACGACCAGAACGTGGCCCTGCCGCATGTGCACAAGTCGGACCTGCCGGCGCTGTACGCCGAGCTGCGCGCCGCGGGCCTTGCCACCGCCAATGCCGGGCTGACCAGCGACATCATCGCCTGCCCCGGCATGGATTACTGTGCGCTGGCCACCGCCCGTTCCATCCCCATCGCCGAAGAGATCGCCGACCATTTCCGCTCCGTCGGGCTGGAGGAGGAGATCGGCAACCTGAACATCCGCATCTCGGGCTGCATCAACGCCTGCGGGCATCACCACCTGGGCCATATCGGCATCCTGGGGCTGGATCGTGCGGGCGTGGAAAACTATCAGATCACGCTTGGCGGCGATGCCTATGACATCCCGGCCATCGGCGAACGCGCGGGCGCGGGTTTCCCCGCCGAACAGGTGGTCCCGGCCATCGACCGGCTGCTGCGCGCCTATCTGGAGGTCCGTGAGGACGCGTCCGAACGCTTCATCGACGCCTATCGCCGTCTGGGTCAGGCCCCGTTCAAGGCCGCGCTCTATCCCGTGGCCGCCGATGCTTGACGGGAACCTGGACACACGCGCGGGGCGGCTGAACGACCGCTATCGCCACCATGCCGCCATCGAGGTGCTGCGCCGCGCGGTCACCGACCCCGATCTGGGGCAGGTGGCGCTGGTGTCGTCTTTCGGCGCTGAATCGGTCGTGCTGCTGCACATGGTCAGCCGGGTCGCACCGGGCCTGCCGGTGCTGTTCATCGACACGCAGATGCTGTTCCCCGAGACCCTGGCCTATCAGCAAGAAGTCGCGGAGCGGCTTTCGCTGACCAACGTGCAGGTCATCACCGCCAGCGAGGCGGAGATCGCGGCCCATGACCCGGACGGAACGCTGCACAAGTCGAACCCCGACGCCTGCTGCGATTTCCGCAAGACGGTGCCGCTGGAGCGCGTGCTGTCGGGCTATGACGCCTGGATCACGGGCCGCAAGCGGTTCCAGAACGGCCAGCGCGCCGCGCTGGAGTTCTTCGAGCCCGAACCCCCGTCGCGCCTGCGCGTGAATCCTTTGGCGCATTGGCGCCCCGAGGACGTGCAGGACTACATGGTCGAGAACCGCCTGCCCCGGCATCCGCTGGTCGCCAAGGGCTATCCGTCCATCGGCTGCGCGCCCTGCACCTCTCCGGTCAAGCCGGGCGAGGACCCCCGTTCCGGGCGCTGGCGCGGCCAGGAGAAATCCGAATGCGGCATCCATTTCATCGGCGGGCGCATGGTCCGCGGAAAGGTCTCGGCATGAGCGAGCAGTTGAACAGCGAACCCGTCTTGGCCCGTGACGACGGGTTTCATCCGGTGACCGACCAGCCCGCCGTGGTGCTGGCCCCCGACACCGCCCCCGCGACCTTGGCCGACCATCTCGATCAGCCGCTGATCGGGATCGCCTTTCCGTCCTTCAGCGACGGGCGCGGTTTCACGCTGGCCCGCCGCTTGCGCGAGCTGGGATATACCGGTCGCCTGCGCGCGACGGGGCGGCTGATCGCCGATCAATACGCCATGGCGCGCCGCGTGGGCTTCGACGAGGTCGAGGTCGCCCCCGACATCGCCGCCCGCCAGCCCGAGGACCAATGGCGGGCCCGTGCCGACTGGAAGGCCTGGGACCATCGGGCGCAGCTGGCGGGCTGACCCTTTCGCCCGCGCGCCCCTTCGATTAGACGACAAGGATTGCAACAATGACGCTGGATCTGCCCGTGACCGAGGCCGCCAAGATTACCGTTCCCGATGCCCAAACCGTGACCTCGGTCACGAAATGGACCGACAGCCTGTTTTCGTTCCGGGTGACGCGGCCTGCCTCGCTGCGCTTCCGGTCGGGTGAATTCGTGATGATCGGCCTGCCGGGAGACAACGGCAAGCCGCTGCTGCGGGCATATTCCATCGCTTCGCCCAACTGGGACGACGAGCTGGAATTCTATTCCATCATCGTCCCCGACGGGCCGCTGACCTCCAAGCTGCAGCACATCAAGCCCGGCGACGAGATCATCCTGCGCCCCAAGCCCGTGGGCACGCTGGTCCTGGACGCCCTGCTGCCCGGCAAGCGGCTGTGGTTCCTTGCCACCGGCACGGGGTTCGCGCCCTTTGCCAGCCTGATGCGCGACCCCGAGACCTATGAGCGGTTCGAGCAGGTCATTATGATGCATACATGCCGCACCGGTGAGGAGCTGGTCTATGGCGCCGAGCTGGTGAACAACCTGCGCCACGACCCGCTGCTGACCGAGATCTATGGCGACGATTTCGCCCAGCGGCTGAAATACTACCCGACGACGACGCGAGAGCCCTCGCCCTTCATGGGGCGCATCACCGACAACCTGACCTCGGGCAAGGTGCTGTCGGATCTGGGCCTGCCGCCCATCGATCCGGCACAGGATCGCGCGATGATCTGCGGCAGCCTAGCCTTCAACGTCGACGTCAAGGCGGTCCTGGAAGGGTTCGGCCTGAACGAGGGCGCGAATTCCGAGCCGCGCGAATTCGTCGTCGAAAAGGCCTTTGTCGGCGACGGCGTCTGACGTCGTTTCTATCGAACCGCCCATGGGCCGCGCCGTTTCGGCGCGGCCTTTTGCATGGCGCACCGCCGCCCATCACGCGATGGTCACGGCAAGTTTGGGAACCCTTGGCGCAAGTGCCTGTTAAAGCACAAAAGACAGTCATTCGATTTTCCACAAGGAGCGTCTCATGCGCCGGATTATCCATAACACAACCGCCATCGCGGCCTGCCTGTCGCTGATGGCGCCGCATCTTGCGATGGCCCAGACCGCGATGCCCGCCCCCGATCAGGCGGCCCCCCAGAACCTGATCCTGGCGCAGGCCGCGCCCGAAGGTCAGGTCCCGCCCCCGCCCGCGGCCCCCGGCGAGGAGGGACCGCAGGACGGTGCCGATTTGAACCAAGCTCAGAACCCGCCGCCGGCGGAGCCCGCGCCCGCGGAAGAGCCTGCGCCCGAGCCCGCGCCGGTCGAGGAGCCCGCGCCGGAAGCCCCGGCCGAGGC
>NZ_VDDD01000146.1 GCF_006151785.1 Paracoccus marcusii
CGTCTTGCCCCGAAAATGCCGCGCCGATGGCGGGGCTTGCCTCGTTACCGCGGCGACCATATCACCACGCAGGGCTTATGCCAGCCTGCCGCGACCCTCGCATCGAAAGGTTAAGGATTCCCTTGCGCCCCAACAGCCCCCCCGTCATGGCCCTGCTGCTGACGGCGCTTGTCGCCGCCGGATGCGCGCAGGCGCCCGTCCAGAAGGACGGCATCACCGTCAACGACCCGTTCGAGGCGCAGAACCGCCGCGTGCATGCCTTCAACAAGGGGCTGGATGCGCGGGTGATCGGCCCCGTCGCGAACCGGCTGAAGGGCAGCGGTGACGACGCTCCGCGCGATCCCGATGCGCCGATCGGGCTGTTGCAGATGGTCATCAATGCCGGGCGCAACCTGTCCTTGCCGGTCAAGGTCGTGAACGGGCTGCTGCAGGGCAAGCCCCGCGATGCGGGCGCGAACCTGACCCGGTTCGCGGTCAATTCGACGGTCGGGCTGGGCGGCGTCTTCGATCCGGCCGCCGACAGTTTCGGCGTGACGGAACGTGACACCGATTTCGGCCAGACGCTGGCAGTCTGGGGCGTCCCCGAGGGCGCCTATCTGGAACTGCCCGTGCTGGGCCCGTCCACGCAGCGCGATGCGGTGGGGCAGGTCGTCGATCTGCTGATCGATCCGCTGTACCACGTCTTTGACGGTCGGGATGCCGCGACGGTATTCGCCCTGCGGGTCGCGTCAAAAGCCGGTGATCGGGCGCGCTTTGGGGATACGGTGGATGGCATTCTGCAGGGCAGTGCGGATAGCTATGCGCAGACGCGGCTGATCTGGCTGATGAACCGCCGCTTTGACCTGGGAGAGACCGGTGACGATTACGACCCCTATGACGATGCGGATGTCATCGACCCCTATTCGGACTGACCGCCGGGGGCTGCTGGGCCTGATCGGATGCGCGTCGCTGACGGCGGTGCTGCCCTGGCGTCCCGCCCATGCGCTGGACGCGGATGGGGCGCACGCGCTGATCGACCGGTCGCTGGCCGAGGTCTATCAGGTCATCAATTCGGGCCAGCCCGCCCCCCAGATGTATCAGCAGTTCGAGGCGATCTTTGCCCGCTATGCGGATGTGGATGTCATCGCGCGTTCGGCGCTTGGTCCGGCTGCGCGCCAGACCGATCCGGCGACCTTTGCAGAATACCGGCAAGCGTTCCAGGGCTATATCGGCCGCAAGTACGGCGCCCGGTTCCGAGAGTTCATCGGATCGCGGATCGAGGTGACGGGGTCGCGGCAGCTGAAAAGCTTTTATGCGGTGACGTCGGTGGCGTACCTGAACGGGCGCGCGCCGCTGGAGGTCGAATGGCATGTCTCGGACCGCTCGGGGCAGGATCTCTATTTCAACATCATCATCGAGGGCGTGAACATGCTGGCCAGCGAACGGGCCGAGATCGGCGCCATGCTGGCCCGTCGGCAGGGTGATGTCGCGGCGCTGGCCGCCGATCTGCGCCAGGCGGGCTGACCGCACCGGCCCACAAAAAAGCCGCCCGGTCGCAAAACCGGGCGGCTTTTTCATGTCCGGGGGTCAGTTTCCGCCCAGGATGCCGTTCAGGGCGCGGGACAGGGCGTCGTCCGAATCGGCGCCCACGCTGCTGCCCGGCGTGACGGGGGCCCCGCCCTGGACCTCTCCGGGGGCGGTGATCACGCGGCCGCTGTTCTGCGCCTCGATCCCGTTCATCACCCCGGCCAGCGCCGCGGCCAGCGGATCGTCGGCCGATCCGCTGGTCACCACCTGCGGGGTCGTGCCGCCGCTGGACATGATGATCCCGCTGCCGTCGGGCGACACGGTCGACAGGGGCAGCTCCGGCAGGCCGTCATGGATCTCCAGCATCACCGCCTGCCAGATCTCGGCCGGCAGACCGCCGCCGGTGACCCCGGTCAGGGGCGTGTTGTCATCGTTGCCCATCCAGACGCCGGTCACGTACTGTTCGGTGAAGCCCACGAACCACGCGTCGCGATAGCTGCTGGTCGTGCCGGTCTTGCCCGCCACGGGACGGTCGCCCAGCTGTGCGCGCCCGCCGGTGCCGTTCGAAATCACCTGCTGCATCATGTAGATCAGCTGGCCCGCCGCGCGCTGGCTGATGACGCGTTCGCCAAAGCCGCCGCTCTGGCCCATCAGCGGGCGGTCGTCGCCCTGCATTGCGACCTCGACCACGCCATAGGGCGCGACCGACGTGCCGCCGTTCCGGATGCCGGCATAGGCGCCCGTCAGCTCCATCAGCGTCGCCTCGGACGCGCCCAGGCCCAGGGACGGGCTGGTGGTCAGGTTGCTGACGATGCCGAAATCGCGCGCCACGCGGATCACCTGGTCGCGTCCGACGACCTCCTGCAGGCGGATGGTCGAGGTGTTTAGCGATTGCGCCAGGGACTGGGTCAGCGTGACCATGCCGCGATAGTTGCGGGTATAGTTCTGGGGCGACCAGTTGCGCCCGCCGGGAATGCGGATGGTCAGGGGGCCGTCCTCGATCCGGTCGCTTGGCGAATACCCGGCCTCCAGCGCGGCGGCATAGACGAAGGGCTTGAAGCTGGACCCGGTCTGGCGCTTCGCCTGGGTCGCGCGGTTGAAGACGCCGTTCACCCGCGTGTCGCGCCCGCCGATGATCGCACGCACCGCGCCGTCGGCGGACATCACCACGACCGCGGCCTCGGCGGTCGAGCCGTCCTTGACCTTCTCGTCGAACACCTTCTGCAGGGCGCGTTCGGCCGCTCGCTGGATGCGCTGGTCAAGCGTGGTCGTGATGGTCACGTCCTCGGTCGTCTCGCTGGTCAGGAAGCCGGGGCCGGATTCCATCAGCCAATCCGCAAAGTAACCGCCCGCCCGGGCCGATGCCGCCTGCGATAGGGTCGCGGGGTTGGCGCGGGCCTGGGCCAGCTGCTGGTCGTCCAGATAGCCTTCCTGGTGCATCAGCCCCATGACGACGCTGGCACGGGCCTGGGCGCGTTCCAGGCTGGCGGTCGGGGCATAGCGGCTGGGTGCGGGCAGCAGGCCCGCCAGCATTGCGGCCTCGGACACGTTCAGATCGGCCGCGGGCTTGTTGAAATAGACCTGGCTCGCGGCCTCGAACCCGCGGGCGCCGCCGCCCAGATAGGAGCGGTTCATGTAGATTGAGAGGATCTCCTCCTTGCTGTACTTCGCCTCCATGGCGAAGGCATAGGGGATCTCCTTGATCTTGCGCCAGATGCCGCCCGACCGGCATTCGGCCTCGAACTCGGCCTCGTTGGCAAAGCGGGTGGGATCGAACGTGTCGCCCAGGCACAGCAGCTTGGCGACCTGCTGGGTGATGGTGGAACCGCCGTTCCCCTCCAGCGGGCCGCGGCCCTCGGCCATGTTGATGCGGATGGCGCTGGCGATGCCGCGCGGGCTGACGCCGAAATGGCGGAAGAACCGGCGGTCCTCGGACGACAGCACGGCCTGCTGCAGCACCTCGGGGATCTGGTCGCTGGTGACGGCGCCGTATGTCTCTCCGCGCCAAGCGAAGACGCGGCCGTCGCGGTCCAGCATGGTGACGCTGCCGCGGGCGCGACCGTCGAACAGGTCCTGCGCCTCGGGAAGACTGACATAGAAATAGGCGCTGGCGGCGCCGATGATCAGCGCGACCGTCACGGCCAGGCGCCAGATCGACCCCCAGACGATGCGCCAGGCCAGCGTCACCAGACCGGCGATCCATCCCAGGATGCCGCCGCGCCGCGGCTTTCCGTGCCGCTTGACCTTGCGGGGCGTGGCCTTGGCCGGCGCGGGTTGGCTGCGCTTGTCGGCAACAGGGCTTTTGCCCGAACGGGGCGGGGTACCGGTAGGTCGTTTCATGCGTCGGGTGCCTGCGTGACTGCGTGGCCGGTTGGTCCGGCGGAATTGGCATCCAGCTTACAGCAAGTTTGCGTCGGGGGGAATTGGGCTGACCGAAGCGTGATTTTCCACGCCTGCCGGTCATGCGAAAGGCCCGGCCGCAGGGGCCGGGCCTTTGCCGTGGGGCGGGTGCCCGATCAGTTGTAGGCGTTCTCGCCGTGGGTGGTCACGTCCAGGCCCTGGCGTTCGTCGCTGTCGCTGACGCGCAGGCCGATCAGCGCCCTGACGATATGGATCGCGATGAAGGACACGACCGCCGACCAGACGATGGCGATGATCACGCCCAAGGTCTGGTTCCAGACCTGCGCGCCCATCGCGTATTCGCCCACCGCGCCGGTGGAATAGTCGAACACGCCGCCGCCGCCCAGGGACGGGGCCGCGAAGACGCCCGTCAGGATCGCGCCGACGATGCCGCCGACGCCGTGGATGCCGAACACGTCCAGGCTGTCGTCGATGCCCATGCGGGGCTTGACGGAGATAACGAACCACATGCAGACCAGGCCGGCGATCAGGCCGATCGCGATGGCGCCCATGGGTCCGACGAAGCCCGCGGCCGGCGTCACGCCGACCAGGCCCGCGATGGCGCCCGAGATGCCGCCCAGCAGGCTGGGATGGCCGCGCATCATCCATTCGCCGAACGACCAGGCCAGCACGGCGGCGGCGGTGGCGACGGCGGTGTTGATCATCGCCAGCGCGGTCAGGCCGTTGGCCTCGAGGTTGGAGCCCGCGTTGAAGCCGAACCAGCCGACCCACAGGATGCAGCCGCCGACCAGCGTGAAGGTCAGGTTATGGGGCGCCAGCAGCTCCTTGCGATAGCCCAGGCGGGGTCCTGCGACCATGGCCGCGACCAGCGCCGCGACGCCTGCGTTGATGTGGATCACCGTGCCGCCGGCAAAGTCCAGCGCGCCGTGCCCGAACAGCAGGCCCGAGGGCGCGTCATAGGCCGACGGGCCGCCCCACCACCAGACCATGTGGGCCATCGGGATGTAGGAGAAGCAGAACCAGATCACCACGAACAGGATCACCGCCGAGAACTTCAGCCGTTCGGCCGTGGCACCCACGATCAGCGCCGAGGCGATGCAGGCGAAGGCCATCTGGAAGATCACGAAGGCCAGTTCCGGGACGTACACGCCGGTCGAGAAGGTCTCGGCCAGGGCATCGGTGCCCACGCCCGCCAGGAACGCCTTGGACAGTCCGCCGATATAGGGGGTGAAGAAGGTCGCGTCCTCGGCGCTGCCGGCACCGGTGAAGGCCAGCGAATAGCCGAAAGCGACCCACAGGATCGCGATGATGGAAAAGATGGTCAGCACCTGCATCAGCACCGACAGCATGTTCTTGGCGCGCACCAGGCCGCCATAGAACAGCGCCAGGCCCGGCAGGGTCATGAAGATGACCAGGACGGCCGACATCATCAGCCAGGCGGCATCGCCCTTGTCGACGATGGGGGCCGCCGCCTCGACGACCGGGGCCGCGGCGTCCTGCGCGAAGGCTGGGACGGCGGACAGGGCCGCCGCCAAAAGACCATATGCGGAAAGCTTTCTCATACTTCTCTCATCCTTAACATCACCCCACGGGCCGCAGCTGCGGCGAACTTCGCCCCTTGGATTGGCAGAATGCAGCCGCTTGCACAGGCCGCAGGCACTGATTCAGGGCGTCCAGACCGGTCATGCCGGGAAAATGGGCTGTAATGCGGGGCGATGCCCGAAATTCAGGCGCGCCGCGTGCGGCCGCGGCAGCCCCGAAAGGGCCGCCGAAAACGCAGGGTGGGAGAGGACGAAAAGGGGGTCTGTCAGGCCACGCGGCTGACGACGAAATCCGCGAGGTCGGCCAGCATGTCGCGAATCGGATGCGCGGGCAGCACCTGCAGCGCCGCGCGGGCCCGTGCGGCATGGGCCAGCGCATCGGCGCGCGCGGCCTCCATCGCACCGTGACGGGCCAGCAGCGACAGCGCGTGCTCCAGGTCGCCGTCGCGCTGGTCGCCCGCCTCGATGGTGCGGGTCCAAAAGGCGCGTTCCTCGGCGTCGGCCTTGGCGATGGCCTTGATGACCGGCAGGGTCAGCTTGCGTTCGCGGAAATCGTCGCCCACGTTCTTGCCGATCGTCTCGGTCGCGCCGCCGTAATCCAGCAGGTCGTCGACGATCTGGAAGCTGATGCCCAGGGCGTCGCCGTAATCGAACAGCGCCTGCACCTGATCGTCAGGCGCCCCGGCGATGACGCCGCCCACCTCGGTCGCGGCGGAAAACAGCGCCGCCGTCTTGCCGCGAACCACCTGCAGATAGACGGATTCATCGGTTGCCAGGTCCTGCGCCGCGGTCAGCTGCAGCACCTCGCCCTCGGCGATGGTGGCGCTGGCATTGGCCAGGATCTCCAGCGTGCGCAGGTTGCCGGGTTCGACCATCAGCTGAAAGCTGCGCGCGAACAGGTAATCTCCGACCAGCACGCTGGACTTGTTGTCCCACAGCAGGTTCGCCGTCGGGCGTCCGCGCCGCTGCGCGCTTTCGTCGACCACGTCGTCATGCAGCAGCGTGGCGGTGTGGATGAATTCGACCGTCGCGGCCAGATGCACGTGCCACGGGCCGGGATAGCCCAGCAGCTTGGCCGCGGCCAGCGTCAGCATCGGGCGCAGGCGCTTGCCGCCGGCCTCGATCAGATGCGCCGTCACCTCGGGGATGCGGGGGGCATGGCGGCTGGCCATGCGGTCGCGGATCAGCGCGTTGACCGCCTCCATTTCGGCGGTCAGGGCCTCGCTCAGCCGATCCAGCGGTTTGCGGACGTTGTCCTGCACAGTCATGCCATACCCCGTGTCTGCGACCGTGCATTGCCACGGCATCGACAAATGCGCAACCGCCGCTTAACGTCGCGCCCATGAAAGAGCTTTTCCGCAGCAACGATCCGGTCCGCATGTCCGCCGCCACCAGCCTGCTGGAATCCGAAGGGATCGCCACCTTTCCGATGGATCAGCACATGAGCGTGCTGGAGGGATCGATCGGCGTGCTGCCCGCGCGGCTGATGGTCGCGGACCGCGACGAATTCATGGCCCGCGCCATCCTGCGCGACAACGGGCTGGATGACTGACACCCGCATCGACGGATTCCTGGACGGGCGGCTGCGCATCAGTCAGCCTGCGCGCGGCTATCGCGCGGGGGCGGATGCGGTGATGCTGGCCGCGGCCTGTCCCGCGCGGCCGGGGCAGGCGGTGCTGGAACTGGGCTGCGGGGCCGGGGTGGCCAGCCTGTGCCTGGGCTGGCGGGTGCCGGACCTGGCGATCACCGGGCTGGAGCGGCAGCAGTCCTATGCGGACCTGGCCCGCCGCAATGCCGCCGCGAACGGCATCGCGCTGACGGTCCTGACCGGCGATCTGACCGACCCGCCGCGGGATCTGCGCGACGCCTCCTTTGACCATGTGATGATGAACCCGCCCTATTTCCTGGGCGGCACGGCCGCGCCCGACGCGGGCCGCGCCCTGGCCAGACGCGAGGAGACGCCGCTGGCGCAGTGGATCGACGCGGGCCTCAGGCGGTTGCGGCCCGGCGGCTGGCTGACGGTGATCCAGCGGGCCGACCGCCTGGACGGGGTGATGGCC
>NZ_VDDD01000147.1 GCF_006151785.1 Paracoccus marcusii
CCGCACCGTCGGCGCAGGCGTCGTCTCCAAGATCATCAAGTGATCCAGGGCCCGAACGGGCCAAGGAATGCTGATGCTGCCGGATGATCCTTTCGGGGATATCGCGGCGGACAGGGCCACCCTTCGGGGTGGCCCTTGTCGTTTGTGTCTGGCGACGGTGCCAATATGGATGACATGACAAAAAAGTCGCGTTGACCGACGCGGGGCCGCACGCGAGACTGCAGGTCAGGAACAGGACATGATCAAGCTGATGTGCCAGATCTTTGCCGGGCAGCACCCGGACCGCTATGAGACCGTCACCCGCCGTTTGCGCCTGAACGGCCAGTCGACATCGATCCGGCTGGAGCGTGCATTCTGGTGCATCCTGGACCGCATCGCCGCCCGCGAAGGCGTGACGACGCCCGCCTTCATCTCCAAGCTGCACGCCGAAGTGCTGGAGCTACACGGAGAGGCGCGGAACTTCACCTCGCTGCTGCGCTGCGCCTGCACGATATATCTGGGTGAGGACGACGTCGCCCCGGCCATCGCCGCGGAGTGACACGAATATTTTCGCTGTAGTAATCCGATACTACCCGGCCCGTCCCCAAGCCCCTAGCCTCGATCAGGCAAGACACGTGCAGGGAGGGCCAGATGGCCAAGTACATCCACTCGATGATCCGCGTTCTGGACGAGGCGGCCTCGGTCGATTTCTATGACCGCTGCTTTGGACTGAAGGTGGCCGAGCGGCTGGATTTCGAGAAATTCACGCTGATCTACCTGTCCAATGGCGAAAGCGGGACCGAGCTGGAGCTGACCGTCAACAAGGGCCGCACCGAACCCTATGACCTGGGCGACGGCTATGGGCACGTGGCCTTTTCGGTCGACGATGTCGATGCGACCCACGCCCGGTTGGAGGAGACCGGCTTTGCCCCCCGCAAGCTGGTCGATTTCGCGCCGGGCGGCGAGGTGATCGCCCGCTTCTTCTTCATCAAGGACCCGGACGGATACGAGATCGAGGTCCTGCAGCGGGGCGGCCGCTACAGCTGATCAGCCTGCCGCGCCCTTGGGAGGGGGCGCGGGACCACATCAAGGGAGGAGGAACCCATGTCTGAACCAACGACCAAGGGCCTGACCCGTCGGGCGCTGCTGTCGCGGGCCGTCGCGGCGGGCGCGCTGGCAGTGGCCGGCGCAGGCTTCATCGCGGCACCCGATGCGGCCTGGGCCGTCGAGGTGACCGCGATCAGCGAGCACGAGATGGCCACGCTGCTGCAGATGGCCCGCGACATCTATCCGCATGACCGCGTGGGCGACCGTTTCTATGCGATCGCGATCAAGGGATACGACACCGCCGAGAACCAGCCCATGGTGGCCGAGGGCATCGCCGCGCTGGACGCCGCCGCGCAGGCGGCCGGGCATGACGACTATGTCTCGATCGGGTGGGAGCAGGACCGCGTGGCGATCCTGCGCGGGATGGAGGACAGCGCGTTCTTCCAGACCGTCCGGGGCGGGCTGGTGACTGGTCTCTACAACCAGAAAGAGGTCTGGCCGATCTTCGGCTATGAGGGAGAGAGCTTCTCCCAAGGCGGCTACATCTATCGTGGCTTTGACGACATCGACTGGCTGTAAGGGGGCGGATCATGGCTACGGCAGCGAAATTCGAACTGACCGACGACAGCGTGGTCGTCATCATCGGCACCGGCGCGGGCGGCGGCGTGCTGGCCAACGAACTGGCGCAGAAGGGCGTCAAGGTCGTGGCGCTGGAGGCGGGCGGGCGCTATCTGCCCGAAGACTATATCAACGACGAATGGGAAAGTTTTGGCCAGTTGGCCTGGACCGACCCGCGCACGACCAGCGGAGACTGGCGCGTGGCCAAGGATTTCAGCGGCTTGCCCGCCTGGATCGTCAAGGCGGTCGGCGGCACCACGACTCATTGGGCGGGCGCCTCGATCCGGTTCCAGGAACATGAATGGAAGGCCCTGACCACCTATGGCACGGTCGAGGGGGCGAACCTGCTGGACTGGCCCATCGACGCGGCCGAGATGGCGCCCTGGTACGAGAAGGCCGAGGCCAAGCTGGCCGTGACCCGGACCGGCGACTTTCCGGGCCTGCCGGGCAGCAACAACTACAAGGTGTTCGAGGCGGGGGCCAAGGCCATCGGCTATACCGAGGTCTCGACCGGGCGCATGGCGATCAACAGCATCGACAACGACGAACGGCCGGCCTGCCAGCAGACGGGGTTCTGTTTCCAGGGCTGCAAATGGGGCGCCAAGTGGTCGGCCGCCTATACCGACATCCCCAAGGGCGAGGCGACCGGCAACCTTGAGGTCCGCGACCACGCCCATGTGGCCCGCATCCTGCACAATGACCAGGGCCGCGTGACCGGGGTCGAGTATTTCGACAAGGACGGCGCCCTGCAGTTTCAGGCCGCGCGCATCGTGGCGGTGGCGGGCAACAGCTTTGAAAGCCCGCGGCTGCTGCTGAATTCCGCCAGCGAGATGTTCCCCGACGGTCTGGCCAACAGCAGCGGTCAGGTGGGACGCAACTACATGCGCCACACGACCGGGTCGGTTTATGGCATCTTCGAAAAACCCGTGCGCATGTGGCGGGGTACGACCATGGCCGGCATCATGCAGGACGAGGCGCGCCACGATCCCTCCCGCGGCTTCGTCGGCGGATACGAGCTGGAGACCCTGTCCTTGGGCTTGCCCTTCATGGCGGCCTTCCTGGACCCCGGCCGGTGGGGGCGCGAGTTCACGACCGCCTTGGACCAGTACGAATACATGGCCGGGCTGTGGATCGTCGGAGAGGACATGCCGCAGGAGACGAACCGCGTCACCCTGTCGGACACGGTCGACAAATTTGGCCTGAAGGTCGCCAACGTGAATTTCAGCGACCATCCCAACGACGTGGCGATGCGCAATCACGCCTATGAGCGGGGGCAGGCGATGTACCGGGCGATGGGGGCCACGCGGACCCTGCCGACGCCTCCCTATCCGTCCACGCACAACCTTGGGACCAACCGAATGTCGGAGCGGCCGGAGGACGGCGTGGTCAACAAATGGGGGCAGACGCATGACATCGCGAACCTGTTCGTGTCCGATGGCAGCCAGTTCACGACGGGCGCGGCGGAAAACCCGACCCTGACCATCGTCGCGCTGGCGATCCGTCAGGCCGACCATATCGCCAAGGAAATGGCCGCGGGCACGATCTGAGGAAAGACGACCGCCCGGGGTGTCCTCCGGGCGGTCGTGGTGGATCAACCGTTGGCGGCCTTCTGGTTGACGCCGCCCTCGGCGATGCGGGTCATGTGCTTGTCGCCGTCGCGGGTGCTCTCCAGGCATTCCTGCAGCACGCCGCCATCGGCATCCAGATCCAGGCGGTTGGCAAAGCTGCGCACGCAGCCATAGCCCGCGATCGCGTAATGGGTCAGGCGCTGATACTGGGTGATGATCGCCGCGTCGCGGACGTCGTCATCACCGAAATCGGCCTGCAGCGCGTGCTTGCGGGCCTCGGTCACCAGACCTTCCATGCCCTTGCAGTGCTCTCCGGTGGGGTCGACGCCGTGCTGGCTGCACAGGGTCGCCAGATGCTCCATGCCGCGGGCAATGCCTTCGTTGCCGGCGATCAGCGCCTCGGCCAGTTCGCGCGACTTGGCGACGCGACCCATCTCGGTCACGACGGGCATGGACTGCTTGCAGGCGGAATACAGATCCTGCAGCTGGTCCAGATACAGGTCCTTGAGGGAATTCATGGTCATGATACGGCCTTTCTGATGGTGCTGGATGACCAACGATCCCCGGCCCGCCCCGTTCCATCGCGATGGCAAAGATCGCCCCTGCGCGCTTGACTTTGCGGGCGGTCCGGGTCAGCACTGCGGCCCCTTCAGCAGCGGAGGACATCCCCATGTTCGCCTGGTTCGAACGACGCATCGACCCCTATCCCGACCAGACCCCAACCATGCCCCCGTCGGGTCTGTGGCGGTTCGTGCTGCATTACAGTCGCGGCACGCTGCCTTGGCTGGTGCTGCTGGCCGTGGGATCGGGCCTGATCGCGCTGATCGAGGTGGCGCTGTTCGGCTGGCTGGGGCAGTTGATCGACCAGTTGGCCGACACCCCGCGAGAGGTCTTCTGGGACCGTCATGGCGGCAGCATCGCGCTGATGGCGCTGGTGCTGCTGGTGGTGATGCCGGCGTTGAACGTGGTGACATCGCTGGTCCTGCACCAGTCGCTGATGGGCAATTTTCCGCAGCGCATCCGCTGGCAGGCGCATCGCTGGCTGCTGCGCCAGTCGGTCGGCTACTTCCAGGACGAATTCGCGGGCCGCATTGCGCAGCGCCTGATGCAGACCGCGCTGGCCGTACGCGAGGTGTCCATGAAGATCATGGACGTGGGCAGCTATGTGCTGATCTATTTCCTGGGCGCGATGGTGCTGGCCGCCAGCCAGGACTGGCGTCTGGCCTTGCCCTTCCTGGTCTGGGCCGCAGCCTACGGCGCGCTGCTGTGGTATGTCGTGCCGCGCCTTGGCCGCGTGGCGCAGGAGCAGGCCGATGCCCGCAGCGCGATGACCGGACGCATCGTCGACAGCTATACCAACATCGCGACGGTCAAGCTGTTCTCTCACTCCGACCGGGAGGAGGCGTGGATGCATCAGGGCATGGACCGGTTCCTGGGCACCGTCCACGCGCAGATGCGCCTGTCCAGCCTGCAGGACATGGTGCTGAACCTGCTCAACGTCTGGCTGGTCGCGGCGGTGGCCGGGCTGGGGCTGTGGCTGTGGACGCAGGGGCTGATCGCGGTCGGGGCGGTGGCCATCGCGGTGCCGCTGGCCCTGCGGCTGAACAACATGTCGCACTGGATCATGTGGGAATTCGCCGCCCTGTTCGAGAATATCGGCACCGTGCGCGACGGCATCACCAGCCTGTCCCTGCCACGAGAGGTGCGCGACGCGCCGGGGGCGCAGCCCCTGCTGCCCGGTCCTGCGGCGGTGCGGTTCGACAACGTCACCTTCCGCTATGGCGGTGCTGCGGGGGCGCAGCCGATGGCGGTGCTGGACGACCTGACGCTGCATCTGCGGCCGGGTGAACGGGTGGGCTTGGTGGGCCGGTCCGGCGCGGGAAAATCGACGCTGATCAACCTGCTGCTGCGCTTTCACGACATCGACGCGGGGCGCATCACCATCGACGGCCAGGACATCGCGCAGGTGACCCAGGACAGCCTGCGCGCGGCCATCGGCGTGGTCACGCAGGACAGCTCGCTGCTGCACCGGTCGGTGCGCGAGAACATCGCCTATGGCCGCCCCGACGCGACCCCGGATCAGATCGACCACGCCCTGCGCATGGCCGAGGCGGACGGGTTCGTCCCGTCGCTGTCCGACAGCCAGGGCCGGCAGGGGCTTGATGCGCATGTTGGCGAACGCGGCGTCAAGCTGTCGGGCGGCCAGCGCCAGCGCATCGCCATCGCGCGGGTCGCGTTGAAGAACGCGCCGATCCTGATCCTGGACGAGGCCACAAGCGCCTTGGACAGCGAGGTCGAGGCCGCGATCCAGTCCCGGCTGGAGGCATTGATGCAGGGCAAGACGGTCATCGCCATCGCGCATCGCCTCTCCACCATCGCCGCGATGGACCGGCTGGTGGTCATGGACCAGGGCCGGATCGTCGAACAGGGCAGCCATGCCGAACTGCTGGAACGCGACGGTCTGTACGCCCGGCTGTGGCATCGCCAGTCCGGCGGCTTCCTGGCCGCGGACTGACGACAGGACGTGAAAAAGGCCCCGGCGCGATGCCGGGGCCTTCGTCGTTTCGTGGGTGCGCTTACTGCGCCAGCAGGTCGGTGATCCGGCGGACCGAGGCGCGACGGTTGTCGCGGATGTCGCCCTCGGCACGGACGCGCAGGAACTGCTCGCCATAGCCTTGGGTCACCAGGTTCTCCGGCGGCACGTCAAAGTACTCGGTCAGTGCCAGCGCCACCGATTCCGCGCGACGGTCCGACAGCGCCAGGTTGGCGGCGTCCGACCCGACCGTATCGGTATGACCCTCGATCATGAAGATCTCCTTCGGGTTCTGGGCGATCTGGTCTTGGATCGCACGACCCAGACCCTGCAACTGCTGCGCCTGATCCGACCGGATCGCGGCAGAGCCGGTATCGAAGGTTATCGCGTCGATGTTGACTGGCGCCACCAGCGCCCGCACCTCGGGGATGTTGCGGATCTGGGACAGCGTAAAGCGGCGGTCGACATTCGCCTCGCGCAGCAGGGCCTCGCGCAGCTGATCCTCGTTCAGGGGCGCATTGCCGGTCTGGACGGGGGCGGGGGCGGGCAGGGCGCCGATATCGACGGGCTGCACGTCGGCGGTGTCGTCGATCAGCTGCGTGGTCGTGCCGTCGGCGCTGACCAGGGTGCGCCGCAGCACCTGCAGGTTCGCGTCACGGATGGTCACAACGCGGCTGCCGTCCTGGCGCGTCACGATGGTGCGCGACGAACCGTCGTCGAAGTTCTCGGTCTGCACGGTCGAGCCGGGCTGGCGCAGCAGGGCGACCTCGTCCTTGATGACCTCTTGGCTGCCATCGGCGCGGGTGACGACCACCCGGTCCGGCGCGGACAGCGCAACTTGGCGGTTGTTGTTCAGGTAGGACCCGACCGCCACGGCACCCAGACCCAGCAGCAGGGCATTGCGCAGGCGGTTGTCGTCGTCCTCCTCCTCGGCCTGCGGTGCAGGCTGACCGGTGGCGCCCGCCAGCGCATCGCGCAGGCTGGTGGTAAAGTCCTCGGACGAAGACCGGGCGTTCTCCTCGGTCACCTGCTGCTCGGTGATCTCGCCCGATCCATCGGCTGCGTCCAGCGCCGCCGCGGTGGCCGGTGCGGTCGCCTGAGCGGCCTCGCGCGATGCCTCGGTCTCGACGGTGTCCTCTTCGGCGGCACGACGGATCATCTCTCCATTCTGGCCGACGCGGTACATCTGCGCCTCGGTCGGGGCCAGGCGCAGCTCGCCCGCCTCGTTGGTCTCGACGACGACGCCGTTCGGGGTCATCGCACGACCGCCATCTGCACAGGGGAACGCGCTGCCGTCCAGACAGGTCAGCGCCGAGGTGTCCAGGCCACCCTGAACCTCTTGCGTCAGCACTCCGGCCAGACCCGGCAGGGCGCCAGCGCGTTCGACCTGCGTTGCACCGGTCGCCAGGGTCAGGCCACCCTGAGCCGCAGGCGCTGCGGGTTCCGCAGGTGCATCGGCCGTCGCGGCCGGATCGGCTGCGGGCTGCTCGCCCTGCTCCTGCGCGCGCAACTGCTCGGTCAGGGCGTCGAGGTCGCTTCCGACGGGTTCTTCAGCGGCATCCGCCGGCTGCTGGTCGTTTTGCGCGGCAGGGCGTGCGTTCGGACGCGGCTCCGCCGGAGCGTCGGCGGCAGGAGGCGCCTCGCGCTGCGGGTTGGCGCGCGGCGCGGCATC
>NZ_VDDD01000148.1 GCF_006151785.1 Paracoccus marcusii
CTGCGCCGCTGGCTGGCGCTGCTGCCGCTTGGGGCGGGGGTCGCGCGTGGCCTGGGGCTGGGCCTGCCACCCGCACGGCTGGCGCTGATCGTGCTGGCGGGGCTGGCCACGGGGGCCGCGACGATGGTCACGGGACCTTTGTCCTTCGTCGGGCTGATGGCCCCGCATCTGGCCCGCCGCATCGGCCTGGCCCGCCCGGCCGACCACCTGACGGGATCGGCGCTGATCGGGGCGGGGCTGATGCTGGCCGCCGATTTCGGCGCGCGCATGGCCGGCTTTCCCTATGAACTGCCGCTTGGGCTGTTCGCCTCGCTGATCGGGGCGCCCTGGCTGATCTGGCTGATGACGAGGCATCGATGACGCTCTTTCACCTGTCCGGCCTGTCGGTCGACGTTCCCGGTCGCCGGCTGCTGGACGACATCACGCTGGACCTGCCCGCAGGCCGGGCGACTGCGCTGATCGGCCATAACGGGTCGGGCAAATCCACGCTGCTGCGCGCGCTGGCCCGACAGGTCCCGGCAGGCGGCACCGCCCGGTTCGAGGGGCGCGCCCTGGCCGACTGGCCCGCCCGCGACCTGGCCCGCCGCATGGCCTTCCTGCCCCAGACCACGCCCCCGGCCGATGGCATGCTGGTGCGGGAACTGGTGGCGCTTGGCCGCTATCCCTGGCACGGCGCCCTGGGCCGCTTCGGCCCCGCCGATCATGCCGCCGTCGCACGCGCCCTGGACGAATGCGGGGTTGCGGGCTTTGCCGATCGGCTGGTCGACACCCTGTCGGGTGGCGAACGACAGCGCGTCTGGCTGGCCATGATGGTCGCGCAGCAGGCGGGCACGCTGCTGCTGGACGAACCGATCAGCGCGCTGGACATCGCCCACCAGGTCGAGGTGCTGGCCCTGGTCGCCGCGATGTGCCACGACCAGGGGCGCAGTGCCGTCATCGTGCTGCACGACGTCAACATGGCCGCGCGGTTCTGCGACCATGTCGTGGCGCTGAAGGCCGGGCGTCTGGTCTGGCAGGGCGGCCCGGACGCCCTGATGCGCCCCGACACGCTGCACGACATCTATGGCCTGCCGATGCAGGTCCTGACCCGCCCCGACGGACGCCCCGTCGCCATCCCCGCCTGAGAGGCCGCATGCTGAAACAGTTCTTTTCCTACTATCGTCCGCATCTGGGCCTGTTCTGGCTGGATTTCGGCTGCGCGGTCGTCTCGGGTCTGCTGGAGCTGGCCTTTCCGCTGGCCGTCACCGCCTTCATCGACCACCTGCTGCCGCAGGGCGACTGGACACTGACCCTGGCCGCGGCGGGGGGGCTGCTGGCGCTTTATGCGGTCAATGCCGGGCTGCTGACGGTGGTGATCTACTGGGGGCACAAGCTGGGCATCAACATCGAGACCGCGATGCGGGCCCGCGCCTTCGACCATCTGACGCGGCTGTCCTGGCGCTGGTACGACCGTGCGCGCACCGGCAAGCTGGTCGCCCGCGTCACCCGTGACCTGGAGGAGATCGGAGAGGTCGCCCATCACGGCCCCGAGGACGCCTTCATCGCGCTGATGACCTTCGTCGGCGCGTTCCTGCTGATGTTCTGGATCAACCCGCAGCTGGCGGTCATCGTGGCGCTGATCGTGCCGGCCATGCTGGCCCTGGTGATCGTCTATGGCGGGCGGATGACGGCGACCTGGCGCGCGATCTATTCCCGCGTCGGCGATTTCAACGTGCGCCTGGAGGAGACCCTGGGCGGCGTCCGCGTAGTGCAGGCCTTCGGCAACGAGGCGCATGAGAGCCATCTCTTCGCCGCCGACAACGCTCGCTATCGCCAGGCCAAGCTGGACGCGTACCGCGTGATGGCGGCGTCCAGCGCGCTGCAGTACATGGGCCTGCGGCTTGTGCAGGTCATCGTCATGGTCATGGGCGCGGGCTTCGTGCTGTCGGGCGAACTGACCACCGGCGGCTTCGTGGGCTTTCTGTTGCTGGTGGGCGTCTTCTATCGCCCGCTGGAGAAGATCGCCGCGGTGATCGAGACCTATCCCCGCGGCATCGCCGGATTCCGCCGCTATCAGGAGCTGCTGGCCACCGACCCCGAGATCGCCGACGCACCCGACGCGATCGACGCCCCCGCCCTGCGCGGCGACATCCGGTTCGAGGGGGTGGGCTTTGCCTATGACCCCGACCGCCCGATCCTGTCGGGGATCGACCTGGACATCCGCGCCGGAGAGACGGTGGCCTTCGTCGGCCCCTCGGGCGCGGGCAAGACCACGCTGCTGGCGCTGCTGCCGCGGTTCTACGAACCCAGCCAGGGGCGCATCGTCGTCGACGGGATGGACCTGCCCGCGATGCGCCTGCACAGCCTGCGCCGCCAGATCGGCCTGGTCAGCCAGGACGTGTTCCTGTTCGGCGGCACGCTGCGCGAGAACATCGCCTATGGCCGCCTGGACGCCTCGGACATGGAGATCGCGCAGGCCGCCGCCAAGGCGCAGCTGGCGCAGATGATCGAAGGCCTGCCGCAGGGCCTGGACACGGTCGTGGGCGAACGCGGGGTGATGCTGTCGGGCGGGCAGAAGCAGCGCGTGGCCATCGCGCGGGCCTTCCTGAAGAACCCGCCGATCCTGATCCTGGACGAGGCGACCAGCGCCCTGGACAGCCAGACCGAACGCGAGATCCAGTCGGCGCTGGACGCCCTGTCGGTGGGCCGCACCACGCTGGTGATCGCCCACAGGCTGGGCACGATCCGGAACGCCGACCGCATCGTGGTCATGGACCGGGGCCGCGTGGTCGAGATGGGCAGCCATGCCGACCTGCTGTCGCAGGGCGGCATCTATGCGGGGCTGGCGGCCTAGATCCGGGCCTCAGCCCAGGGCATAGCCCACGCCGCGCACGGTGCGCAGCGGGTCGTCGCCGCCGTTCTTCATCAGCGCCTTGCGCAGGCGGCCCACATGCACGTCGATGGTGCGCGTGTCGACATAGATGTCGCGCCCCCAGACCCGGTCCAGCAGCTGTTCGCGCGTCCAGACGCGGCCTGGCTTCTCCATCATCGTGGACAGCAGCCGGAACTCGGTCGGGCCAAGATGCAGCGTCTGGCCGGCGCGGAACACCCGGTGTTCGGCGGCGTCCAGGATGATGTCCGCAAAGGTCAGCCGCTCGCCCATCGTGGCGGGGCGGGTGCGGCGCAGCTGGGTGCGCAGGCGGGCCAGCAGCTCGACCACGGAATAGGGTTTGACCACGTAATCGTCGGCGCCCGTCTCCAGGCCGCGGACGCGGTCGACCTCCTCGCTGCGCGCGGACAGCATGATGATCGGGATGTTGCGGGTCGCGGGATCGGCCTTGACCTGGCGGCAAACCTCGATGCCCGACACGCGCGGCAGCATCCAGTCCAGCACGATCAGGTCCGGCTGCTCCTCTGCCACCAGCAGCAGCGCGTCCTCGCCGTTGTCGGCCATGACCACGTCGAAACCCTCGGCCTCGAGGTTGTAATGCAGGACTTCGCGCTGTGCGCCCTCGTCCTCGACGACCAACACGCAGGGGGCCTGGCGCGCCATCCCTCAGACCTCCGCCGCGGGGGCCACGACGCTGCTGCTTTTCGGGCGCGCCTCGTCGGGCAGGTCGCCCGTGACCAGATAGACCACCTGTTCTGCGATGGACGTCGCATGGTCCCCCATCCGCTCGACGTTCTTGGCGATGAAATGCAGGTGCATGCAGGGGGTGATGTTGCGCGGGTCCTCCATCATGTGGGTCAGGAACTCGCGGAACAGCGCGTTGTACATCTGGTCCACCTCCAGGTCGCGCTGACGCACGTCATGGGCCAGGTCGGCGTCGCGGCGGATATAGCTGTCCAGCGCGTCCTGCAGCATCCGGTTCACCGCCTGGCTCATCCGGCGCAGCGCCATGCCCGATCCGGCGATGGCGGGCATCTGGGACAGCACCTCGGTGCGCTTGGCCATGTTCTTGGCGTAATCGCCCACCCGTTCCAGCGAGGCCGAGATCTTCATCACCGCCAGCACCATCCGCAGGTCGGTCGCGGTGGGGGCGCGCAGTGCGATCAGGCGGGCGGCGTCCTCGTTGATCTGGATCTCCATCGCGTCGATGGCCTTGTCGCGGCGTCGGACCTGGTCGGCCAGCTCCTGGTCGCGCGTGTCCAGCGCGGTCGACGCGTCGGTGATCGCGGCCTCGACCATGCCGCCCATCTTGACGACCATCGCCTGGATCGTCTCCAGGTCGCGGTCGAAGACCGAGGAGATATGCTTGTCGCGGTTCATGTCAGGTCCTTTCGATCAGCCGATCCGGCCCGAGATATAGGCCTCGGTCCGGCTGTCCCGGGGCTTCGTGAAGATGTCGTCGGTATCACCGTATTCGACCAGGTTGCCCAGATGGAAGAAGGCGGTCTTCTGGCTGACGCGGGCGGCCTGCTGCATCGAATGGGTCACAATGACCACGGAAAACTGCGTGCGCAGCTGCTCGATCAGCTCCTCGACCTGGCTGGTGGCGATCGGGTCCAGCGCGCTGCAGGGCTCGTCCATCAGCAGCACCTCGGGGGACGTGGCCACCGCGCGCGCGATGCACAGTCGCTGCTGCTGGCCGCCCGACAGGCCCGTGCCGGGCTCGGACAGGCGGTCCTTGACCTCGTTCCACAGGGCCGCGCCGCGCAGCGAGCGTTCGACGATCTCGTCCAGCTCGGCCTTGCCGCGCGCCAGGCCGTGGATGCGCGGGCCGTATGCCACGTTGTCATAGATCGACTTGGGGAACGGGTTCGGCTTCTGGAACACCATGCCGACCTTGGCGCGCAGCTGCACCGGGTCGATGCGGCGGTCATAGATGTCCTCGCCGTCGATGGTGATCCGGCCCGCGATCCGGGCGCTGTCGATCGTGTCGTTCATGCGGTTGATGCAACGCAGGAAGGTGGACTTGCCGCAGCCCGACGGGCCGATGAAGGCGGTGACGGTCTTGTCCAGGATCTCGACGTTCAGGTCTTTGATCGCCTGCTTCTCGCCATAGAAAACCTGCACGTCGCGTGCGGAAATCTTGATGTCCTGCTGGCTCACGGCGCTCTCCGATCGGATGGTGTCATACATGGTGGCTCTCCTGTGGGCCGATCACCAGCGGCGCTCGAACTTGCGGCGCAGAAAGATCGCCAGCAGGTTCATGCACAGAAGGAAGATCAGCAGGACGATGATGGCGCCCGAGGCGCGCTCGACAAAGGCCGGATCGCTGCGCTGCGTCCAGTTGTAAACCTGGACCGGCAGGGCGGATGCCGGATCGAACAGACCCTCGGGCGGGGCGGCGGGAAACTCGCGCACGAAGGCCACCATGCCGATCAGCAGCAGCGGCGCGGTCTCTCCCAGAGCCTGGGCCAGGCCGATGATCGTGCCGGTGAGGATGCCGGGCGCGGCCAGCGGCAGGACGTGGTGGAACACCGTCTGCATGCGGCTGGCGCCGACGCCCAGGGCCGCGTCGCGGATCGACGGCGGCACCGCCTTCAACGCCGCGCGGGTGGCGATGATGATGGTGGGCAGGGTCATCAGCGTCAGCACCAGCCCGCCCACGATGGGCGCCGATGCAGGCAGCCCCGCAAAGTTGATGAAGACGGCCAGGCCCAGGATTCCGAACACGATCGACGGCACCGCGGCCAGGTTGGCGATGTTGACCTCGATCAGGTCGGTCCAGCGGTTCCTGGGCGCGAACTCCTCCAGATAGATCGAGGCCGCGACCCCGATGGGCACCGCCAGCACCAGCACCACCAGCATCATGTAGAGCGAACCCAGGATCGCCACGCCGACGCCCGCGGCCTCGGGGCGCTGGTCGGAGGCGTCGGCGGCGGTCAGGAAGCCCGCGTTGAACCGTGTGACCAGCAGCCCCGCCTCGACCAGTTCGTCCGCCAGCATCAGCTGCGCCGGAGAGGTGTTGGCGTCGCGCGCCGCGGTCTCCATCGTGACGCGGCCCTTGAAATAGCCGTCGATGCGGCCGTTCGCCAGGACGTTCACGTCCACCGTCTGCCCGACCAGATCGGGATCGGCCAGCACCCGGTCACGCAGCTGCGCCGAGGCATCGCGCGAGATCAGCCCGTCGATGTCGCCGCTCTCCAGCCCCTCGATCTGCAGGTCCAGACCCGCCACCGCCGCATCCAGCGCCCGGTCCAGCACCTGGCCATAGGACAGGGTCAGCACGCCCGCCATCTCGGCCGGGTCGCGGTTGCCCTTGGGGTCCAGCACCTGCGCGTCCAGCGCCACGGGGATCGACAGATAGGTCTGGCGGAAGGCGCCCGACCCGTCGCGCACGATGGTGAAGACCAGCACCGCCAGCATCGTGCAGGCGATGACGATGGCCGTCAGCCCATAGGCGCGGAACCGTTTCTCGGCGGCGTTGCGGCGCCGGGTGCGCGCGTCCTGGACATAGAGCGACTTGGCGCCGGTGGCGCGGGGATGATCGGTCATTCGTACTGCTCGCGATACTTGCGCACGATGATAAGCGCGATGACGTTCAGGCCCAGGGTGATGACGAACAGCGTCAGTCCCAGGGCAAAGGCCACCAGCGTCTCGGGCGAGGAGAAGTCGTTGTCGCCGGTTAGCTGGCTGACGATCTTGACCGTGATGGTGGTCATCGCCTCGAACGGATTGGCGCTGATCGTGGCGGCGGCGCCCGCGCCCAGGACCACGATCATCGTCTCTCCGATGGCGCGGCTGGCGGCCAGCAGGATGGCGCCCACGATGCCCGGCAGGGCGGCGGGCAGCACGACGCTGCGCACCGTCTCGGACGGGGTCGAGCCCAGGCCCAGGGCGCCGTCGCGCAGGCTTTGGGGCACCGCGTTGATGATGTCATCGGACAGAGAGCTGACGAAGGGGATCAGCATGATCCCCATGACCAGCCCCGCGGTCATCACCGACGACCCGGAATTGCCCAGGCCCAGGGGCTGCGCGATCCAGTCGCGCAGCATCGGCCCGACCGTCACCAGCGCGAACAGGCCATAGACGATGGTCGGGATGCCGGCCAGCACCTCGACCGCGGGCTTGGCGATGCTGCGCAGGCGGGGGCTGGCATATTCCGACAGGTAGATCGCCGCCAACAGGCCGATGGGCACCGCCACCAGCAGCGCGATGAAGCTGATGTACAGCGTCCCCCACAGCAGCGGCAGCATGCCAAGACGCGAATTGCCCTCGAAGCGCGGCGACCAGACGGTGCTGAAGAAGAAATCGGCCAGGCTGTACTGGCGGAAGAAGCTGATCGTCTCGAAGATCAGCGACAGGACGATGCCGACCGTGGTGGCGATGGCGATCATCGAACAGAAGATCGTCAGGCCCAGCACCATCCGCTCGACCGAATTGCGCGCGCGAAACCCGCGGCCGGCCCGCGTCACGGCCCAGCCCAGGCCCGCGACCGCGGCGGCCAGTGCCAGCAGCCCG
>NZ_VDDD01000149.1 GCF_006151785.1 Paracoccus marcusii
CCCTATATCCATAATCAGAGGTGGCTCACTTCTCGATGGAAAACCCGGCTCAGTTCTGGGTGGAAATCAACAGAACACGGTCTGATTCGAGGATGTTCGAGATCCGCCAAGATGGAACCTTGCGCGTGTGCCAGTCCATGATCGCCATGAGGTAGAGTGAGGCATGAGCCGTCACCGGTTCGAGGCCATGCCGAGCGCCACGCCGCACCGGCAGGGGGGTGATGTCCGGGCGCCAGACCTGGTTCGGACGTTCCACCGGCAACTCTCTTAGCAGATATGGATAGGTCTTGTGGCCCCATGCCGGCCTGCTGGTATTGGGTTTCTGGTAGATCGGCATCAAGCGCATCAGCCGCCGAATCCGCTTCTCGTTCACCCAGTGACCGTCGTTACGCAGCTGCCGGGTCATTTGCCGGACGCCGAAGAACGGGGTCTCCAAGGAATTGCTCGTCGATCCGCCGCATCAGGCCGAGGTTTTGTTCGGCCCGCCCTTGGGCGTGTAGGAGAAAGACGAGCGCGCGATTGAAAGCAGCTTGCACAGCGCAGCGCTGGCACGAGGGCGGTTATGGTAAAATACAGGCTGGAATTGCCGCTATCAAGCTGCACGTCCGGCTTTTGCCCCATCGTCACGCCCATCGCGTGTTGGACTCTGTCATAACACTTGACCTGCCCCGCCATGGTGGTCCCCGAGGTCCCGCTGGCAAGGCGGACCGTCTCGTGGGGGATGGTGTCGGCGACTGTCGGACTGCCGGCCACCATCGTCACCGCGGCCAGCCATGCGATAGGTCGTCTCATCACGTCGTTCGTTCCTGTTGGACCCAAGGGTTCCAGCGCGCATGGGATCGTCGGACATTGCATGTCGTGAATCATCGTCCTTATGGCCACACCAACAGTGCAGCCTGTCCGAAGGCGGACGGTGCCATGGTCCAGGACCGTCCACAGCGAGGTAAGGGGCGAAGTCTTCGGGGTCAGCGCGAACCGTGTGCTGGTCCTTGATCCAAGCCGTCGGCGCACCACGGTCCAGCGCGGCCGGCCATCGCCGCCCTATCTGGCGGACCTTCTGACAGTTCCCCGCGCCGCCCTGCGGCAGGCCTGTCGATTGAGCGATCTGCCGGCGGAGTTGACCCGCTGCGGGCAGGTGCCCCGGATGCCGAAGGTCGCGGATCAGCGGTGCGTGATCAGCGAGACACCGTCGCTGGCTGAACATGGGGCCGCTGGGGCTGTCGCGGACCAGACCTTCGGGCATCTGTCCGCCCTGCTTGCTGATGCCCCAAGCGATCTTGGGGCCAGCCTTACCGCGCCCACGGGGTGCCCCGTGTCGGGCGGGGCGGCGCAGGGTCGGGCAGTCGATCGAACTGATGCATGCGGTCCATGCCGAGCCGGTGGGCATCATTGCGATTTGTCGCAGGCTGAACTGCAGCCCCAGATCGTTGCAGCTGGCGTTTGGGGAATGCGGAGTTCCCGCGCCGCGCAACTGCTTGGCGCAGGCCCGCCTGTATCATGTCCGTGCCGATCTGCTGTCCGGGCGGACGAATGTGACCTAACCCGCCGCCGAGGCGGGCGTTGTCCACTCAGTTCGCTTTTCCCGACAGTGCCATCGCAGGTTCGGAGTGTTCCCGGCACGGACATTGACGCACCATTGACGAAAGGGGCGTGGGGCAGGCGTTCGACCGGACGCTTCGCATGACAAACTCCGGTTGCGGTTCGTCGATCTTCGAGCGCATTCGGGCGTTCGTCTGTCCGCTTTACGAAGTTCCCTTTGACGGCGCCCCGACTTTGCCCCGGCCTTTAGATCGCATCGGCGTCCTTGGCTGTGACCAGCGGGCGTAATAGAAGTCATTCCGCGCGGCAGCCGGAATGCTGCTGGGGCTAATTGAGCGGTCTTTGCTTTTGAGCATCGTGCCACGAGCAGGGTGATCGAAAGGCGGGTTCTACGGCGGCTCCTTTACGTCGCAGTGATAAAATCTGAAAACTCCTGCGGCTCGCCCCGAGGCGGCGTCTCAAACGCTGATGATTGGGACGCAGTATTGTCCGGATTGGCAGTCAGTGCCGCCTTGGGATCATGCGACCGCATAGCGGGCACCGGGGTTCGAAGTCCGTCCGGTTGCGCGGGAACAAAATGCTCCTTTGGATGGGTATACGGGTCCAATCCAAGGCAGGTGCACCATGTTGGAAACGGAAATTCTGAACCTTTCGCGACAGGACCGGGCAGGGGCGCTGTCGCCTTGGTTCGCGCGTAAATTCGCCGAACAGGTGAAGGACGGCCTGTTTCTTCCCGCGCCGGCGTTGCAGCGGGTGCAGGATCACCTGATCGGTCAATTGCAGGACTATCGCCTGCAGGCCGGGGTTGGAGCGGCGGTCCTAGGGATGTCGGGTGGCGTCGATTCGGCGCTGACCGCGGCGCTGCTCAAGGCGGCGGGCTGGCAGGTCATCGGACTGACCCTGCCCATCCATCAGGTGCCGGAGGAGACCGACCGCGGCATCGACGCCTGCAAGGCGCTGGGCCTTGAACACTTTCACCTGGATCTGTCAGCGGAGTACGACGCCATGGTGTCCGCCATGGCCCGACTGCACCCCGGCATCGCGACCGCCGATGATGACGGGGCACGCACCCGTCGGGGCAACCTGCGCGCCCGATTGCGCATGATGACGCTTTACGACCAGGCTCACCGGCTCGGGGGCCTGGTCGCCAGCACGGACAACTTTTCGGAGCTGGGGGCGGGCTTCTGGACGCTGCATGGCGATGTGGGCGATCTGGCGCCGGTGCAGGGTCTGCTCAAGTCGTGGGAGATTCCGTGGCTGGCCCGCAATAGCGGCGTCCCTGAGCACACGTGGCGCGCCAAGCCGACCGATGGGTTGGGAATAGGTGCCGGAGACGAGGCGCAGATCGGCGCGACCTATCTGGAATGGGACATCGTGGTCTTTACCCTGGATCAGGCGCGCAAGGACGGTCCCGACATGGATATGGCCGATGTCCAGCCGCGCTTGGGGACAGACGACGATCCGCATGCGCAGAGGATCGTGTCGACCGTCGTGACGCGGCTGGGACGGACCTGGTTCAGGCGCGTCAACCCCATCAATCTTGCGCATCCGAAAGCCGATCGGCTTGCGCTGATCGACCGGCTGGACGAAAGGCTGTTCCGCCCCGCCATCCTGCGCAGGCAGCGGGTGGACATCGGGTTTCCCGACGATCTGCACGCGTCCGCCGGCACGCTTTGCAAGCTGCTGGAGCGGCGTTGTTGCCGCGTGGTGACGGCGGAATCCTGCACAGGCGGCCTGCTTGCTGCAAGCATCGCGGGCGTGTCAGGCAGTTCCTCCGCGCTGGAGGGAAGCTTTGTCACCTATGCCCCGTCGATGAAGGTAAATGCGCTTGGGGTCTCCGCACAGCTGATCCAAGAGCGCACGGTCTATGACCCGCAGGTGGCCCGGCAGATGGCCACAGGTGCGCTGGATGCGGCCCCCGGCGCCGGGCTGGCGCTGGCGATCACCGGCGTGGGCGGTCCGGACGACGATCAGGGTAAGCCGGCGGGATATGTCTGCATTGCGGCCTGCCTTCGCAGGGACGCACCCGTGGTGAAGGAATGTCAGTTCGCGGGCGCGCCTGACGTCGTTCTGACCAAGGCCATCGGTGCCGCGTTGCAGTTGGGTATTTCCCTGCTTGATAGCACAGCAGGCGCGGGCGTGGATGCAGGCCAGAGCGTGTAACGGTGCGGCGTCGCGGATGCGCCTTCGCGATGCCATATCAGGCGCATCTTTAGGCGCAGCTTTTGGGCGAAGCGCTGTCTCGCACAAAGTGTTGGTTTGTTCTGAAGAACTATGGCTGTCACCAGCATTCGCGACGCTGAATCCTCGCACCATAGATTCATTCGGAACAACCTTCTGGATACAGCGCCGGCGCGGACGCACAGCAGCGGCACCTATTTTGCGCGCCCCATTCATCGCAAAGCGGCCGAAAGCTGCTTGAATTCCAAGAATACTCATAATTTCAAAAGGCTACGATGATGGAATGCGTCATCGTCAGGTTTCAGCGAAAGGTGCGGGGCCGAGTTAGCGTACAGGTTGGGCAATGCTCAGCAGCGGCCACTGCGATGTAGGCCTAGGTCGCAAGTCTGATGCCATGTCGAAATCCGCTGCGTCTTCACGGTTTATCAAGGGCTCTTGCATAGCGTCGATCGGGCCGACGCATCAGACCACGCGGATCGGCGCATGCGCGTCGACAGGCACTCCTTCGGCAACAAGCGCAGGTCAGGCTTGAAGGAGACCGCCTTGTCACTCATCACGGACGCTCATTTCGGCGCGAACATCATCTTGACGCGGGACAGTCTGAAGGATGGCCAGCCCTTTGCCGAAACCCTCAAGGAAATCGACTTCTCGGGGTTTCGCTATCCCGGCGGCGGCGTGACCGAGGATCAGACCTGGGCGAATGGCGGACTGGCGCGGATGTTCGGCGATCCGATCGAACCCGGCAGCGAAAACTATGTCATGACCATCAACGAAGCGTTGGAATATGCGTCCTTGACCGGCAAGGCGATGACCGTGGTCGTGCCGACCTTCCAGTTCTATGACAAGCAGGGGGGCGTCTTCGATCACTCGGGGTTCGACCGCTATGTCGACAGGCTGGAGACGGCGTTGAAGGCGTTTCCCGACGCCGTGGTCAGGGACCTGGAAATCGGCAACGAATACTGGGGCAGCAAGGCCTGGGGCAGCCTGACGGGCCATCAATACGGCGCGATCGCCAATGCGCAGATCCCCAAGCTCAACGACATGATCGAACGGCTGTCGGACGACATGTCCGACTGGCATGCCCCAGGCCTGGGCGTTCAGGCAGGGGTCCAGTGGCGCGCGACGCAGGGCGCGGACAGCAGATGGACCGCGGACGGGCCGCAGGAGTCCACGGACATCATCTCCAAGATCTCGCTGGAACATCGCGGAATGATCGACACGGTCTTTCAGCACAGCTACCCGGATGCCAGCACGATCACCCAGAACCTGAACTGGGCGATCCGCCCGATGGAGGTCTTTGAGCGGTTCGAGGGGTTCTCCAGCGATCTGAAGTTCTCGCTCTCGGAATTCAACATCGGCGCGAACACGGCCGTCGGCATCGACCAAGGTGCGGCGTGGATCGACGCGTTCTCAAAGGCGGTGGATCTTGGCGTTGATTCGATCGACCATTGGGGCATCACCTATGACTGGTTGTCGAACAAGTTCTATGACACCCGGTTTCCCACGGCGGAGAGCGACGGCGGACAGATCGTCGCGATCGCAACGCCGATGGGGCAGATCTACGACATCGCGCAAAGCCATCTGGTCGGAAAGACCACCATGACCGATGCCAATGCCCTGCAGGACATCGCTGTGACCGACGGGATCGGCGCCTCCGGTTTCGCGGATGACAACCAGAAGATCGTCTTCCTGCACAATCCGACCAACGGGTCGGGCAGGGTCGATCTTGGGGGCATCGCTGACGGGATGCACGTCTCTGTCCGGACGCTGACGCCTGCGGATTCGCCGCATTCACCTTGGTTCGACGAATCTGCACGCACGGTGACGGGCGCGAACGGCATTGCCGACGCGCGGGCCGACATGAACGTCGTTTCCGGCCCCGGCGTTCAGGATCGCCACGATCTGAGACCGGGAGAAATGCTGGTCGTCGTGGTCTCCGATCCTCGCCGCGACCTGGTCATCGAGGGGGCGCATAACGTCACCGATCCGGCCACCGGGATGGTCGACGACCTGATCGTCGGCGGGCTGGGTCACGACATCCTGCGCGGCCATGTCGGCGATGATACGATAGAAGGGGGCGGCGGCAAAAATGTCCTGTCCGGCGGCAGGGGGGACGACGTTCTTGTGGCATCGGATCAGGGCGACGTGATCTTCGCGGATGGCGGCGACGACACCGTGACAGGCGGCGACGGCGACGACATGATCGTGGCCAGCAGCGACGACCCGCGGGATCACAGCGTCCTTGAAGGCGGCGGCGGACGAAACCTGTTCCTGGTCGGCAATGGCGGCGATGCGTCCGTCCTGGATTTTTCGACCCTGGACCATATCGGCTTTGGCGGAGCCTTCGCCGATGCGGGGGCACTTCGCGACGCATCGCAGGTGATCGACAGCGACATCGTGGTTGGGCTCCCCGACGGAAGCCAGGTCATTCTTGCCGGTCAGGCCGAGCGGATCGACATGCTTCACGAACAGGTCCTTGATTTCATGGACCATGATCGGATCGTCGAGGTGACGGACAGTTATCTGAACGGGCTGACGCATGACCAAGTTGTCGAGGTCTTTCGCCAGGGGGAGGGACACTTCGATCAGCCGGACCAGCAGGGTACGTCGATCTACTTCGACGAGCTGGAAGCGACGATGGCTCGTCTGGAACTGCGAGAGGATGACGAGGGTCTTCCGGACGACGACCTGCCCGTCCGACCGGTCGACGAAGACGACCTGCCCTACGTTCCGCCGGTTGCCGACGATCCCCACACCCCCGACCCGGACGATCCCTACGCAGATCAGGATGAGGAATCCGCCTCTGGCGGCGCCTGTTTCGTCGCAACGTCCGCCTATGGAAATCCCTGGCATCCCGACGTCGTTGCGTTGCGCGCGTTCCGCGACAACCACCTGATCAAGACGGGGGCCGGTCGCTTGTTTGTGAGGGTCTACTGGATCATCGGACCGAAGCTAGCGGCCCGCACACGGCCCGACCAATTTCATGCACGCGCCGTCCGGTCGACGCTTTCTCGGTTTGTCGCATTGCTGAGGTCGACCGATCTGACCGCTGGAAAATGATTAGTAGGGTGGGTCGCAATGACCTGCCGGGTTGAGCAATCGCTCGACGCGCGGAGCTTTCATCTCGCGCAGCGGGGCGGGCGATTGCGGTGGTGACGGCCAGCGCGTAGTCAGGCGGGGTCTGGTAATCCGAGGCCGAATGCGGGCGCTCGGTGTTGTAGTCGGCGGCCCGGTCAGCGATCACAACAGGCGCATGAGCCAGGTCGCGGAACATGGTATCATTGAGCAGCTCATCGCGCATCCGACCGTTGAAACTCTCGACGAAGCCGTTTTGCATCGGCTTTCCCGGCGCGATGCAGTGCCACTCGATCCGATGCTGGGAACACCACCGCAGGATGGCGGTCGATGTTAGTTCGGTGCCGTTGTATGAGACAATCGTTCCAAGCTTCCCTTGACGCTCGATTCGAGCCGATTGCTCTCGTGCGACGCGCCGTCCGGATATCGAAGTATCCGGGATCGCCGCGAGCGCACGGATTGAGTTGCCCCCCCGAAAGCTGGGCACTGACGTAAGCTCTGTTTTTGCTGTCTGCTGATCTTCATCACGAGGG
>NZ_VDDD01000150.1 GCF_006151785.1 Paracoccus marcusii
CCGGCCCAGGCCCGCGCGCCGGTCCCGCCCGCCCCAAAGGCCGCCCCCGCGCCCGGCACCCGCCAGCTGCTGGAGACCCAGGGCGCCCAGGCCGTGGCCGACTGGATGGCCGCCCAGACCCAGCTGCTGATCACCGACACCACGATGCGCGATGGGCATCAGTCGCTGCTGGCGACACGGATGCGGTCGATCGACATGATCCGCGTGGCGCCCAGCTATGCCGCGAACCTGCCGCAGCTGTTCAGCGTGGAATGCTGGGGGGGCGCGACCTTCGACGTGGCCTACCGCTTCCTGCAGGAATGCCCCTGGCAGCGCCTGCGCGACATCCGTGCGCAGATGCCCAACCTGATGACGCAGATGCTGCTGCGCGCGTCGAATGGGGTGGGTTACACCAACTATCCCGACAACGTGGTGCAGTTCTTCGTGAAGCAGGCCGCCGAGACCGGGGTCGATGTGTTCCGCGTCTTCGACAGCCTGAACTGGGTCGAGAACATGCGCGTCGCGATGGACGCCGTGATCGAGTCGGGCAAGATCTGCGAAGGCACGGTCTGCTATACCGGCAACATGCTGGACCCCGACCGGTCCAAATACGACCTGCAGTATTACGTGAAAACCGCGCAGGAACTGAAGGCCGCGGGCGCGCATGTGCTGGGCCTGAAGGACATGGCGGGCCTGCTGAAGCCGCCCGCCGCCCGCATCCTGATCAAGGCCCTGAAGGAGGAGGTCGGCCTGCCGATCCACTTCCACACCCACGACACCAGCGGCATGGGCGGTGCCACGATCCTGGCCGCCGCCGATGCGGGCGTCGATGCCGTCGATTGCGCGATGGACGCGCTGTCGGGCAACACCAGCCAGCCGACCTTGGGGTCCGTGGTCGAGGCGTTGGCCCAGACCGATCGCGACACCGGCCTGGATATCGGCGCCGTCCGCGCCATCAGCAACTATTGGGAACGCGTGCGCGAAAGCTATGCCGCGTTCGAATCGGGCCTGCAGTCCCCCGCCTCCGAGGTCTATCTGCACGAGATGCCCGGCGGGCAGTTCACCAACCTGAAATCGCAGGCCCGCAGCATGGGTCTGGAGGATCGCTGGCACGAGGTCGCACAGGCCTATGCCGACGTGAACCGGATGTTCGGCGACATCGTCAAGGTCACGCCGTCGTCCAAGGTCGTGGGCGACATGGCGCTGATGATGGTGTCCCAGAACCTGCCCCCCGAGTACGTCATGAACCCCGACCGCGACATGTCCTTCCCCGATTCGGTGGTGGACATGATGCGCGGCAACCTGGGCCAGCCCCCCGGTGGCTGGCCGCGGGCGATCCAGGCCAAGGTGCTCAAGGGAGAGACCCCGATCACCGACCGCCCCGGTGCCCATCTGGAGCCCGTCGACCTTGAGGCCGAGCGTGCCAAACTGTCGGAGATGCTGGACGGCAAGACCATCGACGATGAGGATCTGAACGGATACCTGATGTATCCCAAGGTCTTCACCGACTACATGCAGCGCCATGAGACCTATGGCCCGGTGCGCACCCTGCCGACCCGAACCTTCTTCTACGGCATGGAGCCGGGCGACGAGATCAGCGTCGAGATCGACCCGGGCAAGACGCTGGAGGTCCGCCTTCTGACCCTGGGAGAGACCGACGAGACCGGCCAGATGAAGGTCTTCTTCGAACTGAACGGCCAACCGCGTCAGGTCCGCGTTCCGAACCGCTCCGCCACCGGTGCGCAGGCTGCGCGCCCCAAGGCCGATGCCGCGAACCCCGGCCATGTGGGCGCGCCGATGCCGGGCGTCGTGGCGTCCGTCGGCGTCGCCCAGGGCGCTCAAGTCAAGCAGGGCGATCTGCTGCTGACGATCGAGGCGATGAAGATGGAGACCGGCCTGCACGCCGACCGCGACGGCACCATCAAGGCGCTGCATGTCGGCCCCGGCCAGCAGATCGACGCCAAAGACCTCCTGGTCGAGATCGAATGAGCCGCAGGGCCGGGGGACGCCGCCCCGGCACCGCACGACCGCGCCGCGTCAGCGGCGCCTCAGGCCCGGGCGGCAGCACGCCGACCATCGGTCGGCACCCCCGCCCCGGCCCGTCACACCCTCAACCGTCGCAGCGCTGGTAAAGGCGCGTGCCGCCCGCATCAGTCAGGCGCAGCACCGCCCCCTCCATCGTGGCGCTGACGGCACGCGTGTCCGTCATGCCCTCGCTGGAACAGCTCAGCGTCATCGCCCCGTCCGCCCCCACAGCACTGCGCGTGCAGCGTGCCTCGTAGAACCGCCAGCTTTCCCCCGCCAGCGTCAGCCGCGTCTCCGAGGCCGGATCCCCGCAGGCCTCGGCCCGCAGATCATAGGTCCCGTCGACCAGCGCAGCGCCGCCCTGTGCGGGGGGCGGCACGGCGCCGCCGCCGGTCTCGGTCTTGCAGGCCGCGAGGGCCAGCGCCGCCATCAGGGCGGCGGGCAGGATGGGGGTCATGGGTCTTCTCCTTCTTCCTGTCGCGCGGGCCTCAGTCCAGCCCGCGCCCTTTCAGCAGGGCATCGACGCCCGGCATGCGGCCCCGAAAGGCCATCCACAGCTGATCCGCCGGGGCCGACCCGCCCTTGGACAGGATCGTCTCTTCCAGCCGCCGCGCCGTTGCGGGGTCGAAGATGTCGCCCGTCTCGGCGAAGGCCGCAAAGGCATCCGCGTCCATCACCTCGGACCACATGTAGCTATAATAGCCCGCCGCATAGCTGTCGCCAGCAAAGACATGCGCGAAATGCGGCGTCGCATGACGCATGGGGATGGCGTCCGGCGCCTCCAGCCCCGTCAGCACCTCGGCCTGCCGTGCCATCGGGTCGGATGCCGGCGCACCCTCATGGAAGGCCAGGTCCACCAGCGCGCTCTCCAGATATTCCACGGTCGAGAACCCTGCCCCGGCCTTGCCCGCCGCCAGCATCCGGTCGCGCAGATCGGCGGGCAGGACATCACCGGTCTCATGGTGGCGCGCATGGGCATCCAGCACCGCGGGCTGCTCCAGCCAGTGTTCATAGAGCTGGCTGGGCAGCTCCACGAAATCCTGCGCAACCGAGGTCCCCGAGATCGAGGGCCAAGTCACGTCCGACAGGATGTGATGCGTCGCGTGGCCGAATTCGTGGAACAGCGTGCGCGCATCGTCCCAGGACAGGAAGGCCGGCCCACCCGGCTGGTCCGGCGGGGTGAAGTTGCAGACGTTGACCACGATCGGCCTCTGACCGTCACCGATCTTGTGCTGCATCTGCAAGGCCGAACACCACGCCCCCGACCGCTTGGACGGCCGCGCGAAATAGTCGCCCACAAAGACGGCCATCAGCTGACCGTCGCGGGTGATCCGCCAGGCGCGCACGTCGGGCGCCCAGAGCGGCGCCTCCAGCGGCTGGAACTCCAGGCCGAACAGGCGATGCGCGACGTCGAAGACAGCACCCAGCATCGCGTCCAGCGTCAGATAGGGGGCCACGTCATCGGCGTCGAAATCATGCGCGCGGGCGCGATGCCGTTCGGCATAGAGGCGCCAGTCCCAAGCCTCCAGAGGACCGTTGACGCCGTCCTCGTGCAGCATTTGGGCCAGCACCTGCTGATCGGACAGCGCGCGGGCGCGCGCCGCGGTCCAGACCTGGGACAGCAGGTCGCGCACGCGGTCGGGCGTCGCCGCCATCTGCGTCTCCAGCTTGTAACTGGCGAAATCGGCATAGCCCAACAGCTGCGCGCGCTCATGGCGCAGGGCCAGGATCTCGGAGACCAGCAGCAGGTTGTCGGTCGCCGCGCCGCCTGCCCCCGAACCCGACCCCCGTGCGGTCCAGGCCCGGAACGCCGTCTCGCGCAGCGCGCGGTCCTGCGCATGTTCCAGGAAAGGCACGATCAACGATCGATTCAGCGTCACCACCTGCCCCGTCATGCCGCGCTCGCGCGCCGCCGCCCGCATGGCACGGACCAGCCAGTCGGGCAGACCCGCCAGGGCGTCGTCGGCCACGGGCAGGACATAATCACGTTCGTCCGTCAGCACGTTCTGGGTGAACTCGGTGGTCAGCACGGCCAACCGGGCGCGGATCTGGGCCATGCGGCCACGGCCCGCCTCGTCCAGGCCCGCCCCGGCCCGCGTCAGGTCGCGCAGCGCCAGTTCGGTGATGCGCCGATCCTCGGGCGAAAGGCCGTCGGCGGCGGCCGCCACGGCGCGCACGCGGGCATACAGACGCGGATCCATGCTGATCCGGCTGCCGTATTCGGCAAGCCTGGGGGCGAAATCACGCTGCAGCGCCTGGCGCGCGTCGTTCGAATCGACCCCGGCCAAGGTGTAGAACACCGAAAGGACGCGGTTCAGATCCTCGTCCGCGGTCTCCATCGCCGCGATGGTGTTGGCAAAGTCGGGCGCGTCGGGGTTGGCGGCGATCGCCTCGTTCGCGGCTTCGGCCGCGGCCAGCGCCTGGTCAAAGGCGGGGGCGAAATCCGTGTCGTGGATCAGGTCGAAACGCGGCAGGCCTTCGGGGCCGGTCCAGCGGGTCAGTTGCGGGTTCATCAAGACCTCCTGTCGTCGACAGGCAGCCTAGGGTTGCGCCGCGCCGGGTTCCAGCGCCGATTGCGCCCCGCAGACCGGACAGGTCGGGTCCTGTGCGCAGGCGATCGTCCGGGTTTCGCCATAAAGGCCGTCGAACAGCATCATCCTGCCGCGCAGGCCCTGTCCCGCGCCGGTCAGGTGCTTGATCGCCTCCAGCGCCATCAGGCTGCCGATCACGCCGGGCAGCGCGCCGACCACGCCCGCCTCGGCGCAGGGGGCGTCGCGTTCGGGGGCCACGGGGAACAGGCAGGCCATGCAGGGCCCGCCGCGGGCCGGGTCGAAAAGGGTCACCTGCCCCTCCCACTGGCCGATGGCGCCCGAAAGCAGGGGCACGCCCGCCGCCACGCAGGCCCGGTTGATCGCGGCGCGGCCCGCGAAACTGTCGGTGCCGTCGATGACCAGATCATGTCCCGCGATAAGGTCGCTGTCGCCTTCGGTGATGCGGCGGATCAGGGGCGTCACGTCCAGATGCGGGTTCAGCCGCAGCATCGCCTCGGCCGCGGCATAGGCCTTGGGTTCGCCGCGCAGATCGTCGCGAAAGATCACCTGGCGCTGCAGGTTGGACAGGCTGACCGTGTCGTCATCCGCCAGCGTGATCCGCCCCACCCCAGCTGCAGCCAGGTACAGGCAGACGGGCGAGCCCAACCCCCCTGCCCCGACGACCAGCACCCGCGCGTCCTTCAGCCGCATCTGACCCGCACCGCCGATCTGGTGCAGGACCAGATGGCGGGCATAGCGGTCCAGCTCTGCGTCCGACAGCCCGGCATCGCGGGTCACGGGGGCGGGCGCGGGCGTGGCCTGAACGCGCAGTCGCGCCAGCAGCCGGCGATAGCCGATGACCAGCATCACCACCGCGCCCAGAACCAGCCAGCCCGCCGCGCTGCCACCAAGGGCGGCGGCGGCACCGCTGCCCGGCGCGATCACCTGCAGCGACAGCATGCCAACCCACAGGATCCCCACCATCAGCAGCACCACCTGGCGTGGCAGATGCAGCACCCGGCCCAAAATCAGCAGCATCACGATCAGGAAGACGCCGGTCATAGCCCCGCCCCCCCGGTGGAACCGAACCCGCCCTGCCCGCGCACGGTGTCGTCCAGCGCGTCGACCAGTTCGAACCGGGCCTGCGGCGCGGGGGCCACGACCATCTGGGCGATCCGGTCGCCGTGGCGGATGGTGAACGGCGCATCGCCAAGGTTCAGCACGATCACCCCCAGGGGGCCGCGATAATCGCAGTCGATGGTGCCGGGGCTGTTGGGCAGGGTCAGGCCGTGCTTGAGCGCCAGCCCGGACCGGGGGCGGACCTGGACCTCCCACCCCTGCGGGATGGCCAGCGCCAGCCCGGTGGGGATCAGCGCGCGGCCCATCGGCTGCAGGGTCACCCCCTGCAGCCGGTCCGCGGGGGCCAGGTTGGCGCACAGGTCGGCCCCCGCCGCCCCCGCCGTCTGATAGGACGGCAGCGGAAGGGTGGGGTCGGCATCGGGAAGGCGCATCACGCGCAGGACGGGCTGGTGGGTCATGCCCCTATCCATGCAATGCAAAAGGCCGCGCGGCAATGCCGCACGGCCTTTCAGCATGTCGCAGTCGGAACGGATCAGCGCGGAGCGATCATCATCACCATCTGGCGACCTTCCAGCTTGGGCATGGTCTCGACCTTGCCGGCCTCTCCGACGTCGTCGCGGACGCGGTGCAGCAGTTCCAGGCCAAGATCCTGGTGGGCCATCTCGCGGCCGCGAAAGCGCAGGGTCACCTTGACCTTGTCGCCGCCTTCCAGGAACTTGAGCACGCTGCGCATCTTGACGTCATAGTCGTGAGTATCGGTTCCCGGACGGAACTTGATCTCCTTGACCTCGATGACCTTCTGCTTCTTGCGGGCCTCGGCCTCGCGTTTCTGCATCTCGTACTTGTACTTGCCGAGGTCCATGACCTTGCAGACCGGGGGGGCCGCGTTCGGCGAAATCTCGACCAGATCCAGCCCGGCATCCTGTGCCATCTGCATGCCGACCGACGGCGGCACGACGCCGATGTTTTCCCCTTCGGGACCGATCAGGCGGATTTCGGACACGCGGATGCGTTCGTTGGTGCGGGGACCGGTGTCACGTTGGGGCGGTGCGTTATGCGGGCGGCGGGCTATGGCGTTGCTCCTTTTATGGCCAATGCGAAGTGACAGGAAAATAAGGGCAACCGCGTCATTATTCAACCGGAATTGATCAGGACGGGGCGCAATTCGGCCCTGCGGCGACCCGATCCGGGGGCAATCGGGGGGTGCGGCGCTTTTCCGGCGCGGGGGGCTGTGTCATAGAGTGTGCAAATGCCGTGAACATCAGGGGTCCATGATGCCGAAACTGTTGCCCATCGTCGTGATTCTGGTTCTGGCCGCGGGGGGTGCGTCATACCTGATGCAAGGCCGCACCGACGAACCCGTTGAGATGGCCCAGGCCCCCGAGGCCCCGACCGCGGCCCCCGACACCGTCGCGGGCGACGCTGCGCGCCTGGCCGACGATGCCGCCGACGCCGCACAGACAGCCGCGGAAACCGCGGACGATGCCCCCGCGACAGAGGCGACGGACAGCCAGGATGCAGCCAATGCCGCAGCCGACGCGGCCGCCGACGCCGCCGCCATCGCTGCCGATGCCGCGGCCGAGGCCGTCGCCGCATCGAACGACACCG
>NZ_VDDD01000014.1 GCF_006151785.1 Paracoccus marcusii
GGCGACGGGTGCGGGTGCCGCGGCAACCTGCGTCACGCGGGGGCGCGGCGTGGGGCGGGCCGATGCGACGACCACGGCGGGGTTCGCCTCGGCCTGGGCCTGGGCCAGCGCCTCGGCGATGGCTGCGGACTGTGCAGGAAGGCCGTTCTCGTCGGTGACGACCTCGGTCACCGCACCCTCGCTGGCGGGGGCGTCGATGATCGCGGCCTGGTTGACGGCGTGATCGGCCAGGGCGCGTTCGGCGGCGGCGGCCGCCTCGGCCTCGGCCAGGGCGCGGGCCTCGCTGTCGGACAGCGGCACGATGGGCTCGCCCGCGAAGGTCAGCGGCGTCTCCGACGGGTTCGAGGGTTCGCGGGCGATGGCGCCCAACTCTCCCATGGCGACGTCATCGGCGGACAGGTCCACCGGCGCCGGCGCGATCGCGACCTGCTCGGTCGGCGACAGGACCTGCCCACCGGCGACCGAATTCACGGCCAGTCCGGTATGGTTGGTCAGCTGACCGCCCGGATCCTCGGCGGTGGTGCGGGCCTCGCCCTGGACGGCGCGGATGACGGGCACGCCCGACACGTCGCGCGACACCAGCTGCCAGCCCCAGGCCATCAACCCGACCATCAGCGCCACCGATGCGACCGCGCCCATGTAATGGGTCACCCGCGCCAGCCGCGCCGGCAGGCCGTCGGCCTGCCCGGGGTGCTGTGCCTGACCGGCAGCTGCCGCCGGCTGTCCGTTCTGATCGTAAGAGAATTCGCGCTTCACCTTGTGACGCGAGAAAACGTAGCCGCCTTCGCGGAAGTCCATCACTGCCATGTTCGCCTGCCCGCCGGTTGCCCCGGATTAACTTTTGCCTGCTCTCAGCCTTCCCCGACGGCGACGCATTCGGTCAGCGCATTTCTTCCGCCGGAGTGACGCCCAGAATAGCGAGACCAGATGAAATAACAACGCCAACCGCCCGGACCAGCGCAATTTTTCCTTGGCTTGTGACCGCGTCGCCATCCTGGATGAATCGCAGCGACATGTCGTCATTGCCGCGATTCCACAGCGAATGCAGGTCGGATGCCAGTTCATACAGGAAGAACGCCACGCGATGGGGCTCGTGCGCGCGGGCCGCGTTCTCGACCAGGCGCGGCCATTCGGCGACCTTGCGGGCCAGCTCCAGCTCGGCCGGGTGGGACAGGACGGACAGATCGGCATCCGCCAGGGTCGAATCGTCGACCGCGATCCCGGCCTCGGTCGCGCGGCGCAGCACGGAATGGACGCGGGCGCTGGCATACTGGACGTACCAGACCGGGTTGTCCTTGGACTGCTCCAGCACGCGGGCAAAATCGAAATCCAGCGCCGCGTCGTTCTTGCGCGTCAGCATGATGAAGCGCGTGACGTCGGCCCCCGCCTCCTCGACCACGTCGCGCAGGGTTACGAAGGTGCCGGCGCGCTTGGACATCTTGAACGGCTCGCCGTTCTTGTACAGCTTGACCAGCTGGATCAGCTTGACGTCCAGCGGCACGCGGCCGTTCGACAGCGCCTTGACCGCCGCGTTCATCCGCTTGACATAGCCGCCGTGATCGGCGCCGAAGACGTCGATCAACTGATCGAAGCCGCGGTCGATCTTGTCCCAGTGATAGGCGATGTCGGGCGCGAAATAGGTCCAGGCCCCGTCCGACTTCTGGATCGGCCGGTCCACGTCGTCGCCATGCGCGCTGGACCGGAACAGCAGCTGCTCGCGCGCCTCCCAGTCCTCGGGCAGCTTGCCTTTCGGCGGCTCCAGCACGCCGCGATAGATCAGGCCCTGCGTGTCCAGGCGCGCGATCGCATCCTCGATCCGCCCGGTGCCGTACAGCGCCTTCTCGCTGGAATAGACGTCCATCTCGACGCCCAGGATCGCCAGGTCGCCGCGGATCTGCTCCATCATCGCCTGCGTCGCGAATTCGCGGATCTCCTCCAGCCATTCGGCCTCGGGGCGGTCCAGCAGGCTGTCGCCGTACTTGGCCTTCAGCGCCTCTCCGACGGGGATCAGATAGTCGCCGGGATACAGCCCCTCGCGGATCTCGGGCTCCAGCCCGTTCGCCTCGCGATAGCGCTCGTATGCCGAGCGGGCCAGCACGTCGACCTGCGCGCCGCCGTCATTGATATAGTATTCGCGCGTGACGTCATGGCCGGAAAACGCCAGCAGCCGCGCCAGCGCATCGCCGAAGACCGCGCCGCGGACATGGCCCACATGCATCGGACCGGTGGGGTTGGCGCTGACGAATTCGACGTTGACCTTGGCATTCGCCCCAAGGTCGGACCGCCCGAATTCGGTGCCGGCCTGCAGGGCCGACCGGATCACGCCCTGCCAGACCACCGGAGACAGGCGCAGGTTCAGGAAACCGGGGCCCGCGACCTCGGCCGCGCTGATGCGGGGGTCGGTCAGGCGCGCGGCCAGGCGGTCGGCGATCTCGCGCGGCTTCATGCCGGCGGGCTTGGCCAGCACCATCGCGGCATTGGTTGCCATGTCGCCATGCGCCGGGTCGCGGGGCGGTTCGACCGTGACATTGGCGGTATCCAGGCCTGCGGGCAGCTCTCCTGCGGCGGCCATCTGGTCCAGCGCCTCGACGACGACGCCGCGCAAATCGGTGAAAAGGTTCATCATGGGCTTCCTGATTGACCCCCGGGGGTTACCCTTTCGGACGGGGAGAGGTCAACCGAAAGCCCCGCGCCACCGCCCCGCCGGCGGGACGGACGACGCAAAAGATTGACGCGGCAGCGCCTTTGGTCTACGCGATGCGGGCCTGCATCCGGCAGGCATCAAGGCGGGGCGTCCGTGTTTGCGTCCCAACTTAGCCGCCACTGCGCCAGACGGGCGCGCGGCTTGGAACGCATCGCGCCAGAACGGGCGCGGCTTAATGGAAAGCCCCGAATGACCAAGTTCTCTGATCTGAAGCTGGACCCCAAAGTGCTGCAGGCCGTGCTGGAAGCCGGCTACGAGACGCCGACGCCCATCCAGCAGGGGGCGATCCCGCCCGCCCTGGAAGGCCGCGACGTGCTGGGGATCGCGCAGACCGGAACCGGCAAGACCGCCAGCTTCACCCTGCCGATGATCACGCTGCTCGGCCGTGGCCGGGCCCGCGCGCGCATGCCGCGCAGCCTTGTGCTGTGCCCCACGCGTGAACTGGCCGCCCAGGTGGCCGAGAATTTCGACACCTATGCCAAGCACACCCGCCTGACCAAGGCGCTGCTGATCGGCGGCGTCAGCTTCGGCGAACAGGACAAGCTGATCGACCGCGGCGTGGACGTGCTGATCGCCACCCCGGGCCGCCTGCTGGACCATGTCGAGCGTGGCAAGCTGCTGCTGACCGGCGTTCAGATCATGGTCGTCGACGAGGCCGACCGCATGCTGGACATGGGCTTCATCCCCGATATCGAGCGCATCTTCCAGCTGACGCCCTTCACCCGCCAGACGCTGTTCTTCAGCGCCACCATGGCCCCCGAGATCGAGCGGATCACCAACACCTTCCTGCACTCGCCCGAACGGGTCGAGGTCGCGCGCCAGGCCTCGGCCAGCGAGACGATCACGCAGCGCCTGATCCAGCTAACCCCCACCCGCCGCGACATGGCCGCCAAGCAGAAGCGCGACCTGCTGCGCGCCCTGATCGACGCCGAGGGCGAGGGGCTGACCAACGCCATCGTCTTCTGCAACCGCAAGACGGACGTCGACATCGTCGCCAAGTCGCTGGCGAAATACGGATACGACGCGGCCCCGATTCACGGTGACCTGGACCAGAGCCAGCGGACCCGCACGCTGGAATCGTTCCGCGACGGCAAGCTGCGCCTGCTGATCGCGTCCGACGTCGCGGCGCGCGGCCTGGACATCCCGGCGGTCAGCCACGTCTTCAACTATGACCTGCCCAGCCACGCCGAGGACTATGTCCACCGCATCGGGCGCACCGGCCGCGCGGGCCGTCTTGGCACCTCGATCAGCATCGCCGTGCCGTCCGACGACAAGTATCTGGCCGCGATCGAGCAGTTGCTGAAATCCTCGCTGCCGCGGGTCGAGGCGCCGGCAGGATTTGCCGGTGGCGACGCACCTGCGCGCGACGACCGCAAGGCCGAAGGCAACGCCACGGAGGATCGCAAGGGCGGATCGCGCGAACGCGGCCGTCGCCGCCGTCGCGACGAACCCCGCCCCGAGGCGGAAGCCGCAGCGCCCCCCGCACCCGTCGCGACCGCAGCCGAACCGGAGGCCCGCATGGAGCCCAAAGTGCAGCCTGAACCCCGCCCCGAACCCGAAGCCCGCGCCGAGCAGCCGCGCCGCGAGGAGACCCGCAAGGACGAACGCCGCGAGGATCGTCGTGACGACCGCCGGGATGACCGTCGCGACGGACGCCGTGGTCGCGATCAGGACAACCGCGGGTCACAGGTGATGGGCATGGGCGATCACATCCCCCAGTTCATGCTGGTCGAACTGCGCAGCGTCGGCCTGTCGGACGACACCCCGACCGAGACCGTGGCAGAGGCCCCCGCCGCCGATCCCGCCCCCAAGCCCGCACGCCGGTCGCGCGGCCGCGGTCGCGGCAAGGCGCAGGCCGAGACGGCGACCGAAGCCCCCGTCGAAGCCCAGCCCGAGGCCCTGCAGCCCGAGACCGTACCGGCCGATGCCGTGCAGGACGCGCAGCCCGTGGCTGAAGCGCCCGTTCAGGCAGAGGCACCGGCGGTCGAACCCGCCGCGGAACCCAAGCCCAAGCGCACCCGCGGCCGCAAGAAGGCCGAGACGGCCGAAACCGACGCCCCCGCCGCCGAGCCGGTCGAGGAGACAGCGCCCAAGCCCAAGCGGACGCGCAGCCGCAAACCCGCCACCGATGTGGCAGAGGCGCCCGCCGAAGCCTCGGTCGATGCGCCCAAGCCCACCCGTCGCCGCAAGGCCGCGACCGCCGATGCGCCCGCCGCCGATGCCGCGACGGACGCGCCGGAAAAGCCCAAGCGCACCCGCCGCGAGAAGGCCGACGCCGACGCGCAGCCCAAGGACGCTGACGCGCAGGCCTGATGCGCGGCACGCCTCGCCCGCTATCCCGACTGCGCGGGGGCCGTCCGCCCCTGCGCAGTCTTCTGCCCGATCTGGCCCTGGGCCTGATCGCCGCCCTGGGCCTTGCACCCCTGGGCATCTGGGCCGCGACGCCGCTGGCGATGGCCGCGCTGATCTGGCGGCTGTCCCCCCTGCCCGCCGCCGCCGTGTTCTGGCACGTGCTGGCCGCGGGCTTTGGCTGGTTCGCCCTGTCGCTGTCCTGGATCACCGAACCCTTCCTGGTCGACATTGCCCGCCACGGCTGGATGGCGCCCTTTGCGCTGATCCTGATGGCGCTTGGGGGTGCCCTGTTCTGGGCGGTGCCGGCCGGCGCGGCCGCGCGTCTGGCCCGTGGTCCCGCTGCGCAGGCCACGGCGATCGCTGCGGCACTGGTCCTGTCGGACTGGCTGCGGGGCTGGATCTTCACCGGCTTCCCCTGGGCCCAGATCGGCCACGCATGGATCGACACGCCCGTCGCCCAGATGGCCGCGTGGACCGGGGCCCTGGGCCTTGGCACGCTGACGATGGCGCTGGCCGCAGTGCCGGTCCTGTTGCGCGGGCGCGCGGTGATGGCGACAGCCCTGGCCGCGGCCCTGCTGGCAGGCCCGTGGATCGCGGGGACGATGCGGCTGGCCGCACCGATGCCCGCCGACCGGCCCGTGACCCTGCGGATCGTGCAGCCCGATGCGGCGCAGCACCTGAAGTGGGACCCCGAATGGTCCACGGTTTTCTTCCAGCGCCTGCTGGACCTGTCCGCCGAACCCGGCCCCCGCGATCTGGTCATCTGGCCCGAGACGGCCGTGAACTTCCTGCTGGAGGATGCCGACGCGGTCCTGCCGATGATGTCCCAGGCCGCGGGCGCGCCTTTGGTCATGGGCATCCAGCGCCGCGAGGGCAGCCGCTTCTTCAACAGTCTTGCGACCGTCGTGCCGGGCGGAGAGGTCACCCAGGTCTATGACAAGTTCCATCTGGTGCCGTTCGGCGAATACGTCCCCTGGGGCGACGCGCTGGCCCATCTGGGCATCGGCGCCTTTGCCGCGCGGCAGGGCAACGGCTATTCCGCCGGTCCCGGACCGCAGATCATGTCCGCGCCGGGCGTCCCCGACTTTCAGCCGCTGATCTGCTATGAGGCGATCTTTCCCCAGCACCTGCGCCATCTGGACCAGCGCCCCGGCTGGCTGCTGCAGGCCACCAACGACGCATGGTTCGGCACCTTGTCGGGCCCGTACCAGCATCTGGACCAAGCCCGCCTGCGCGCGATCGAGACGGGGCTGCCGCTGGTGCGCGCCGCGAATACGGGGGTCAGCGCGGTGGTGGACGCCCGCGGGCGCATCCTGGCCAGCCTGCCCCTGAACCAGCCCGGCAAGATCGACGCGGCGCTGCCCGGCGCGCTGCCCGCGACGCCGTGGCTGGCGGTCGGGAACGTGCCGGTCGTGACGCTGCTGCTGCTGGTTCTGGGCCTGGCCCTGTGGCCGCGCCGCCGAGGGCGCGCGGCCTGACGCTGTCCGCCTGGCGACCCTAGTCGCGGATGAACCGGCTTTCCTTGATCTGATCCCAGGCCCAGACCACCTCGGACAGGCGATCCTCGTCGGAACGGTCGCCGCCGTTCATGTCGGGGTGCAGGTCCTTGACCAGCGACTTGTACTGCTTGCGGATCTCGGCGCGGGTCCAGTGATCCTTGGCCTCCAGGATGTCCAGAGCGCGGCGTTCAGTGGGCGGCAGCTTGCGCGCGCTGGACTGCGCGCGCGATTCCGGCGCGGTGCCGTTCGCGCCCAAGATCTCCAGCGGGTCGCTGACGCCGTGGCGGGCCCACTTGTCCTCGGCCGCGGCGCGACCGAAGGGCTTGGTGGGGCGTTCCCAGACCGTCGCATTGTCGATGAACTGCTGGAACTCCTCCTCGGACTGGCCTTGGAAGTAGTTCCAGTTCGCGTTGTAGTCGCGGACATGCTCTTTGCAGAACCAGAAATAGTCGTCCAGGTTGCGCGGGTTCTTGGGCGCGCGATACTGGCCCGGCTCGTCGCATCCCTCGCGCTCGCAGGTGCGGGTCGAGGTCTCGAACGCCCCCGACATGCCGCGCCGCCCTTTGGTCTTGCGCTTCTTGTCCTTGGCGGCGGAAATGTCGAAACCGAACGGGTCGTTCTTGCTCATCCTGGGGCACCTTTGCGACTCAAGGCGGGCAGTTTAGGCTATCTGACGGGACATGAAACCCCTTGACGGAAAGGATATGCGGATGATCGCGGACCAGATGACCGAACGGCTGGCAGCCCTGCAGCCCACAACCCTGCAGGTGCTGGACGAAAGCGAGGATCATCGCGGCCATGCAGGCTTTCGCGACGGGGGCGAAAGCCATTTCCGCATTCGCATGGCCAGCCCGGCCTTTGCCGGACTGACGCGGATCCAGCAGCACCGCCTGGTCCATGCGACCCTGGGCGACATCGTGCCGCGGATCCACGCGCTGGCGCTGGAACTGTCGGAAAGCCCGGACCGTTAGCGCCGTCAGGCTTGCTGCCCCCTGCCCCGCCCCCTAGAAAGCCCCCAACCTGCAGCACGAAGGGATGAGGGACATGACCGCGCCGAAGGATTTCAACGACAGGATGCTGTCCCTGGGCCTGGCCCGCGTCAGCGAGGCGGCGGCCCATGCCTCGGCCCGGCTGATCGGCCGCGGCGACGAGAAGGCCGCCGACCAGGCCGCGGTGAACGCGATGCGCGACCAGCTGAACATGCTGGACATCAAGGGCGTCGTCGTCATCGGCGAGGGCGAGCGCGACGAGGCGCCGATGCTGTTCATCGGCGAGGAGGTCGGCACCGGCGAGGGCCCCGAGGTGGACATCGCGCTGGACCCGCTGGAAGGCACCACCCTGACCGCCAAGGACATGCCGAACGCGCTGACCGTCATCGCGATGGCGCCGCGCGGCACGCTGCTGCACGCGCCCGACGTCTATATGGACAAGCTGGCCGTGGGGCCGGGTTATCCCAAGGACGTCGTCGGCCTGGACATGAGCCCGTCCGAACGCGTGCGCGCCCTGGCCCGCGCCCGCGGCTGCGAGGACGGCGACATCACCGTCTGTATCCTGGAGCGTCCGCGCCATGAGGAGATGATCGCCGAGGTTCGCCAGACCGGCGCCGCGATCCGCCTGATCACCGACGGCGACGTGGCCGGCGTGATCCACTGCGCCGAGGCCGAGCTGACCGGCATCGACATGTACATGGGTTCGGGCGGCGCGCCCGAGGGCGTCCTAGCCGCGGCCGCGCTGAAATGCATGGGCGGGCAGATATGGGGACGCCTGATGTTCCGTAACGACGACGAACGCGGACGCGCGAAGAAGGCCGGGATCACTGACCTGGACCGCATCTATGCCCGCGACGACCTGGTCACCGACGACGTGATCTTTGCCGCGACCGGCGTCACCGACGGCTCGATCGTCGCCGGCGTCAAGCGCGAGCCGGGATACCTGACGACCGAGACCATCCTGATGCGGTCCAAGACCGGATCGGTGCGGCGCATGACCTATCGCAACCCGGTGAAGTGAGGTAAGGGGGGCCCCGCGCCCCCCTGTCCCGTCCCGGGACGACCCCGGGGCCCTTGGACAAAGAAGACACATGACGGCATTTCTGGGCATCGACAGCTCGTTGACCGGGCGGCGGTGGATCGGACCGCCCGCCGATCTGGAACGGCTGGCCGAAGGGCTGGCCCAGCAGGCGGCCCTGCCCCTGCCGGTGGCCCGCGTGCTGGCCGAACGCGGCGTGCCGCCCGCCGAGGCGGCCGGGTTCCTGACGCCCAAGCTGCGCGACCTGCTGCCCGACCCGCTGACCTTGCGCGACATGGACGTCGCCGCCGAACGGCTGGTCGATGCCGCCGTCAACGGCCAGCGCATCGCGATCTTTGCCGATTACGATGTCGACGGCGGATCGTCGGCCGCCCTGCTGATCGACTGGCTGCACCAGCACGGGCGTCAGGCGACGCTTTATATCCCCGACCGGATCGACGAGGGCTATGGCCCCAACGTCCCCGCCATGACCGCGCTGGCGGCGGCGCATGACCTGATCGTCTGCGTCGACTGCGGGACGCTGTCCCATGACGCGCTGGCCGCCGCTGCGGGCTGCGACGTGATCGTCCTGGACCACCACCTGGGCGGAGAGACCCTGCCCCCCGCGCTGGCGGTCGTGAACCCCAACCGCATGGACGAGGACGGCGCCCTGGGCCATCTGTGCGCCGCGGGCGTGGTGTTCCTGACGCTGGTTCAGGCCGGTCGCGTGCTGCGCCAGCGGGGCCTGCCGCAGCCCGACCTGATGGCGATGCTGGATCTGGTCGCGCTGGCCACGGTCGCCGATGTCGCGCCGCTGGTCGGCGTCAACCGCGCCTTTGTCCGCCAGGGTCTGGCCGTGATGGCGCGCAGGCAGCGGGCGGGTCTGGTCGCGCTGTCCGACATCGCCCGGCTGGACGGCGCGCCAAGCGCGTTCCACCTGGGCTTTCTGCTGGGGCCGCGCATCAATGCGGGCGGGCGCGTGGGTCGCGCCGATCTGGGCGCACTGTGCCTGTCCTGCCGCGACGCGTCGCAGGCCGATCAGCTGGCCCGTCAGCTGGACGCGCTGAACAACGACCGCCGCGCGATCGAGGCCGCCGTCCGCCTGGAGGCCCTGTCCCAGGTCGAGGCGCGGGGCGATGCGCGCCTGTCCTGGGCCGCGGGCGCGGGCTGGCATCCGGGCGTGGTCGGCATCGTCGCCGCCCGCGTCAAGGAGGCGACCGATCTGCCATCCGTGGTGATCGGGGTCGATCACGGCATCGGCAAGGGCAGCGCCCGGTCGGTCCCCGGCGTCGATCTGGGCCGCGCGATCCAGCGTCTGGCGCATGAGGGTCTGCTGCTGAAGGGCGGCGGGCACACCATGGCCGCAGGCCTGACCGTCGAGGAGGCAAAGATCCCCGCCGCGATGGACCGCTTGGCCGAACTGATCGCCCGCGATCTGGCGGGCCGCACCGGGTCGGGCGACCTGCGCATTTCGGGCCTCTTGGAGCCGTCGGGTGCCACCGCGCCCATGTACCGCATGCTGGAGGATGCCGGTCCCTTCGGGCAGGCCGCCCCCGCGCCGCGCTTTGCGTTTTCCGACCAGCTGATCGACAGCGCCGCGACCATGGGCGACCGCCACCTGCGCCTGCAGTTCCGCAGCCCCGGCAGCCCCCCGATGGAGGCCGTGGCCTGGGGCGCGATGGACGGCCCGCTTGGTCCCGGCCTGATCGGCGCCAAGGGGCGGCGGTTCCACCTGGCCGGCAAGCTGGAGCTGTCGACCTGGGGCGGGCGGGAACGCCTGCGCCTTCGCCTGGACGATGCGGCACCCGCGACCGGCAACCTTTGACCCCGCCGGGGGTTCTGGTCACGACCGGACGCGGCCGCTAACCTGCCGCGACAGCGCGAAGGAGACCCCATGAAACTGACCTGGCTTGGCCATTCCGGCTTTCGTCTGCAGATCGAACAGGCCGTGATCCTGATCGACCCTTGGTTCAGCGGAAACCCCGTCTTTCCCGACGACCGGCGCGCCGAGGCCATCGACGGCGCCACGCATATCCTGATCACCCACGGCCATGGCGATCATACCGGCGACACGCTGGCCCTTGCCAAGGAGCTGAAGATCCCCGTCGTGGGCATCTTCGACCTGATCGGCCATTGGGAAAAGACCGACAAGATCGAGGGCATCGGCTTCAACAAGGGCGGCACGGTCGATCTGGGTGGCGCGCAGGTGACGATGGTCAACGCGACGCATTCCAGCTCGATCAGCGGGCCGGACGGTCCTGTCTATGCGGGCCACGAATCGGGTTACATGATCGCGGGCGACGGGCATGTGATCTATGTCTCGGGCGACACCGACATCATGGCCGACATGGAATGGATGGGCGACCTGCACAAGCCAGACATCGGCATCCTTTGCGCGGGCGGGCATTTCACCATGGACATGTCGCGCGCGGCCTATGCGGCCAAGCGCTATTTCGACTTTAAGACCGTGATCCCCTGCCATTACAAGACCTTCCCCCTGCTGGAACAGTCGGCGCAGGTGCTGATTGACGCCCTGTCCGGCGTCAACGTGATCGAACCCAAGGTGATGGAGGCCATCGCGCTGTGAGCTTTCAGACCTTCGACGACCCGGCGGGCGGTGGCGATCATGCCGCCCGCCTGACCGCCCTCCGCCAGTTGATGGCCCGCGAACAGCTGGACGCGGTCATCGTGCCGCGGGCCGATGTGCATCAGGGCGAATACGTGGCCGATGCCGACGCCCGACTGGCCTGGCTGACCGGGTTCACCGGCAGCGCAGGATTCGCGATCGTGACGGCTGACCAGGCGGGCGTCTTCATCGACGGCCGCTATCGCGTGCAGGTGCGCAGCCAGATCGACCTTGGTCATTTCACCCCGGTGCCCTGGCCCGAGACTCGTCCCTCCGCCTGGCTGGCCGAGGCCTTGCCGCAGGGCGGGCGCGTGGGTTTCGACCCTTGGCTGCACACCCGCAAGGAGATCGCCGGGATGGAGGGCGCGCTGACCGACACCGGCATCGCCCTGATCGCGCTGGACCACAATCCGGTCGACGCGATCTGGCCCGACCGCCCCGCCCCGCCCGTGGGCCCTGCCCGCATCCACCCCGACGCCATCGCCGGAGAGAGCGCGGCGCAGAAACGCGCCCGCCTGGCCACCGATCTCAAGGCGCAGGGCCAGGCAGCGGCGCTGCTGACGCTGCCCGATTCGATATCCTGGCTGCTGAACATCCGCGGCAGCGACCTGCCCAAGAACCCGGTGGTGCAATCCTTTGCGGTGCTGTCGGACAGCGGCGATCTGGCGCTGTTCGCGGACCCGGCCAAGTTCGACGCCGACCTGCGGGCGCATCTGGGCAATCATGTCCACATTTTGCCGCATGATGCGCTGGCTGCGGCGCTGACCGACCTCGAAGGCCCCGTGCGCCTCGATCCCGGCTCCGCGCCCGAGGCCGCGTTCCGCATCCTGGAGACCGCGGGCACCACCGTCGTCGCAGGCCCCGACCCCGCCGTCCTGCCCAAGGCCCGCAAGAACGCGGCAGAGCTTTCGGGCATGCGCAGCGCCCATCACCGTGACGGGCTGGCCATGGTGCGCCTGTTGGCATGGCTAGACCGTCAGGACCCCGCCGCCCTGTCCGAGATCGACGTGGTCCGCCAACTGGAGGGGCTGCGCCGTGATCAGGGCATCCTCGACATCAGCTTCGACACGATCATGGGCGCCGGTCCGAACGGCGCCATCGTCCATTACCGCGTGACCGAGGCGACCAACCGTCGGCTGGCCGCGGGCGACCTGCTGCTGATCGATTCCGGCGGCCAATACGCCGACGGCACCACCGATATCACCCGCACCGTGCCCTTGGGCGATCCGCGCCCGGACGCGGTCGGGCCCTTCACCGCAGTGCTGCGCGGCATGATCGCCCTGTCGCGGGCGCGCTTTCCGACCGGCGTGACCGGGGGGCATCTGGACGCCCTGGCGCGTCAGTTCCTGTGGTCGCAGGGTCTGGACTACGATCACGGCACCGGCCACGGCGTCGGCGCGGCACTTTGCGTGCATGAAGGCCCGGCGCGGATCAGCCGCGTCAGCGACGTGCCGCTGGAACCCGGCATGATCCTGTCGAACGAGCCCGGCTACTACCGCGAAGGCAGCTTCGGCATCCGGATCGAGAATCTGATCGTCGTGACCCAGGCCGATGCCGAACCGGGCCGCCAGATGCTGGGCTTCGACACGCTGACGCTATGCCCCATCGACCGCCGCCTGATCGACCGCGCCGCGCTGTCGGCCGACGATGTCGCCTGGCTGGACGCCTATCACGCCCAGGTTCGGATCAGCCTGTCGCCCGATCTTCAGGGACAGGACCTGGACTGGCTGACGGAGGCGACCGAACCGCTCGGCCAGGTGTGACATCCGGGGGGTGCGGGGGGGCAGGCAGCCCCCCGCGCCGCCGCGGGACGCAAACCTCACAACAGCGACAGGATGCGCGCCGCCTCGTCCCTGCACGGTGCCAGCGCGCCGCGATCCTCGCCCGGATGGAACCGCGCACGGACCGCGGTCGGCATGGGCGCCGGCGAATCGATCAGCACCCGCGGGCCGGTCTGCACCGTCTCGGCCTGCCAGCTGCGCGCCAACGCGATCTGCGCGGCCTTGGACGCGCCATAGGCGCCAAAGAACTTCTGCCCGCCCCGCGCATCGTCAAAGAACAGCGCCGTTCCCCGGCGCTGGCGCAGCAGCGGCTCCAGCATGGCGATCAGGCCGCGGGTGACCTCGACATTGACCAGCATGGACTTGGACCAGTCGCGCCCCTCGATATGGGGCGCCGGCGACATCGGCGCCGCATGAACCGCGCAATGCGCCCACAGGTCCAGCCCGCCCCACCGGCCGGCGATGGCCTGGGTCATCTGCTTCATCGCCTCGGGTTCGGTCACGTCCATCGGCGCCAGTGTCGCCTGGCCACCGGCCGCACGGATGCGGTCGTCCAGCTCCTCCAGCGCGCCCACGGTCCGCGCGACCGCCAGCACGTGATAGCCCTGCGCCGCCAGCCCTTCGGCCAGCGCCGCCCCAAGCCCCCGAGAGGCCCCCGTCACCAGCGCCAGCCGGGTGGCGCCTGTCTGTTCGATCTCGCTCATGTCCGGTCCCTTGCCACCGCGCGTCCCCCCGCGCAACCACGAAAAAGGGGCCCCCGAAGGGACCCCCATGCCTGACCTGCCAGGACGCTCAGCGCGCCTTCAGGTCCACATAGTCGCGGCGGTCGCTGCCGACATACAGCTGGCGCGGACGGCCGATCTTGTTCTGCGGATCGCCGATCATCTCTTTCCACTGCGCGATCCAGCCCACCGTGCGCGACAGCGCGAAGATCGGCGTGAACATCGACGTGGGGAAGCCCATCGCCTCCAGGATGATGCCCGAATAGAAATCGACGTTGGGGTACAGCTTCTTCTCGATGAAGTACTCGTCCTCCAGCGCGATCTTCTCCAGCTCCTTGGCGACCTGCAGCGTCGGGTTGTCGCCCACGCCCAGCAGGTCCAGGACCTCGTCGGCCGATTCCTTCATGACCGTCGCGCGCGGGTCGAAGTTCTTGTAGACCCGGTGGCCGAACCCCATCAGCTTGAACGGGTCGGACTTGTCCTTCGCCTTGGCGATGTATTCCGGGATCCGGTCGACGGTGCCGATCTCGCGCAGCATCTCCAGGCAGGCCTGGTTGGCGCCGCCATGGGCGGGACCCCACAGGCAGGCGATGCCCGCCGCGATGCAGGCAAACGGGTTCGCCCCCGATGATCCCGCCAGGCGCACGGTCGAGGTGGACGCGTTCTGCTCGTGATCGGCATGCAGGGTGAAGATGCGGTCCATGGCGCGGGCCAGGGCCGGGTTCACCTCGTATTTCTCGGCCGGGACCGAAAAGCACATGTTCAGGAAGTTCGACGCGTAATCCAGGTCGTTCTGCGGATAGACGAAGGGCTGGCCGATCGAGTATTTATAGGCCATCGCCGCGATCGTGGGCAGCTTGGCGATCAGGCGGATCGCCGCGACCTCGCGCTGCCATTCGTCGTTCACGTCGGTCGAGTCGTGATAGAAGGCGGACATGGCTCCCACGACGCCGACCATGGTCGCCATCGGATGCGCATCGCGACGGAAGCCGCGGAAGAAGTTGTGCATCTGCTCGTGCACCATCGTGTGGCGCGTGACGCGGGCGCGGAAATCGTCCATCTGCACCTCGGTCGGCAGCTCGCCGTACAGCAGCAGATAGCAGACCTCCAGATAGCAGGACTTGGCGGCCAGCTGCTCGATCGGATAGCCGCGATACCACAGCTCGCCCTTGTCGCCGTCGATGAAGGTGATCGTCGAATCGCAGCTGGCGGTCGAGGTAAAGCCGGGGTCATAGGTGAAGACGTCCGCCTGGCCATAGAGCTTGCGGATGTCCAGGACATCCGGCCCCTTGGTCGGGGACAGGATCGGCAGGTCGTAATCCTGCCCGTTCAGATGCAGTTTAGCGGTCTTGTCGGCCATGCGAAGGCGTCCTTCCGGCTAAGGCCGGGCGGTCCGCCGCGTAAACCCGTCAGACAGCCCTGGCATGTAAGGGCAGGCTTCAGCCTGCCAAATCGGTCTGGTCCTGCAGCCGGGCCAGCGTCTCCTCGCGGCCAAGCGCAGTCATCATGTCGAACACACTGGGGGTTGCGCTGGTCCCGGCCAGGGCGGCGCGCAACGGCCCCGCGATCTTGCCCAGTCCGACGCCGTTCTGCTCTGCGACCGCCTTGGCCGCCCCCTCCAGATCGTCTCGGCTCCAGCTAGCATTCTGCACTGCGGCAGTCAATGATTTCAGCATACCACGGGATACCGTATCCAGCGCCTCGGCCGACTTCTCGTCGACCGCGACGGGCCGGTCGATCATCGCGAAGCGCGCCTGGTCCAGCAGCGCAGGCAGGGTTTTCGCCTTTTCCTTCAAGGCCGCCATCGCGCCCAGGATGCGCTGACGTTGCGTCGCGGTCAGCGCGGGGGCGCCGGTCTCGCGCAGATAATCCTCCAGCGCGGCCAGCACCTGATCGTCTTGCATTTGACCGATATGGTGCCCGCTGACATGCTCAAGCTTCTTGAAGTCCAGACGCGCGGGCGCGCGCCCGATCCCCTCCAGCCCGAACCAGGCGCGGGCCTGGGCATCGTCGAACAGCTCGTCGTCGCCATGGCTCCAGCCAAGCCGCGCCAGATAGTTGCGCATCGCCGCCGGCGGATAGCCCAAGGCCGCGAATTCGTGCAGGCCGACAGCGCCGTGACGCTTGGACAGCTTCTTGCCGTCCTCTCCGTGGATCAGCGGGATATGGGCATAGGTCGGGCGCGGCCAGCCCATCGCGTCGATGATCTGGATCTGGCGGGCGGTGTTGGTCAGGTGGTCGTCGCCCCGGATCACATGGGTCACGCCCATGTCGTGATCGTCCACCACCACGGCCAGCATATAGGTGGGCGTGCCGTCGCTGCGCAGCAGCACCATGTCGTCCAGCTGGTCGTTGGCCACGCGCACCGCGCCCTGCACCTGATCGTCGATCACCGTCTCGCCGTCGCGCGGCGCCCTGAGGCGGATCGCATGGGGCGCGTCGGGCAGGTCGGTCGCATCGCGCCAGGGGCTGAGGAAGGGCTGGCGCGGGTTCGCCTCGCGCCAGGCCGCGATCTCGTCGGTGGTGGAGAAGCACTTGTAGGCCGAGCCCCGCTCCAGCATCTGGCGGGCGACCTCGGCATGGCGGTCCTTGCGTTCGAACTGGCTGACGGGTTCGCCGTCCCAGTCCAGGCCCAGCCAGGTCAGGCCCTTCAGGATTGCCGCGGTGGCCTCGGGGGTTGACCGGGCGCGGTCGGTATCCTCGATCCGCAACAGGAACTTGCCGCCCCGCCCCCGCGCGAACAGCCAGTTGAACAGCGCCGTCCGGGCGCCGCCCACATGCAGGTATCCGGTGGGAGAGGGGGCAAAACGGGTAACGATCTGGGTCATGGCGGCCTTCGGGCAGGGTCTGGCGCGGCACGGCGTTAACGCTTTGGTAAGCATCCCCGTGCCATCTTGCGGCCAAGTGATAGTCACCGGGTCGCGAAAGGACAAGGATGTTGCCCCAATCGGGTGCGGTCGCGCCTCCCCTGCCCCAGACCGCAACCCGCCCTGTGGCCGCCCCGCGCCCCGCCGCGGCGCTGCGCGCGGGACTGTTTCCCTGGGTGCCGGTCTGCCTGTCCGCCGGGATCGGGCTGTGGTTCCTGCATCCGACGCTGTTCGGCGCGGCCCATTGGACGGTGATGGCCTGCCTGCTGGCGCTGTCGCTGACCATAGCACGCCACGCGCCCCTCTGGGCCGACCGAGGCCGGATCGACTGGCCGCAGGCCGATGCCGTCCATCTGGCCGCGCTGGCGCTGTCCTTCGTGATCGCCGGCACCGGCCTGGTCGCGTTCCGCGCCGCGCATGTCGCGGCCCCGGTCTTGGAATGGCGCTATTACGGCCCGGTCGAGGGGCGGGTGATCCAGATCGACCGGTCGGGGCGCGACCGGATGCGCCTGACGCTGGACGGGGTCGTGCTGCATGACCTGTCGCCCGACCGCACGCCCGCGCGGGTGCGCCTGTCGCTGATGGGCGACGACGCATTGCCGCCCCTGGGCCAGCGGGTGATGCTGACCGGGCATCTGGGCCCGCCCCCCGCCCCGTCGTCCCCGGGCAGCTTCGATTTTCGGATGTTCGCATGGTTCGACGGCCTGGGCGCCGTCGGCTATTCGCGCACGCCGATCATGGCCGTGGCGCCGCCGCAGGGGGGCGTATGGTGGGCGCACCGGGCGCGCATGTCGATCAGCGCCGCGATCCAGGACCGCATCGGCGGACAGGCCGGGGCCGTGGCATCCGCCCTGATGACCGGCGACCGCTCCGGCATCGCCGAGGAGACGAACGAAGTGATGCGCGCCTCGAACCTCTACCACATCATCTCGATCTCGGGGCTGCACATGGGAATGCTGGCGGCCTTCGTCTATGGCGCGGTGCGCATGGTCCTGGTGGGGGTGCAGGGCGCGGGGATCGGCTTGGCGCGACCGATGCACAAATGGGCGGCCGGCATCGCGCTGGCGGCGGCGGCGGCCTATCTGTGGCTGTCCGGCGGCGGGGTCGCGACCGAACGGTCGTTCATCATGGTCGCCGTCATGCTGGGCGCGATCATCGCCGACAGGCGGGCAATTTCCCTGCGCACGGTCGCCCTGGCCGCGACCATCGTGCTGATCTACTCGCCCGAGGCCGTCGTCAGCGCCGGCTTCCAGATGAGCTTTGCCGCCACCGTGGCCCTGATCCTGGTCTATGGCCCCTGGGCGCGGGTGTCCCCGCGCCTGCCATGGTGGCTGCGCCCGGTGGCGATGCTGATCGTGTCGTCGCTGATCGCCGCCGTGGCGACATCGCCCATCGCCGCGGCGCATTTCAACCGCATGGCGCAATACGGTCTGCTGGCGAACCTGCTGGCGGTGCCGGTCATGGGCACGCTGGTGATGCCCGCTGGCGTCATCGGCGCCGTCCTGGCCCTGGTCGGCATGGAGGCGCCGGCCCTGTGGGTCATGGGCATCGGCACGGAATGGATGCTGTGGGTCGCGCGATTCGTGGCCGATCTGGGCGGGGCGGTGACCGGTGTGGCCAAGCCGCCCGCCGCCGTGGTGCCGCTGATTGGCTTTGGCGCGGTGCTGGGCATCCTCTGCTGGCGCCCCGCGGCGCGGCGTGGGGTGCTGACGCAGGCAGGCTTCGTGCTGGCGATGACGCTGCTGATCGCCACCGCCGCGCAGTGGATGACTGCCCGCCGCCCGCTGCTGCTGATCGCGCCGGAGGGCGAGGCCGTGGGCCTGATGACCCCCGAGGGCCGCGCCATCTCGAAGCCCTCTGGCGGCGCCTTCGTCGTCTCGACCTGGCTGCAGGAGGACGGCGACATGGCCGACCAGGAAACCGCCGCCGCCCGCCCCGCCTGGACCGGCGACCGCCGCGACCGGCTGGCAGCCCTGTCCGGCGGCTGGCAGGTCTGGCACCTGACCGGAAAGGGGTCGGGGGCCCGCGCCGCCGCCGCCTGTCGTCCCGATCGCATCGTGGTCGCGACCGAACCCGTCGACATCGACGGCACGCCACGGTGCCTGCTGCTGGACCCGACACGCCTCCGCCGCAGCGGCGCCGTCGCGATCCGCATGACCGCGGATGGACCGCAGGTTACCACGGGTCAACCGATGCGGCTGTCGCGATAGCACGGGCCCGCGGCCCGGGGCGCGATCGCCGCGCACGGTCGTCCGGACAGGTTCTTACGACCCGCAGGCGAACCCCGCGCCATGCGCAACCGCCGACAGGGTCGTCGTCAGGCCCGCGTCAGTCGCGCGACCAGATGCCGCGTCACCGGGGCCACCACCAGCACCGCCGGAAAGGCCACCGCCCAGCTGGACAGCCAGTTCCCCAGCCACAGCCCCGCGACCCCGTCGGACAGACCCACCGCCCGGACCGTGGCGATCCCCGACACCAGCGACGACATCAGCCCCGACAGGAAGAAGCCGAACAGGATCGGGGCATAGCGTGCGGGTATCATCCGGCGATCTTTCCGAAACCCATCCCCGCCCCTCGCTCAGGCCAGCTCGGCAAAGACCTTGCCCAAGGCCTTGTCCAGCTTCTCGAACATCTCGTCCATCTGCGCGGGCGTCAGGATGAAGGGCGGGCACAGCACGATCGACTGCCCCAGGGGGCGACAGATCAGGCCCATGTCGGTGCACGTGTTGGCAATCCGCTCGCTGACCGACAGATGCCCCTCGAAGGGCGTCTTGGTCGCCTTGTCGCGCACCGCCTCCAGCGCCCACATGAAGCCCACGCCGCGATATTCGCCGATATTCGGGTTCTGCGCCAGCTGCCGCAACCCGTCCTCGAAGCGCGGAGCCAGGTCGATGACGTTCTGCGCCAGCCCCTCGTTCATCACCACGTCGATGGCCTTCAGCGCGATCGCGCAGCCCACCGGGTGGCCCGACGCGGTGAAACCGTGCGGGAACTCCTCGATCTTGTCGATGGCGGCCTGCAGGCGGTCGGTCAGTTCCGGCCCCAGGATCACCGCGCCCATCGGGAACAGCCCCGCCGTCAGGTTCTTGGAGCTGATGATCGCGTCGGGGACGAAATCATAGGTCACCGACCCCCAGGTGTTGCCCGTACGTCCGAACCCGGTGATCACCTCGTCCGCGATCATCGGGATGCCGTGCTTTTTCAGCACCGGCAGGATTGCCTGGAAATACCCCTCGGACGGCGGAATGACCCCGCCCGCACCCTGCACGGGTTCCGCGAAAAAGCCCGCGATGGTGTCCGCGCCCTCGCGCTGGATCGTCTCGTCCAGCTCGCGCGCCAGGCGCTGCGTGAACGCCGCCTCGGTCTCTCCCTCCTCTCCGAAACGCCAGTAGTGCGGGCAGGTCAGGTGGATGAAGCCCGGCAGAGGCAGGCCGAACACCTCGTTATAGGGCTTGCCCGTCATGCTGGCCGACACGGCGGTCACGCCGTGATAGGCGTTCCAGCGCGTCAGGATCTTGCGCTTTTGCGGATTGCCCTCGCTGGCATGCATGAACCACAGCATCTTGACCATGGTGTCGTTCGCCTCAGAGCCCGAGTTCGTGTAGAACACCTTGCCACGCGAAAACGGCGACACCTCGACCAGCTTCTCGGACAGCATCACGGTCTGGTCGGACATCCGCCCGAAGAACGCGTGATAGCCCGGAAAGCGGTCGTACTGATCCTTGGCGGCCTGGGCCAGGCCCTTGTGGTCGAAGCCCGCGACCATGTTCCACAGGCCCGAATTGGCGTCCAGATAGCGGTTGCCGTTCACGTCGACGACATAGGGGCCCTCGCCATGGGTCAGGACGACGGCGCCGCGCTTGTGGACGCTTGGCAGGTCGGTGAAGCCGTACAGCGAGTATTCGTCGGCGCGTGCTTCCCAGCTTTGCGGGGTGGTCATGGTCGGTCTCCTTGCCGGATCTTGGGGGCAGGCTAGCCGGGCGCCGGGCGGCGTTCAATGGGGGACGCTTGTGCAGATCGTGCAACCGGGGCACAGTTCGCCCGAACCGCCGGAGGAGCCCCCATGAGACACCTGATGCTGGCCGCTGCCGCCACCCTGGCCTGCGCCGCCCCCGCCCTGTCCGAAAACCGCATCGACCTGATCCGCCCCGACGCGCCGGAACTGGCCGCGCGCGGCCCGCATCCGGTCGGCGTGCGCGCCGCCAGCTTCACCGACCCCGACCGCATCGACGTGATCGCGACCACCGCCACGGGCACGCCCCCCACCGCGGAACGCACCCTGCAGGCAGAGATCTGGTATCCTGCGGCCGACGGCACCGAACCCGGCACCACCTATGACACGATCCTGCGCGACGGGGTCACGCCCACCACCCTGTCCGGCAGCGCCGCCCGCGACGCGGCGCCGGCCGAGGGGTCTTTCCCGCTGGTCATCCTGTCGCACGGCTATCCCGGCAACCGCTATCTGATGAGCCACCTGGCCGAGAACTTGGCCTCCAAGGGATACGTCGTTGTCGCCGCAGACCATCCCGACAGCACGTACGACGACATGGGGGCGTTTGCCTCGACCCTGGTGAACCGGGCGGTGGACCAGCGGTTCCTGCTGGACAGCATGGCCGGGCTGGAGGACGAGATCGGCGCGATCACCGATGCCGACACGGCGGCCGTCGTGGGCTATTCCATGGGCGGATACGGCGCGATGATCTTTGGCGGCGCGGGCCTGTCGCAGACCGCCATCGACCGGACCGAGCCCGAACGCTTCATCCCGCCGCAGAAGCTGCTGTCCCGGCTGGCCGCGGGCAGCGAGGATCACGCCGCCCTGGTCGATCCGCGCGTCAAGGCCATCGTGGCCATCGCCCCCTGGGGCCGCCAGCACGAGTTCTGGGACGCGGACGGGCTGGCCGGCATGACCAAGCCGCTGCTGCTGGTCGCGGGCAGCGATGACGACGTGTCGATCTATGACGCGATCCGGCAGATCTTCGACCAGACGACCGCGGCGACACGGCACCTTCTGACCTTCGATCATGCCAACCACAACGCCGCTGCCCCGATCCCCGCCCCGGTCGAGGCCTGGGCCTTCTCGGAATCCCTGGGCCGCGCGCCCTTCGACCATTACGCCGATCCGGTCTGGGACAGCGTGCGAATGAACAACGTCCTGCAGCATTTCACCACGGCCTTCCTGGACCAGCACCTGAAGGGCGAGGATCGCGGCGCCTTCCTGGACCTGGTGCCCGATGCCGAGGACGGGGTCTGGTCGGTCGATGACGCGGGCACGCCAGATGCGACCCACAGCTATTGGCCGGGCTTTCCCGAGCGCAGCGCCAAGGGGCTGATGTTCGAAACCAAGAACGCCGGTCAGTAGGCCGTCAGGGGCGGCGCAGGCCGATCTGGTCCAGCGCCGCCTCCAGCGCCGTCATCGGGCGACGCTCGGCCACCAGCGCGTCGAACCGCGCGCGCAGGGCGGCCTTTTCGGCGCCCTTGCAGTCGTTCCAGGGCCGCCCCTGCAGCGCCATGTGCAGCACGTAATATCCGATGAAATGCGGACGCTCTCCGGCGTCCATCAAGGCGCGATAGGCCGCGTCCGCCCCCATCGCCCGCAGCGCCGCCGCGTCCGGCACGCCGGCCGCGATCAGCGCCTGCGCGGTGGCGGGGCCGATGTTGCGGATGGTGGTCAGGTCGCTCTCCATCCCGTGCCTTTCCAAAAGCCTGCATTTCCTGTATCGCTGCGCGACCTTCAGGAACAGGCATGACATGACCGCCCATAACCCGGCCGCGAAGAAACTGTTCATCAAGACCTACGGGTGCCAGATGAACGTCTATGACAGCCAGCGCATGGCCGAGGCGATGGGCGCCGAGGGCTATGTCCTGACCGAGGATCAGTCGGACGCCGACATGGTCCTGCTGAACACCTGCCACATCCGCGAGAAGGCGGCCGAGAAGCTGTATAGCGACCTGGGCCGGCTGAAGCCCCTGAAGGCCGCGCGCCCCGACCTGAAGGTCGGTGTCGCGGGCTGCGTGGCCCAGGCCGAGGGGGCCGAGATCATCCGCCGGATGCCGCTGGTTGATCTGGTCGTCGGGCCGCAGACCTATCACCGCCTGCCCGCCATGGTGCGCGGCGAGGCGCCCGCCATCGACACCGATTTCCCCGAAGAAGACAAGTTCGACCACCTGCCCGCCCCCCGCGCAACGCGGCGCGCGCCCGCGGCCTTCCTGACCGTGCAGGAGGGCTGCGACAAGTTCTGCGCCTTCTGCGTGGTGCCCTATACCCGCGGCGCCGAGGTCAGCCGCCCCGCCGAACGCATCCTGGCCGAGGCCCGCGACCTGGTCGGACGCGGCGTGCGCGAGATCACCCTGCTGGGCCAGAACGTCAACGGCTGGCATGGGGGCCCGGGCGGTTTCGGCGCCCTGATCCGCGCCCTGGGCGAGATCGACGGGCTGCTGCGGATCCGCTATACCACCAGCCATCCCAACGACATGGCAGATGACCTGATCGAGGCGCATCGCGACGTGCCCCACCTGATGCCCTATCTGCACCTGCCCGTGCAGTCGGGCAGCGACCGCATCCTCAAGGCGATGAACCGAAAGCACACGTCGGACCAATATCTGCGCCTGATCGACCGCATCCGCGCGGCGCGTCCCGACATCCTGCTGACCAGCGACTTCATCGTCGGCTTTCCCGGAGAGACGGACCAGGATCACGCCGACACCCTGCGCCTGATCGAACAGGTGGGCTTCGGCATGGCCTACAGCTTCAAGTATTCGCCGCGTCCGGGCACCCCCGCCTATGACCGCCCCGAGGTCGACGCCGCCGTGGCCGACGCCCGCCTGCAGGAGTTGCAAGCCCTGCTGACCCGTCAGCAGCATGCGGTCCAGGACGGCATGATCGGTCGCACCGTCAACGTGCTGTTCGAGAAGGCGGGCCGCGAGGCGGGCCAGATGATCGGCAAGTCCGACTATCTGCATTCCGTCTTCGTCGACACCGACCGCGTCCAGGTCGGTGACCTGCGCCCCGTGCGCATCATCGGCAGCCAGCGCAACTCGCTGCACGGCGAACTGGTCGCATAGCCCGGCGGCGGGGCGGCCCGTTCGGGTCTGTGACCGGGTCATCCGCCGGGTCCGGACCGGCCTGCCGCCACATGCGACATGCGGAACGGCCCTGGACCGGGGTCATGAACCAGGCGGCAGGTCTGTGCCCATGCCGCCACCGTCGTCGGAACGGCAGGATCCGTGATGACGCGGCACTCCTGCATCGCCCCTCCAGTGCTGCCAGCGCTGCGCCCCGCATCGCCCGCGACCAGGGCCGGCGCGCTACCAGAGCCAACGCGCGGCCGTGACAAGCGTCCTGATGGATCCCCGCGGCACGATTGACGGCGTCCCTTCGCTGCTGCGCATCGCGCGGGGTTTGATCAGGATCAAGGCGCCGCCCGCTCCGCACCGCTACGATGGCTTATCCGCAACAGGAGGCGATCATGGCCTACAAGACGATCCTGACAGTCCTCAGCCACCCGTTCCAGGTGCCGCAGCTGGACGATGCCGCGGCGCTTGCCGCGGCGCATGACGCGCATCTGGATATCCTCTGCCTGGGCATAGACCACAGCCAGGCCGGGTACTTCTTTCCCGGCGGCACATCCTATGGATGGCAGGAGGCGATCGACAGCGCGCTGACCGATGCCAATGCGCTGGACCGCAAGGTGCGCGACCGCATGGCCGCGTCCCACGACCTGCGCTGGTCCTGCGAGGCCGCGGTGACCCAGTCCCTGGGCATCGCATCGCTGGTGGGCCTGCGGGCGCGGTTCTCGGACCTGGCGATCCTGGCCAGCCCCTATGCCAAGGGCCAGCCCGGCGACGCCGAACTGATCACCGAGGCCGCGCTGTTCGAGGGGGCCTGCCCCGTCCTGGTCCTGCCGCAGGGCTGCGAGCCGGTTGCCGCGCCGCGCCGCATCCTGATCGCCTGGAACCAGTCCGCCGAGGCCCTGGCCGCCATCCGCCGCGCCCTGCCCCTGCTGCGCGCCGCCGAGATGGTCGAGGTCACCTGCATCGATCCGCGCAGCAGCGGGCCGGAACGCTCCGATCCGGGGGGGGCGCTGACGCAGATGCTGACGCGGCACGGCGTCCACGCCCAGATCGCGGTGCTGGCCCGCACCGCCCCCCGCATCAGCGACGAGATCAACCGCCGCGCGATAGAGGTCGATGCCAACATGGTGGTGATGGGCGCCTATGGCCATTCCCGCCTGCGCGAGGCGATCCTGGGCGGTGCGACGCGCAACATGCTGGAACAGGCGCGCGTGCCGGTCTTCCTGGCGCGTTGAAGACGTACGCCGCCTTGCGGGGATGCGCGCAGGGGGGTGCGGGGGGACGGCCAGTCCCCCCGCCGTCGCGGAACGCAACTCAGACGCCGCGCCGGTTGCCCCACAGCAGGACATGCAGCTGCGGCAGCAGACGGGGTCGGAACCAGCCGTCCGCCATCACCTTGTCGACCAGCCATAGCAGCCGGTCCGCGACATCCTGCGCCGCGACGGGCACGTCCGGGTCCACCTCCGGGTTCCCCGGCTGCAAAACCAGGTCCAGATCCGGATACCGCCCCGCCCAATCGCGCGCCCAGGCATAATCGGCATCGTCGAAGACGACGATCTTCAGCACCGTCCGCGTGCCCTGCGCCGCCGCCAGACAGGCCTCGAAGGCCGCCGGGTCGGGCGTCTCGCCGCTGGAGGGCGGCTTGGGGCTCAACACCAGCAGCGTCAGGTCCGCGAACCAGTCGCGCGCCACCGATCCCTGCGTCTCCAGCGCGAAGCCGTAGCCCTCGGCCCGGCCCGTCGCGATCAGCGGCCCAAAGTCCTGGATGGCCGGATTGCCGCCGGAAATGGATACCGTCAGCGGCCGCCCGCCCGACAGCGCGCGCACCTGCGCCCAGACCTCGGCGGTCTGCATCGCGGCCCAGCTATCGCGAAAGGCGCTGTCGACCGCATGCATCGAATCGCACCACGAACAGCGGTAATCGCACCCCCCTGCCCGGACAAAGACCGTGGGCTGTCCGATCAGGGCGCCCTCCCCCTGGATGGTGGGGCCAAAGATTTCCGCGATGCGCAGGGGTTTCATGGCCGGTACTCGGCCCAGGTCTTGGGCGTCTCGCTGACCTTGACGGCGCTGGTCTCGGGCCAGCGTGCCCGGCACCAGTCGAAGAAATGCCGCGCCAGGTTCTCGGCGGTCGAGGGCACGTCCAGCACTTCGTTCAGATGCCGGTGGTCGAACGTCCCGTCGACATAGGCCTTCAGCGCCGCCAGTTCGTGGTAATCGCGCACGAAGCCGTCGGCATTCAGATCCGGCGCCGCCAATTCGACCACGACGATATAGTTGTGCCCGTGCAGCCGCGCGCATTGATGATCGGGCGCCAGATGGTCCAGGCGGTGCGACGCGCTGAAATGGAACTCCTTGCTGATGCGGAACATCACGCGCCCCCCGCGGCATGGGCGGCCACCGCCGCCTGCCAGAAATCGGCATCGTCGTAGTCGGTCGGATCGGCCACGCCCGCCAGGTGGAACGCCTCGCGCCGCTCCACGCAGGTGCCGCAGCGTCCGCAATGGCGCGCCCCGCCCTTGTAGCAGGACCAGGTCTGCGCAAAGGGCGTGCCCGCGGCAGCGCCCGCCGTTACGATGTCGGCCTTGGTGCGGTGAACGAAGGGCACGTCCAGCACGACATCGGCATACCCCTCCAGCGCCGCGCGCTGCATGGCGGCGAAGGCGTCCGTGAAACCGGGCCGGCAATCGGGATAGATGAAGTGATCGCCCCCGTGGACCGCGGCCGCCACCGCCGCATCGCCATTGGCGGCAGCGATGCCGAAGGCCACGGTCAGCATGATCGCGTTGCGGTTGGGAACCACCGTCACGCGCATCGTCTCTTCGGCGTAATGGCCGTCGGGCACGGCCAGATCGTCGGTCAGCGCCGATCCCGACAGCGCCGCGCCCAGTCCCGACAGGTCGACCAGGTGGAACGGCACGCCCAGCCGCAGGGCGCAGGCGCCGGCAAAATCCAGCTCCTTGCGATGGCGCTGGCCGTAATCAAAGCTGACGATGCGCGACAGGCGCCCCTGGGACGCAAGGACATGGGCAAGCGAGACGGAATCCAGCCCGCCCGAGCAGACAAGTGCAGTGTGCATGTTTGAACCCTTGTTTTTGTGACCCGGGTAGGCTGCGACCGGGAAGCTGCCGCTTAGCAGAGCGAGCACGCGATGAAAAGCGCCGCCCTCAGGCGGTCGCCCCGTCGTCGCCCGTCCCGCCCGATTCGGCGATCAGCCGGGCGTAATCGGTCAGGGTGACGCCACGCTTGCCCACGATCTCGATGATGCCGTCGCGGCGCAGGGCGGTCATCTGGCGGCTGACCGTCTCGATGGTCAGGCCCAGATAGGCGGCCATCGCCTCGCGCGTCAAAGGCAGCTCCAGCACGATGCGGCCCGCCGGGCGGCGCTTCTGCGAGGCCGCCTGCCGCCGCGCGATGATGGCGATGAACGAGGCGATCTTCTCGCGTGCCGTCTTGCGGCCCAGAAGCAGCATCCATTCGCGCGCCGCGTCCAGCTCGTCCAGGGTCATCTCCAGCAGGCGATGCGCCAGATGCGGGATGCGCTGCATCAACTGGTCGAACGGCCCGCGCCGGAAACAGCACAGCACCAGCCCCGTCGCGGCGGTGGCGTTGTAGGCGGCCGTGTCGCGCCCCGGCCGGCCCAGGAAATCGCTGGGCAGCAGCAGGCCCACCATCTGGGCGCGCCCGTCCTCCAGCGTCCGGGTCAGCGTCGCCACCCCGCTGACGACCGAGGCCACGAAATCCATCCGGTCGCCCTCCCAGACGATCGGCTGGCCGGCCTCGAAGCTGCGATAGAACTTCATCCGTTCCAGCAGGGCCAGCTCGTCGCCCTCGCATTGCGCACAGACGGCGCGATAGCGGATGGGGCAGTCGCCGCAGCGCGCACCGCCTTGCAGGGGGCTTGACGGTTGAACCTGGGTCGGAACGGGGGGGCGCATGGTGACCCCAAGATAGGCCCATGGGGTGCGCGGCGCAACGACAGGCGAACCGAATCGTTCGCCCGCCACAAAGCGCCGGCAGGAGCGAGGTGTGGTGTCAGTGCGCCTCGGCCCAGTTCATCCCCTGCCCCGCATCCACGACCAGGGGCACCGACAGGCGCACCGACGGTTCGGGCGCAGCCTCCATGATGGTCCGGGCGCGGGCGATCAGGTCGTCCACCGCATCCTCGCGCACCTCGAAGACCAGTTCGTCATGCACCTGCAGCAGCATTCGCGCAGGCAGGTCGCGGATCGCGTCGGGCATGCGGATCATCGCGCGGCGGATGATGTCGGCCGCAGCCCCCTGGATCGGCGCGTTGATGGCCGCGCGCCGCGCGCCCCCGGCAGCAGGCCCTGAGGTGTTGATGCCCGGCGTGTTGATCCGCCGCCCGAACAGCGTTGTGACGTATCCGTCCTGCTTCGCGTCGGCGACGGTCTTGTCCATATAGGCGCGGATTTCGGGGAAGCGTTCGAAATAGGTGTCGATGAAGCTCTGCGCCTCGGCCCGCGGGATGCGCAGGTTCCTGGACAGCCCGAACCCCGAGATGCCGTAGATCACGCCGAAATTGATCGCCTTGGCGCGCCTGCGGATCATGGGGTCCATCCCCTCGACCGGGACGCCGAACATCTGGCTGGCGGTCATGGCGTGGATGTCGATCCCCTCGCGGAAGGCTTGCTTCAGCGCCGGGATGTCGGCCACATGCGCCAGGATCCGCAGCTCGATCTGGCTATAGTCCAGAGCCACCAGCCTGAACCCCTCGGGTGCGATGAAGGCCTGGCGGATGCGGCGGCCCTCCTCGGTCCGGATCGGGATGTTCTGCAGGTTCGGCTCGGTCGAGGACAGCCGCCCCGTCTGCGCCCCGGTGATCGAATAGCTGGTATGGACCCGCCCCGTCTCGGCATTCACATAGGTGGGCAGCGCGTCGGTATAGGTCGATTTCAGCTTGCTGATCTGGCGCCAGTCCAGCACCCGCGCGGGCAGGTCGTGGCCTTCGGCGGCCAGATCCTCCAGCACGTCGGCGCTGGTGGAAAATGCCCCGGTCTTGCCCTGCTTGCCGCCGCTCAGTCCCATCTTGTCGAACAGGATCTCGGCCAGCTGCTTGGGGCTGCCGATGTTGAAGCTCTGCCCCGCCAGCCCGTGGATCTCATCCTCCAGCCCGGCCATCTTCTGCGCGAATGCGTTCGACATGCGCTTCAGCACGTCGGTGTCGATGCGGATGCCCGCCATCTCCATCTGGGCCAGGACCGGAATCATCGGGCGTTCCAGCGTGTGATAGACGGTCGAGACCTTCTCCACCGGCAGCATCGGCGCGAAATGCTGGAACAGGCGCAGCGTGACATCAGCATCCTCCGCCGCATAGGGCGCGGCCTTGTCGATGGCGACCTGGCCGAAATGGATCTGGCTCTTGCCTGAACCGATCAGCTCCTTGATGGAGATGCACTTGTGGCCCAGATAGCGTTCGGCCAGCTCGTCCATGCCGTGATTGTGCGTGCCCGCGTTCAGCGCATAGGACATCAGCATCGTGTCGGCGATCGGGGCCATCTGGACCCCGTGGCGGGCCAGCATCTTCCAGTCGTATTTCAGGTTCTGCCCGATCTTCAGGATCGCGGCATCCTCCAGCACCGGCTTCAGCGCGGCCAGCACGGCGGCGGGGTCCAGCTGCCCCGCCACCCGCGCGGACTGGCCGAACAGGTCGTCGCCCCCCGCGACATGGCCCAGGGGGATGTAACACGCCCGCCCCGGCGCGACCGCCAGGCTGATGCCGACCAGATCGGCCTGCATCTCGTCCAGGCTCGTGGTTTCCGTGTCGATGGCGACCTGCCCCGCCTCGCGGATCGCGGCGATCCAGGCGTCCAGCGCCTCGGGCGTGGTCACCGTCTCATAGCCGCCGGTGTCGATGGCGGGTTGATCAGGGGCCGCGGGCGCCTCGCTGGCGGGGGCCGCCTGTACGGCCGGGGCCTCGGCGCCCAGGGATTCCGCCACGCGGTTCGTCAGCGTGCGGAACTCCATCTCGGACAGGAAGGCCAGCAGGCGGTCTGCATCGGGGGCCTTCACCTCTAGCGATTCCAGCGTCACGTCCAGCGGCGTGTCGCAATCCAGCTGGACCAGGCGCTTGCTGACGCGGATCTGGTCTGCATGCTCGATCAGGGTCTGACGGCGCTTGGGCTGCTTGATCTCCTCGGCACGCGACAGCAGCGTCTCCAGATCGCCGTATTCCTGGATCAAGAGGGCCGCGGTCTTGATGCCGATGCCCGGCGCACCCGGCACGTTGTCGACCGCATCGCCCGCCAGCGCCTGCACGTCCACGACGCGGTCGGGACCGACGCCGAACTTCTCGAAGACCTCGTCGGGGCCGATCAGCTTGTTCTTGATCGGGTCCAGCATGTCGACGCCATCGCCGATCAGCTGCATCAGGTCCTTGTCGCTGCTGATGATCGTGGCCGTGCCGCCGGCATTGCGCGCCGCGCAGGCCATGGCCGCGATGATGTCGTCGGCCTCATAGCCCTCGGTCTCGATGCAGGCGATGTTGAAGGCGCGGGTCGCGTCGCGGGTCAGCGGGAATTGCGGGCGCAGGTCCTCGGGCGGTTCGGGGCGCTGCGCCTTGTAGGCGGGATAGATCTCGTTGCGGAAGGTTTTGGAGGAATGATCGAAGATCACCGCCGCATGGGTCGGCGCGGTATGCCCGTCATCGGTCTGCACATAGCGCCACAGCATGTTGCAGAACCCCGCGACCGCGCCCACCGGCAGCCCGTCCGACTTGCGCGTCAGGGGCGGCAGCGCGTGATAGGCGCGGAAGATGAAGGCCGATCCGTCGATCAGATGCAGATGACAGCCCTTGCCGAAACGCTCGCCCATGATCACCTATCCTTGCTGGTCAGGGCCGCCTTGTGCCACGACCGGGACCGATCTTCCAGCGCGATGCCCCCAGGAAACCGTCATGCCCAAGATGCGCCGCAAATCCGACCTGCCGACCAAGATCTGCGCGGCCTGCGGCCTGCCCTTCGCGTGGCGCAAGAAATGGGAACGCGATTGGGACAATGTCCGCTACTGCTCGGACCGCTGCCGGGGCAAGGGCAAGACCCGCGGGGATGCGCCGGGCGGCAAGGCCGCCCCGGTTTGACGGCCCCCTCGATGGGGGCGGCAAACCGACGCGGGTCGGGACGATCCTCAGCGGGTCAATGGTCGTCGTGGGCGTGATCGCGGTCGATCACAAAGCGCTTGTCGCAATAACCGCAATCGACAAACCCCATGTCCGGGCTGATCGCCAGCCAGACGCGCGGATGGCCCAGGCCCGCCGCATCATCGCCGTCGCAGCTGACGCGCCAGCGGGTCACCACCTCGGTCACGGGGGCGGGGCGGGTCGTGGCCTCTGGCCCGGTTTCGGTCGACAGGGGGGTCTCGGGCGTCACGTGCTGCGTCATGGCTGGCCTTCTTGTGGCGGCGTGCATCATCTGGTCTAACCCCATTAGCGCAGCGCCGCCTGCCTTCGCAAGCTCTGCAAGGATCATCCCATGCCCGACGCCATCCAGATCACCGGTCTTCGCAAGACCTATGCCGCCCAAGGCAACGCCCCGGCCAAGGACGCGCTCAAGGGTGTCGACCTGACCATCCGCGCCGGCAGCATCTTCGGCCTTCTGGGCCCCAACGGCGCGGGCAAGTCGACGATGATCAACATCCTGGCGGGGCTGGTGAACAAGACTGCCGGAAAGGTTTCCATCTGGGGGTTCGACCAGGACGTGAACCCGCGCCAGTCGCGCGCCGCCATCGGGGTCATGCCCCAGGAACTGAACATGGACCCGTTCTTTTCTCCCCGCGCCAGCCTGGAGGTCCAGGCGGGCCTTTACGGCGTGCCGAAATCCGAACGCTGGACCGATGAGCTGCTGGCACTGGTGGGCCTGACCGACCAGGCCAACGCCTATGCCAGGAACCTGTCAGGCGGGATGAAGCGGCGGCTGCTGCTGGCCAAGGCGCTGGTCCATCGCCCGCACATCCTGGTCCTGGACGAACCCACCGCGGGCGTCGACATCACCCTGCGCGAGATGCTGTGGAAGAATGTCCGCCGCCTGAACGAACAGGGCATGACCATCATCCTGACCACCCATTACCTGGAGGAGGCCGAACAGATGTGCGACGAGATCGCCATCATCAATCACGGCCAGGTGGTGGTGCGTCAATCGACCCAGGACCTGCTGTCGCGTACTGACGGCAAGACGCTGGTGCTGGACACGGGCGGCGCGGTACCGCACCCGCCCCTGCCCGCGGGCGCGCGCCCAGAGACGCGGCCCGACGGGCGGCTGGCGATCACCTATCCCCCGTCGCGGCTGCGCGCCGACCAGATCCTGGACGCGGTGCGCGCCGCGGGCGTGCCGATCCTGGACGTCGCCGCCGAACAGCCCGACCTGGAGGACGTCTTCGTCGAACTGACCCGCGACTAGATCAGCCGCGCGCCCCGATCATCGGCCCCATGATCGACCCGCCCATGATGTGCAGGTGGAAATGGGGCACCTCCTGCACGCCGTCATGGCCTGCATTGGTGATGGCGCGGAACCCGTTGCCCCGATCCAGGCCCACCCCCTCTAGCGCGCAGACCTGGGCGCACAGCCGCATGAAGCCCGCGATCTCGGCCTCGGACGCGTTGGCCGCGAAATCGTCGAAGGCGACATAGCGGCCCTTGGGGATCACCAGGACATGGCTGGGCGCCTTGGGCGCGATGTCACGGAACGCCAGGGCGTGATCATTCTCGGCCACGGTGTCGTTGGGGATCTCTCCGCGCAGGATGCGGGCAAAGATGTTGCTGTCGTCATAGGCCATGAATGTCTTCCTTCAGTCGGCAAAAAGATGCGGCGTCTCCGCCAGGGCGCGGGCCTGCGGCTCGGGCACCCCAAGGAACGCGGCCAGCGCCGCGGCGTTGCGATCGGGCCCCGCGGATTCCGAAATGGTCGCCAGATGGCGGAACCCCGCCTCCCTAAGGCGGTCCGCCTCGTGCTGCAGGTCGTTGCGCACGATGGGCAGCAGGCGGTGGACGATGTCGGACGGGGCGTCCGGGCTGACCAGGCCGACCCTGCCCATATGACCGCGGACGTAATCGTCGTCGAACCGGCTGTCCACGAACAGCACCCGCGTCTGCGCCCGGTCGGCGTCGAAATCGGCGATCAGGCTGACCGCCGACGGATCGACGCAGAACACCAGCCGGTCGCTGCCGAACTGCTCGAACATCAGCTTGACCAGCGCGCGGCGGTGACGCTCGCGCTTGTCCACGGTCGATGCCACGCCGCCCATGTCCGGCAGGTGCGCGTCCTGTTCGTTGAACACGTAATCGACCGCAGGAATGTCCGTAGCGGCGCGGATGGCCGCCGTCAGCCGCTTGGCGACGTGCCATTTCTTGGCCACCACGATCTGGACCACGCGTTCGGCGCCCAGACTGCCGTCCGTCTCCCAGAACCGCGGGGCAAAGCGGCGCCCGATGCGCCCGCGGCCGGTCAGAAAGCTGAACAGCCGCCGCCCCTCGGCCGAGATGGTGAAATCCTGCCCCGTGGCCTGCCACAGCGCGCCAAGGCGGGCGCGCAGTTCCTGCGCCTCGGGGCTTATCTTGCGGGCGAACAGGTAATCCTGGCGCAGCAGCAGGTCGTAATGGTCGTTGTGGAAATTGATCGGCATCCCGTAATCGCTGAAGATCAGGAAGGTCAGCGTGCGGGTGCGGATCTGCTGGCGCGGCACGACATGGGCCACCAAGGTCTGAAAGAACGTCTCGTCCGGGATCCAGGTGGTGCTGAAGAAGCGCACGATCTCGGGGCGCGCGCGGATCAGGTCCAGGATCGCCTCGACCGTCTGGCGGCGCAGGCACCACCATTGCGACCCGATCATCACCTGCAGGTCGTCGGGCACCCGCCGCGTCAGCCCAAGCCGCTGCTGCAGCTGCAGGCTGGCATAGAATAGCGCCTTGTGGCTGCGTTCGTTGAACCAGTGGCGATAGATCAGCCGCTCCTTGCGCAGGCCGGTCTTGATCCAGTCGCTGTTGAAGAAGTCGAAGCTTTCGATGTAGTCGCAATCTTCGGCATCCAGATAATTGTACGCGAATTCCGCCGACTTGATCGGCATGCAGTCGCCCGACAGCATGTAGAAATGTGTGGCCTGGGGAAACGCCGTCTCGGCCGCGCGCAGAGCCTCCAGGGTGGCGGCGACCAGCGACCATTCCCCCCATCCGCATCTGCGCCGACGCGCCGCAAAGGTCACGCGGGGATGGTCGTCCAGCGCATCGCGGATCTGCTGGAACATCGCCCGCGGGGCACGCTTGTCGAAATGGATCGACACGTAATCCCCCGTCGCCGTCAGACGCCGCGCCTGATCGATCACACCCTGCGGGTCCTTGTGCATCAGCAGGATGAAGGCGATGCGTGCCATGCGCTGGACGGTCCCCCGGGGCCAAATAGGTGCAGTTTGACGTAAGGCGTTGAATATGTCTGCGGGTTTTGGTTTGAATGTGTAACCTTTTTTGTCGGTGGGACAAGCAGGACGGCCCGACGCCAGGGCCTCTGACCCGTTGATCGCAAGCGAAGTGGATGTCACGATGGGTTTCCCCGGTGTCTGGATGACGGAAAGCGAAAGCCTGATCTATCGGGTGGTGCCGAAATGCGCCTGCTCGACGATCGGCCAGATCATGTTCCATTCCGACCACGGCCGCTTCTTCGACGGGGACATCCACGATTCGACCGACGGGCTGCACAAATGGGCCCAGGACCACAGCCACGATCCGATCGAACGCGCGGTCCGGGCGCGTTCGGGCGTGACCTTCACCTGCGTGCGCAACCCCTATGCCCGGCTGCTGTCGTCGTTCTTCGACAAGATCGCGGGCATCCAGCGCAACGGCCGCCGCTATCGCGGCAACCTGGTCCCGCAGCTGGTCCAGCGTTACGGCATCGACGTGGGCAGCCCCGACAACGGCTTCGAATTCGACCAGATCGCCAGCTTTCGCCGCTTTCTGCTGTTCGCGCGCGACACCGTCCGGTTCCGCAAGCCGATGGAGCCAGACATCCACTGGTCGGCCATGTCGGGCCACATCTCGACCTTCATCGTGAACGGCGGGCGCTACGACCAGATCTTCTTCACCGAGGCGTTCAACGAGGGCATGGCAAAGGTGCTGGCCGCCGCCGACACCAAGGTCGCGATCGATCTGGATCAGGTGCCCCGGTTCAACGAATCCGAAGGCCACGGCCCCAAGCGCGCGCATAAGGTCAGCGATTATTTCGACGACCTGTCGCGGCACCTGATCTGGGAGATCTACAAGGACGACTTCCGGCTGTTCCGCTACGACTTCGACGATCCGGACAACAAGATGCCCCTGGGCGAGGTCGACCTGGACGAGGTGCACGCCAAGCTGGGACGCTGATCCGCCACCCGGCCATGAAAAACGGCGCCTCCCTTTCGGGGGCGCCGCAAATCCTGCCGCACCGGGGCGCGGCCAAAAGCGTGGATCAGACCGCGCCCTTGATGAAGGTCACCGCGTCGCCGACGGTCTGGATGGTTTCGGCGGCATCGTCGGGGATCTCGATCCCGAACTCTTCCTCGAACGCCATGACCAGCTCGACGGTGTCGAGGCTGTCGGCACCCAGGTCGTCGATGAACGAAGCGGATTCGACCACCTTGTCCTCGTCGACACCCAGATGCTCGACCACGATCTTCTTCACGCGATCAGCGATATCGCTCATGTCATATCCTCATTCTCGCGGGCATCCGCCCAAGTTTTGCACGGACACGCGGTCCGGTTCAGCACAGGGCGGTTCCCCTGCTGCTAAAGGCGGGGATATAGCACCCATGAACCCTCATGCAACCGATTTCGCACGGTTTCGTGCGCGCAATCCCGGCCGCGGACGCCGGGTCAGACCATCGCCATGCCGCCGTTGACGTGCAGCGTGGCCCCGGTGACATAGCTGGCCTCGGGGCTGGACAGGTACAGGACCGCGGCGGCGATCTCCTCGGCGCTGCCCATGCGGCCGGCGGGGATCTGGGTCAGGATCTTGCCCTTCTGGTCGTCGGTCAGCTTGTCGGTCATCGGCGTCTCGATAAAGCCGGGCGCCACGCAGTTCACCGTGATCCCGCGGCTGGCGACCTCGTAGGCCAGCGATTTCGACATGCCGACCACGCCCGCCTTGGCGGCGGCATAGTTGCCCTGCCCCGGATTGCCCGTGGCCCCCACGACCGAGGTGATGTTGACGATCCGCCCCCACCGCGCCTTCATCATGCCGCGCAGCACCGCGCGCGACAGCTTGAAGGTGCTGGTCAGGTTCACGTCCAGCACCTGCGCCCATTCGTCATCCGACATGCGCATGAACAGGTTGTCGCGCGTGATTCCGGCATTGTTGACCAGGATGTCGATCGACCCCATCGCCTCGGCCGCGGCCTTCGGCAGCGCCAGGACCGATTCCGCATCGCCCAGGTTCGCGGTCACGACATGCGCCCGCTCGCCCAGTCGGTCGGCCAGCGCGCGCAGCGGCGCCTCGCGGGTCCCGGACAGCGCAACCGTGGCTCCCGCCCCATGCAGCGCCTCGGCGATCGCGCCGCCGATCCCGCCCGACGCGCCAGTCACCAGCGCGGTCTTTCCCGTCAGATCGAACATCCCAAGCCTCTTCTTTTTTGTCCAAATACCCCCGGGGTCCGGGGCGGCGCCCCGGTCCGCCGGTCAGCCCTTCAGCGCCGCCACATCGGCAGGAGTGCCCACGTTGCGCACCGTCACGTCCTTGGCGATCCGCTTGATCATTCCCGACAGGGCCTTGCCCGCGCCGATCTCCCAAAACTCGGTGACGCCGCCCTCGGCCATCGTGGCGATCGACTCGCGCCAGCGCACGGTCCCGGTCACCTGCTCGACCAGCAGGCGGCGGATGGCGCCGGGCTCGGTCACGGCCTCGGCGCGCACGTTGGCGATCAAGGGCACGGCGGGGGGCTGGATGTCCACGCCCGCCAGCGCATCGGCCATGACCGCCGCGGCGGGCTGCATCAGCACCGAATGGAACGGCGCGGACACCGGCAGCATCAGCGCCCGCTTGGCGCCCGCGGCCTTCATCGCCTCGGCCGCGACCTCGACCGCCCCCTTGTGCCCCGAGATCACGACCTGCGCAGGGTCGTTGTCATTGGCGGCCTGCACGACCTCGTCGCCCCCGATCTCGCGGCAGATGCGGTCGACGGTCTCGAAGTCCAGACCCAGGATCGCGGCCATCGCGCCCACGCCCACCGGCACGGCCTCCTGCATGGCCTGACCGCGCAGGCGCAGCAGATGCGCGGTGTCGGCCAGCGTCAGCGACCCGGCCGCGCACAGCGCCGAATATTCGCCCAGTGAATGGCCCGCGACGAAATCGGCATTCGCGATGCTCAGGCCCTCCGCCTCCATCGCGCGGAACGCCGCGATCGACGTGGCCATCAGCGCGGGCTGGGCGTTCTGCGTCAGGGTCAGGGTGCCGGCGTCCCCCTCCCAGATCAGCGCGGACAGGCTCTCGCCCAAGGCCTCGTCCACCTCGTCGAAGACGGCGCGTGCCGCCGGATAGGCTTCGGCCAGTTCGCGGCCCATGCCGATGGTCTGGGCGCCTTGCCCCGGAAACACGAATGCCCGCATGGCGGTCCCCCCTGTGATCATTGCGTTGCAGATGGGCATAGCCGTTGGCGGCGCAAAGAAAAAGGGGCCACCGGGGGCCCCTTTTCAAACGTCAGGGACGGTGGACCCGATCAGCCGACCAGTTCCAGGCCCGAGAAGAAGAACGCGATCTCTTCCTTGGCGGTGTCGGCGGCGTCCGAACCGTGGACCGAGTTCTCGCCCATGGACAGCGCGAATTCCTTGCGGATGGTGCCCTCGTCGGCGTTGGCCGGGTTGGTGGCGCCCATCACTTCGCGGTTCTTGGCAATGGCGTTCTCGCCTTCCAGGACCTGCACGACGACCGGCTCGGAGGCCATGAACTCGACCAGCTCGCCATAGAAGGGACGGTCCTTGTGGACCTCGTAGAACTTGCCGGCCTGGGCGGGCGACAGGTGGATGCGCTTGGACGCGACGATGCGCAGGCCGGCCTCCTCGAACTTGGCGGCGATCTTGCCGGTCAAGTTGCGGCGGGTCGCGTCGGGCTTGATGATCGAGAGGGTGCGTTCGATGGCCATGGTCTTCACCTTGTCTGATGCGCGGGCCGGGCCCGCATGAAAGGAAATCCGCGCCCGGTTAGCAGGCTTGTCCGCCCCCGGCAAGGCGCGCGCGCAGGGCGGAACCCCCGGCCGCATCGGCGCCTTGTCCCGGTGCACTCTGCAGGAGACCCAATGACGCAGCTTTCCCCGGCCCCCGCGCCCGCCCCGCCGACGGCCCGGCGATCCCTGACCACCGGCACCATCGTGGCCACGCTGGCGCTGGCCGTGCTGCTGGCGGCGGCCTGGTTCTGGTCGAACCTGCTGCTGATGTCCTTTGCGGCGATCCTAATCGCCATCGCGCTGCGCGCCGGCGCACGGGGGCTGAACCGGCTTCTGGGCCTGAACGTCAAGCTGGGCGTGCTGGTCGTGCTGCTGGGGGTGATGGCGGTGCTGGCGCTTCTGGTGCGGCTGGCCGGACCGTCCGTCGGGGACCAGTTCGGTCAGCTGGCCGATGCCCTGCCCGGCTCGTGGCAGGCCATCCAGGACTGGGCGTCATCGTGGCCCGTCGCCGACACGGTGATCCAGCGCGGAGAGGCTGCCGCCGGAGAGGACAACGCCATGCAGCTGGCACAGCGCCTGCCCGACGTGTTCGGCATGGTCCTGGGCGGCCTGAATTCGGTCCTGGGCAGCCTGTCCTCGGCCTTCCTGCTGCTGATCCTGTCGCTCTACATCGCGATGGAGGCGGACCTGTATCGCGGCGGCGCCCTGCGCCTGGTGTCCCTGCCCCGCCGCGCGCGGGCGGCGCAGATCATGGACGAGCTGGGCGAACAGCTGGGCCGCTGGATGGCGGGCCAGGCGCTGGACATGGGCATCGTCGCCGTGCTGGCCGGGATCGGCCTTTACCTGCTGGACGTGCCGCTGGCCTTCATCCTGGCGGTGATCGCGGGCCTGACCAACATCGTGCCGATCATCGGGCCGTTCTTCTCGGGCGCGATCGCGGTGGTCGTGGCGGCGCCGCAGGGGCTGGATACGGCCATCTACGTCGCGCTGCTGTTCACCGTCATCCAGGTCTTCGAGGGCGAGGTGCTGATGCCGATGATCCAGAAATACGCGGTCCAGCTGCCCCCGGCCCTGACCGTGCTGGCCATCGTCGCGGTCGGTGCGCTGTTCGGGCTGGTCGCGGTGATCCTGGCCACGCCGCTGCTGATCGTGGTCATGCATCTTGTCCGCCGCATCTATGTCGAGGACGTGCTGGGCGACCGCATGGACTGACCCCCTGCCGCATCGCGCGGCAGGGCATGCAACTTTTGCGTGCGCGGATGCACGCCCGGTCGTGATTTCGACACATGATCCGCCTATGCTGCGGGTGACATTGACCGGGGGTCGCGCGATGCAACCGTTCTGCAAGGGCCGCTATCGTGCCCGCCTGGCCGAAACGCCGGGCGATCTGCGCGAATCACAGCGGCTGCGCTGGTTGGCCTTCGTTGCGCGCACGGGCCGGTCCGACGACGGACAGTCACTGGACGCGGACCATCTGGACGACGACTGCCGCCACATGCTGATCCACGACCTGCGGGATGATCGGCTGGTCTGCAGCTTCCGATTTCTGCCACTGGCCGACGGTTCCCAGATCGCGCGCAGCTATTCGGCGCAGTTCTACGATCTGGCCGCGCTTGGCCGATTCGACGGTCCGATGGTCGAGATGGGGCGGTTCTGCCTGCATCCCGACTGCCACGACCCGGACGTGATCCGCCTGGCCTGGGGCGCGCTGACCCGTTTCATCGAGGAGACCGGGATCGAGATGCTGTTCGGCTGTTCCAGCTTCAGCGGCCTCGACCCCGAGACCCATGCCGAGGCCTTTGCCATGCTCAAGGACCGCCACCTGGCGCCACGACGCTGGTGGCCGCGCGTCAAGGCGCCGACCGTGTTCCGCTTTGCCCGCGCCCTGCGCCTGCGCCAGCCCGACCCCCGCCGCGCGGCAGAGACGATGCCGCCCTTGCTGCGCAGCTATCTGGCGATGGGGGGCTGGGTCAGCGACCATGCCGTCGTCGATCCGGCGCTGATGACCATGCATGTCTTCACCGGGGTCGAGATCCGCGCCATCCCTCCCGCCCGCCGCCGCCTGCTGCACGCGCTGGCCCAGCAGCCCGCCTGACATCCGCCCCGAAAACGGGCACGCTGCCCAAACCGTGGGCACATGCGGGCGATCTGCCCTTGGCGGGTGCAGGATGGCCGGGGGCGGTGATTGACCTTGCCCGATGTCCGGCGCCCCTTGCCCCCATGTTCGACACCGGTGCCCCATCCATCCGCATGCAGCGCAGCCACGGGGCGGCGCATGTGGTCATGGGGCCGCGCGGCCTGATCGACCTGGCCCAGCGCGGGTCGGCCAAGGCGATGCTGCCCCGCATGACCGCGGGCCTGCCCGAGATCGTGTTCCTGAACACCGCGGGCGGGTTGGCATCGGGCGACGGGCTGTCCTTTGGCGTGGACCTGCGGGCGGGTACGCGCGCCCTGGCCACGACCCAGACCGCCGAACGCGCCTATCGCGCGACGGGCGCGCCTGCGCGGGCCTCGGTCGCAATAACGGTCGGCGCCGGCGGCTGGCTGGACTGGGTGCCGCAGGAGACGATCCTTTATGACGATGCGCGGCTGGAGCGGGACACGACCGTCGATCTGGCCCCCGGCGCGGGCTGCCTGCTGCTGGAGATGCTGGTCCTGGGCCGCCTGGCCATGGGCGAACGCCCAACGCGGCTGCATCTGCGCGACCGCCGCGTGGTGCGCCGCGCGGGTCGCGTGATCCACCACGATGCGCTGTCGCTGGACGACGACGCGCTTGCGCGGCTGGCGAACCCGGCCATGACCGCGGGTGCCCCGGCGCTGGCCACGCTGGCGATGATCGCGGATGACGCGCCCGACCGGCTGGCCG
>NZ_VDDD01000151.1 GCF_006151785.1 Paracoccus marcusii
CACCTGCCCTTCGGGACGGCAGCGCAGGCAGGGGCGGAACCCCGCGGCCCGCGCGGCGGCGGCATCCGCGAACCAGCGGCAGTTGTCGCGCCGCGGCTTGCGCGCCGGGCAGGTCAGCCGGCAAAAGATCCCGGTCGAGGTGACGCCGACCAGCGCCCGCCCGTCATATCCCGGATCACGCGCCAGCAGCGCGGCATACAGATCGTCATGGTCCGGCATCGCCCCCTCCTGTGCGGACCGGTCTAGCCGATTCGCGGACAGGGCGGGGCGCGTTTTCGGGCATTTCATCGCGGCTGCCGCAACCAGTCCAGTATCTGGCGCGCCGCCTCGACCGGGGGCAGCGCGCCTTGGGTGACACGGGCGCCCAGATCACTGATGCGCGCGCGGGCGTCCGGGGCGTCCAGCTGCGCCAGCAGCCCGCCTCGCAGTTCGGCCATGAACCAGTCGCGCGCCTGTTCGGCCCGGATGCGGTCGAAATGACCGGCATCGCGGCGCCAGTCGGCCAGATGGCGCATGCAGGACCAGGCCTCGGGCAGGCCCGCGCCGGTGGTCGCGCTGACGGGCATGGCCTTGGGAAAGCCGTCGGGATCCTGCGGGCGCTTGCGCAGCAGGCGCAGCGCGCCCGCGTAATCGGCCACCGTCCGGCGCGCGGGCGACAGCAGGTCGCCATCGGCCTTGTTCACCAGGATCAGGTCGGCCATCTCCATGATGCCGCGCTTGACCCCCTGCAATTCATCGCCGCCCGCAGGCGCCAGCAGTAGGATGAACAGGTCCGACATCTGTGCGACCAGGGTTTCGGACTGGCCGACGCCCACCGTTTCGATCAGGACGACGTCGTGGCCCGCGGCCTCGCACAGGCGGATCGCCTCGCGCGTGCGGCGGGCGACGCCGCCCAGATGGGCGCTGGACGGGCTGGGCCGGACATAGGCGCGCGGGTTGCGCGACAGAAGCTCCATCCGCGTCTTGTCCCCCAGGATCGAACCGCCCGACCGGGTCGAGGACGGATCGACCGCCAGCACCGCGACGCGCAGCCCTTGTTCGGTCAGCATCGTGCCGAACGCCTCGATGAAGGTCGACTTGCCCACCCCCGGCGTGCCTGACAGGCCGATCCGCAGGGCCGTGCTGTCGGGCAGCGCCGCGATCAGGCGGCCTGCGCGGTCGCGGTGGTCGGGGCGGGTCGATTCCACCAGGGTGATCGCGCGCGACAGCGCCCGCCGATCGCCTTGCAGCAAGGGTGTCAGAAGATCGTCCGTCGTCATCGCTGCCTTGTCCCGCTTTGCGCGAGACACTGGACCAGCCACCGCCGGGGGGCAACCCCGTCGACCTTGTGCCATGGGCCGGCAGGGCGTAATCTGGCGCCATCCCGCGTGGAGGTCCGGTCATGCCCATCCTGTCCCGCCGCACCGTCCTGATGGGCGCCGCGGCCGTGATGCTGCCCCTGGGGGTGCGGGCTGCGCCGCCGTCGGGCTGGCGGCTGATGATGGTCGAATCGCCCGCCTGCCACCATTGCCGCGCCTGGCACGCGCAGATCGGGCCGGGATATGCGGCCTCGGCCGCGGGGCGGGCCGCGCCGATCCTGCATGTCGACGTGGATGGCCCCTATCCCGATGGGCTGGCACTGGCGCGGCGGCCCTGGATCACGCCCACCTTCGTGCTGCTGTCGGACGGATCCGAGGCGGGCCGGATCGAGGGTTATGTCGGCCAGCGCTATTTCTATCCCGTGCTGGAGGAGATGATGCGCGGTGCGGGACTGACACTGGGCGCGTGATATTCCCGCGGTGGCGGCGGGCCGGGCTTTCTGTCGCGGTCGGCATGCGCTAGTCAGGCACCCAGACAATTTGCGAAGGTGCCGCCATGCATGACATCCGTGCGATCCGTGACAATCCCGATGCCTTCGAGGCGGCGCTGAATCGCCGCGGGCTGACCGGCCTGACCGCGCAGATCCTGTCGCTGGACGAGGCCCGCCGCGACAAAATAAGCATGGCCGAAACTGCTCAAGCCGAACAAAATAAAGCCAGCAAAGCTGTTGGCGCAGCCAAGGCCGCTGGCGATGAAATAGAATTTGAGAATCTGCGCAGACGAATTGCGGTTACGAAAGCCACTGTATCGGTCATGCAGGCCGAAGCCGCCGATCTGGACGCGCAGCTGCGCGATCTGCTGCTGGGCATCCCGAACCTGCCGCTGGACCGTGTCCCCGAGGGCCGGGACGAGGACGACAATGTCGAACTGCGCCGGTGGGGCACGCCTGCGGCACTGGACTTCGCCCCGGTCGAGCATTTCCAGATCGCCGGTGTCGTGCCGGGCATGGATTTCCAGACCGGCGCCAAGCTGTCCGGCAGCCGCTTTGTCGTGCTGAAGGGGGCGGTCGCGCGCATCCATCGCGCGCTGGCGCAGTTTATGGTCGACCTGCATGTCGACCAGCACGGGCTGGAGGAGACCTGGACCCCGGTCCTGGTGCTGGAACAGATGATGCTGGGCACCGGCCAGCTGCCCAAGTTCGGAGAGGACAGCTATCTGACCCGCGAAGGGTACTGGCTGATCCCCACATCCGAGGTGACGCTGACGAACACCGTGAACGGCGACCTGCTGGACCAAGCCGCCCTGCCCCGCCGCATGGTCGCCCACAGCCAGTGCTTCCGATCCGAGGCAGGCAGCGCGGGCCGCGACACCACCGGCATGCTGCGCCAGCACCAGTTCGAGAAGGTCGAGATGGTGTCGATCACCGACGCGGATACCGGTCTGGCCGAACATGACCGCATGACCCGCTGCGCCGAGGCCGTGCTGGAGGCGCTGGAGCTGCCCTATCGCACGATGATCCTGTGCACCGGCGACATGGGCGCGGGCGCGCGCATCACCCACGACCTGGAGGTCTGGCTGCCCGGACAGGACCGCTATCGCGAGATCAGCAGCGTCAGCTATTGCGGCGACTATCAGGGACGGCGGATGAACGCGCGCTATCGCCCGGCAGGCGGGGGCAAGCCGGAATTCGTGCACACCCTGAACGGGTCCGGCCTGGCCGTCGGGCGCGCGCTGATCGCGGTGCTGGAAAACGGCCAGCAGGCCGACGGATCGGTCCGCCTGCCTGCGGTCCTGCACCCCTATCTGAAGGGCGCGACCACGCTGACCGCGCAGGGATCGCTGGCCTGACACCCCGATTGCGGACGGCGCGAAACTGCCGCAGGCCGGCGCGCGTTGGCCTGCATGACACGGATCGGTTCAGTCTTGCATCTGGTGGTCGCCGCGATCTTCGTGATCTGCGGCGTGATCTTCGCGATGCAGCCCGATGCGCGCATCATCACAGACGCGGCGCGTCTGGCGGCGCCGCTGCTGCCGCCTGTCGCGCCGACCAGCATCGCCATTCCCCACCTGTACCTGAACCCCGACAACCTGCTGATGTGGATGCTGCTGATCGCCGTCTGGATGATGGTGATGCTGGATGCGGTCGGGCAGTGGATCGACCCGTCTGATGACGAGCCGATCCGTGCGGGCCGACCGCGCGTGTGGCCGATGCTGCTGGGGGCGCTGGTCCTGGCATCGGTCTGGCCACTGCTGATCGACAATCCGGGCGTGCTGACCCTGGCCTCCGTGGCCGGGGCCGTCGCCGCGACGGTGGGCGCCCGGCGCGCGGCGGGTCGGCATCGCCCCGCGATCGGGTTTCTGGCCGGATGGGCCACCGCCCTGGCCTCGGCCGCGCTGGCGGAACTGACCGCCGTGCAGTTCGGCCTGTCCGCGCAGATCGTGTCGGCCGTGGCGATCCTGCCCGCCGCGGCCCTCGGCATGGCCGCGCAGATGTGGATCGGCCCAAGCGTGGGCTATTCCGTGGCGCTGATCTGGGCATTCTGCGGGCTGGCCATCTCGACCATGGGCAGCGATCCCATGATCGCGCTGGCCGCGATCATCGGGATCAGCGCGATGGCCACGGTGCTGATCCGCGCGGCCAGCTGAGCCGGATCAGCTGCCCTTGGGTTTCTGGCGATGCTTGTGCTTGGACAGCGCACCAGATTGCACGATCTTGGTGGCCTTGGCCTTGTAGGGGTTTTCGCCGCCCTGATCGCGGAAGAACAGGCGGATCGGCGTGCCCGGCATGTCGAAATCGGTCCGCAGCCCGTTGATCAGATACCGCTGATAGCTGGTGGGGATCTGGTCAGTATGGGTCGATTTCACGATGAACGCAGGCGGACGCGTCTTGACCTGCGTCATGTAGCGCAGGCGGATGCGACGGCCGCCGGGGGCCGGGGGCGGATGGCTTTCGGTCATCGCACCCAGCCACTGGTTCAGGCGGGCGGTCGGCACGCGGCGGTTCCAGACCTCGTGCGCCTTGATGACGGCGTTGTGCAGGCGGTCCAGCCCCTTGCCGGTCTTGGCCGACACGGTGATCAGCGGCGCGCCACGCAGCTGCGGCAGCAGCTTTTCGAAACTGGCGCGCATCTCGTTCAGTTTGTGGGACTTGTCGTCCTCTGTGTCCCACTTGTTGACGGCAATGACGACGGCGCGCCCCTCGGTCTCGGCGAAATCGGCGATGCGCAGATCTTGGGTCTCGAAGGGGATCTCGACGTCCAGCAGGACGACGACGACCTCGGCGAAGCGCACGGCCCGCAGGCCGTCGGCCACCGACAGCTTCTCCAGCTTCTCGGTCACACGGGCGCGCTTGCGCATGCCGGCCGTGTCGAAGATGCGCATGGGCGTGCCCATGAAGTTCGTGGTCACGCTGATCGAATCGCGGGTGATCCCGGCCTCGGGGCCGGTCAGCAGGCGGTCCTGCCCCAGGATCTTGTTGATCAGCGTCGACTTGCCCGCATTGGGGCGGCCGATCACGGCGATCTGCAGGGGACGGGCCTCGGACGGTCGCCAGTCCTCGGAACCCTCGCCCGATTCGGCGTCCTCCTCGGACAGGTCCAGGTCGGTCACGGCCTCGATCGGGGCGGGACGCTCGGCCTCGATCCTGTCGGCCAGGGGCATCAGCACGCCGTAAAGGTCGTCCATCCCCTCGCCATGCTCGGCCGAGATGCGCAGGGGCTCGCCCAGGCCCAGGGCATAGGCCTCCATGGCCCCCGCCTCTCCGGCGCGGCCCTCGGACTTGTTGGCGGCGACGATGACGTGCTTGGCGCGGCGGCGCAGGATCTCGGCGAAATACTCGTCGGCCGCGGTGATGCCGATGCGCGCGTCGACGACGAACAGGCAGATGTCGGCCTCGTCCACGGCGCGTTCGGTCAGGCGGCGCATGCGCCCCTGAAGGCTGTCATCCTCGGCCATCTCCAGGCCCGCGCTGTCGATCACGACAAAGCGCAGGTCGCCAAGGCGGCCCGCGCCCTCGCGGATGTCGCGGGTCACGCCGGGCTGGTCATCGACCAGCGCAAGTTTCTTGCCAACCAGGCGGTTGAACAGGGTGGACTTGCCCACATTGGGCCGCCCGACGATCGCAAGGGTGAATGTCATCTGAACGCATGCAACTGGCCGTTGCGCGCAACGACGTAAAGGGTTTGACCGGCGACCACCGGGGCCGATGCCGCCCCACCGGGGATCGCCACCTGACCGACCAGCGCGCCGGAGGCGGGATCGAAGCTGCGCAACATGCCATCGCTAGAGGCGATATGCAACCGCCCCCCGGCCAGCACGGGACCGTAATGCGCGTGGACCGCATCCTGACGCCGCACGCGCTGCGTGGTGTAATACGGCAGGGGCTGGCGCCAGACGACGCCGCCCGTCGCCGCATCCAGCCGGACCAGCTGGGCCTGGTCGTTCACGGCAAAGACCGACCCGCCCGCGACGACGACCGGGCTGTTGGCGCCCTCGTCCGCGGTCCAGTCGTTCAGGCCGGTTGACAGCTCGACCGCGCTGATGCGCCCGGAAGAGGTGCCCGAATAGACGCGCCCGCCCGCGATCACCGGATCTCCGGTCACGTCACGGACCACCGCGATGGCGCGTCCGGGACGGGTGCCCGCGATCTGCGACGTCCAGTTGGTCAGGCCCGACTGGCGGTCCACCGCCACGATCTGCCCCGACGAGAACGGGAACACCACCGTGTCGCCCTGCACGGCCGGGACCGACACGCCCATGACGCCCGACCCCGACGGCGTGCCTGCCGCCTGCCACAGCACGCGCCCGTCGCTGGCGCGCACGGCCCAACCCACGGCGTTCCGGGCCGCGACATAGACCACGCCGTCCTGCACGGCCGGGCCGCCGCCGATAGAGGCCTCGACCCGCTGGCGCCACAGCACGGCGCCGCTGGCCGCGTCCAGCGCGACCAGTTCGCCGAAACCGGTGGTGACGAAGACTCGCCCGCCCTCATAGGCCAGACCGCCGCCCGAGGCGCTGTCGACATTCTCCAGCGCGGGCGTCACGTCGGTGGACCAGGCGCGCCCGCCGTTCAGCGCGGTCGCAGTGACGCGGGCGCGGCTGTCCAGGGTGAAGACCCGGCCCGCCGCCACGACGGGGTCGGCGGTGATGCGGTGACGACGGGTTTCGCCCTGGCCGATGGATGCGGACCACAGGGCCGTGCCGCCCGCGCCCAGGGACAGATGGCCCGGCGCATGGGCGGCGTTGCCGCCGCGATGGGTCCATTCGCCGTTGGTGACCGGGGCGGACAGGGATAGCGCGGTGCCGGTGATGCCCGCCGCACCCTCGACCGCGGGACCGTCGGCCGAGATGACGGCCAGGGGGTCCAGGCGCTCTCCGGGCAGGATGATTTCGCGGTCGCCGCAGCCGGCAAGTCCCAGTCCGGCGGCCATCGCCAAGGTCAGTCGCAGCATGGCGGTCATCCCTGTCTCTCAGTCCGTTATTCGGTCGGTTCGGGCGTCTCGCCCAGGGCGATCATCATCTCGGACAGGCGACGACGCAAGGCCTCGGTCAGGCCGTCCTTGTCCTGGATCTGGCGGATCAGGGTGATCGCATCCTCGGGGCGCCCGGCACCGATCAGAGCCACGGCCTTCTGTTCCAGCGCCAGCAGCTCGAACGGCGCACCGGCGCGCGACAGGCGGGTCAGGATGGCGTCGCGTTCGGCCGCATCCATCTGCGCGCCCTGCGCCATCACCAGCTTCAGCTGCGCCAGCTCTCCCAGCACGCTGTCGGGCTGGGCATCGGCCACGCCCTGCAGCGCCTGTGCGCGGGCATCGGGATCGGTCTGCGCGCCCGCGGCCAGCAGCCCGGTCAGCGCCTGCCGCCCGGCCGAGCCGCGCGGATCGACGGCCAGAACGGCGGCGGGGTCGTTCTCGG
>NZ_VDDD01000152.1 GCF_006151785.1 Paracoccus marcusii
CGCTGGCGCGGGCGGCGGTGGCCGGGCGTCCCGAACGCCTGCTGGTGCGGGCCAGCACCGGTGCGCCGGGTTGGGCGGCGGTGCCCTGGGTCGCGTGGTTCGCGCCGCATGTGACGCGCAGCATGCGCCACGGGCTTTACGTCGCCTGCTTCGTGAACGCCCCGGACGAACGGATCGTGCTGTCGCTGCAGCATGGCGCGGCGGACGCGCTGCGCGAGCATGGCCACGACGCGGGCCTGCGCCATCTGCGCGACCGGGCGGCACGCACGCGGGACGGCCTGCCGGGACATGGCTTTGACACGAGGCCCATCGCCTTGGGGTCGGACGCGACGCTGCCGCAGGGCTATCAGGCCGGCTGCGTCCTGTCGCGCAGTTGGGATGCGGCGGCGCCCGATCCGGAGGGGTTCGACAGGGCGCTGATACGGATGCTGGACCTGTATCGCGCGCTGGTCTAGCGGGTGCCTGCGCGGCGGGTGGACAGGATCAGGTTCGTCTCGGATGTCATGACGCCGTCCAGGTCGCGGATGCGGCGCAGGACGTCGTCCAGTTCCGACAGCGACCCCGCCGCCAGGTCCACGATCAGATCCCACCGCCCGTTCGTCGAATGCACCGCCGTCACCTGCGCCATCGCGGTCAGGCGGGCCATGATGCGGTCTGCGCCCCGCCCCTCGATCCCGATCAGCATCAGGCCGCGGACCGGCGCATCCTGCGCATCGGCGCGGGTGATGGCGGTGAAGCCCAGGATATCTTGCCGCTCCAGCAGCCGGGCCAGGCGCAGGCGGACGGTCGCGCGGCTGACACCCAGCCTGTCCGCCAGGTGCAGCACCGAGGCCCGCCCGTCGCGGCGCAGCTGCGCGATCAGCGCCTGATCCAGATCGTCCATAATGGCACCGTTCCCCGCCAATATGGCCAATGATCCCGCCATTCCTGCTGCCTGTCCAGTTGAAACCGACCCATATCGCGCAGCATCATGGACGAAACCCTGCAGGAGAAGACCGATGACCCCGCCCTCGCGCCAGGCGCTTGTTCCCTTTGTCAGCGTCGATCACATGATGCAGCTGGTCCATCACGTGGGCATCGAGCCGCTGCTGGTCGAACTGGCCGACGCGATCGAGGCCGACTTCCGCCGCTGGCCCGATTTCGACAAGACCCCCCGCGTCGCCAGCCATTCCGACATCGGCGTGATCGAGTTGATGCCGACATCCGACGGACAGCATTACGGGTTCAAATACGTGAACGGCCATCCCGGCAACATGCGCCAGGGGCTGCAGACGGTCACCGCCTTCGGCGTGCTGGCCGATGTCGCGACCGGCTATCCGCTGCTGCTGTCCGAGATGACCATCCTGACCGCGCTGCGCACCGCCGCGACCAGCGCCATGGCCGCCCGCTGGCTGGCCCCGCGCGATTCGCGGGTGATGGCGATGATCGGGAACGGCGCGCAGGCCGAGTTCCAGGCCCTGGCCTTCAAGGCGATCTGCGGCATCACCGAGGTGCGCCTCTACGACATTGATCCTGCCGCCACCGCGAAATGCGCGGCGAACCTGGCCGGGCGCGGGCTGCGCGTCGTCCCCTGTGCCAGTGCCGAGGAGGCGATCCTGGGCGCGCAGATCGTGACGACCTGCACCGCGGACAAGCAATATGCCACCATCCTGTCGGACAACATGGTGGGCGCGGGCGTGCATCTGAACGCGGTCGGCGGCGATTGCCCCGGCAAGACCGAACTGCACCGCGACATCCTGCTGCGCGCGGGCATCTTTGTCGAATACCCGCCCCAGACCCGCGTCGAGGGAGAGATCCAGCAGCTGGACCCCGACCATCCCGTGACCGAACTGTGGCAGGTCATCGCGGGCCACGTGCCCGGCCGCACCCACGCCGACCAGGTCACCCTGTTCGACAGCGTGGGATTCGCGATCGAGGATTTCAGCGCCCTGCGCCACATCCACAAGCGCCTGCAGGGCACGGGGCTGTTCCTGGACCTGGACATGATCGCCGATCCCGACGACGCGCGCGACCTGTTCGGTATGCTGTGTCGCGCGGCACCCCGGCAGGACGCCGCCTGATGTGATCGCCTGCGGCACGATCGCGAATTGCGAAGCCGCAGGTTCCGCCTTAGCTGATCGGCATGTCCATCCAGATCACCCGCCCCATCGGCCCGATCCTGCTGCTTGACGACGTCGCCCTGGGGCGGATGTCGCTGTCGGCCCTGTTCATTATGCCTGGCGATCAGTCCCCGGCCCCGGTCGCCGCGCCCTCAGGTCCGGTCGCGCCTGTGGCGCTGGCCCGCTATGACGGCGCCACCGTCTGGCGGGCGCGATTCGCGCTGCCTGCGGACCGGGCCTCGACCTATGACTGGGATGGCCAGCGGTTCGAGGTCGCGAGCGATCTGACCGGGGATCTGCGGCTGGCCTATGTCTCGTGCAACGGCGAGGAGGTCGGCGACATGGACCGCGAGGGGTCCGAGCGCAACGCCATGTGGGCGCGCCTGCGCGACGACCACCGCCGCGCGCCCTTCGCGCTGCTGCTGCATGGTGGCGATCAGGTCTATGCTGACGAGGTCACCGAGGGCCACCCGCTCAGCGACGACTGGCCTGACCGCGTGCCCGACAGCCCGTCGCCCCAGGCGCTGGACGGCCTGCGCGCGCATCTGCGCCAGCGATTCTTCGACCGCTATGCCGCGCTTTATGGTGCGCCCGAACTGGCCTGGCTTGCCGCACGGGTGCCGTCGCTGATGCAGTGGGACGATCACGACATCTGCGACGGGTGGGGCTCGCTTCCCCGGTCGCGCACCGAATCGGCGGTGGGACAGGCGCTGTTCGCCGCCGCGCGCGACAGCTTCCTTCTGTTCCAGCACTGCACCGTGGCGGGCGATCTGCCCGCCCGCTTCGCCGACCCGCAGGGCGGGCATCTGGGCTGGGTGATCAACGCGCCCGGCCTGCGGCTGCTGGCGCCCGACATGCGGTCCGAACGCACGCGGCGCGACATCATGGGGCCGGGCGGCTGGCAGATGATGGACGCGGAGGCGCGTCGCCAGACGCAGGGCCGCACCATGCTGATGTCCAGCGTGCCCTTGCTGGGGCCGCGCATGTCGATCCTGGAAGCGCTGATGGTGGCCATTCCGCGGATGCAGAAATACGAGGACGACCTGCGCGACCAGTGGCAAAGCCGCACCCATCGCGACGAATGGCGCCGCATCCTGCGCCTGGTGCGCGACATGGCGCGCCGCGACGGCCATGACGTGACCGCCCTGTCGGGCGAGATCCACCTGGCCACGCGGGCCGAGATGGACCTGGGCGGCGGGCTGCATCTGCATCAGCTGGTGGCCTCGGGCATCGCGCATCGCGCGCCGCCAAAGGGCTGGGCCCGGTTTCTGGGCGCATTGGCCTGGCTGGGAGAGGACCCGCTGCCGGACCATCCGATCCGCATCCGGCCCCTGCCCGGACAGCGCCACCGCTACATCGCGCAGCGCAACTTCCTGGTGCTGGACCGCCGCAAGGGCGCATGGCAGGCGGCCTGGGACCTGGAGGACAGCGGGCGTACCCCTGCCCTGCCGCTCTAGAACGACAAAGGCCGCCCGATGGGGCGGCCTTTGGCTCTCGGATCATGGTGCCGCAGAAGGGACTCGAACCCCCGACCCCATCATTACGAATGATGTGCTCTACCAGCTGAGCTACTGCGGCATTCTGGTCATGGCGCGCGGATAGCATCTTCGCGCCATGACGAAAAGGGGTCAGCTGCGAAAAATTCGCATCACCGGATCAGCGCCGTGCGCGGGTGTCCGTCCAGTCCGCCGCATCCGTCGGTTCGACATCGGGGCGGACCATGACCGGTTCCGCGGCCGGGGTGGCAGCCTGCTCCGGTTCGGGCAGCGGCGCGGGCTGGGGCATGGGCTCCGGCTCGGTGACCAGCACAGGCTCGGGCGTGGTCACGGTCGAGGACGGCTCGTCGATGACCCGATAGTCACTTTCGCGCGGGACCATGCCGGGGGCGACGACCGCCTGCTCGACCCGACGCGGGGCGGGCTTGCCTTCGGGCTCTGCCGGGCCGGGCGGGTGCGGCTGCACGGGTTCGGTCAGGTCCGGCACGTCATCCGCGGGCTTGGGCGCACCGACCAGCAGCGGCAGCATCTCGGCCCCCGTGGCCGATGTCGTGCTGTGCCGCGTCTCGGGTTCGCGCCAGGTCAGCGTGTCAAAGCCGCCACAGCTGTCGCAGACCGGGGCCCAGGCCTGCATGACATTGTGGCACTTGTCGCAGCACCACTGGGGTCCACGCGATGCCGACAGGGCACGGGTCAGCCAGCCACGCACGACGCTGTCGTCGGCACCTTCGCCGCGTTCGACGGCAGCCATGATCGACAGGGTCCGCACGGTCGGATGCTTTTCCGCCAGATCGCCCAAGGCGCGCCGCGCGCCGGGAAAGTCCTCTGCGGCCAGCAGCAGTTCGGCCTTCAGCAGGCGGGTTTCCTCGTGATCGGCATTCTTCTTGATCAGGGCGTCAAAACGGCGCAGGCGGGCGGCCGGGGTCTCGTCCGGGACGATCTCGGCATAGGCGGCCGCGACGTCGGGATGCGGACGCACCGACCAGGTCTTCTCCAGGATCCGCGAGGCGTTGCGGTAATCCTTCTGCGCGACATAGCTGCGCGCGGCCAGAACGGCGGCGGGGACCAGGTCCGGCGACGCCTTGGCGGCCGAGATTGCCGCCTCGCGCGCGCTGATGGAATTGCCGTGCGCCAGCACGTCGCTGGCCTCCTGCAGGGCCAGGACGGCATCGCGGCGCAGTGCCACGTCCTTGGGCAGGTCGCCCTGCGTGCGCTTGTCCTTCAGGGTCTGGCGGGCACCTTTCCAGTCCTGTTCCCGGGTCTGCAGGTCCAGCAGGGTGTCCTGAACCTCCTTGTGGCGCGGCTTCAGCGCATAGGCCTTCTGCGCCAGCAGCAGCGCCTTGTGGGTGTCACCCTCGGCCAGCTTCTGGCGCATCAGCCCGCGGATGCCCACAAAGCGGGTGCGGTCGTCGTCCAGCAGCGTGCGATAGATGCCGATGGCCTTGCCGGTGTCGCCCGACGTCTCGGCCGCCTGCGCGGCCAGAAGGTTCGTCAGATGCGGTTGGTTCAGGTACTTCGCAGCCTTCGCAGCCTTATCCTGCGCCAGCTTCCCCTCGCCCGAGGCGACGGCCAGCATTCCCTCGCCAAAGGCGGCATAACCCTTGCGCTCGCGCGAGCGGGCGAAATGTCGGTTGATGGCGGTCTCGTCGCCCACCAGGAACCGCAGGACGGCCAGTGCCAGCCCCAGCAGCTTGAAGATCAGCCAGGCGGCGATCATCAGCACGAACAGCGCCACCAGCGCCTTCAGCGGCGATAAAGCGTATTCGATGCCGCCATATTCGATGCGCAGCACCTGCCCGGTTTCGGACAGTTGGACCGCCCCCAGGGCCAAGGCCAGGACGACGGCAAAAAAGAACAAGATTTTCAGCAGTGACAACAGCATCGGGCGGCCCTCAGTTCGTGCCCGAGGACAGGTCGGACAATGCCGCCCGTGCCTGGGAATAGGCGGTTGCGCGGGACAGCCAATCGGCCATCGCGGGAGCTGCCGTGGCGGGCTCCGGCAGGGCCTGCATCTGCGTCAGCGCGGCGTCGATCCGGCCCGCCTGCACGTCGGCATCGGCCCGCGACAGGATCGCGTCGGCATCGTCGCCCTCGCGCGGTTCGACCGACCGGGCGCCCGTCTGGGCGCGCAGGAAGTTCGTTAGCAGGTTCCCCTCGCCGCTGGCGCTGGTGTCGCGCAGGCTGGCGCGCAGCGCGGCACGCGCGGCCTCGGGGAAATCGGCCTGCAGTTCGGTCAGGCTGGGCACCTGCGCCTGCAGCGCTTCGGGCGTGTCCAGCCCCGCACCTTCCAGCGCCTCGCGGGCTTGGTCGGGCGTCACGCCCGCGTCCAGCGCGGTCTGCAGCGCGGCGATGGCGGCCACGGCCTCGGCCCGGCGGGTGCTTTCGGTGGCGGCACTCTGCAGCACCTCGGCCTGGGCGCGGGTCTGCTCCAAGCTGGATTGCGCCTCGGCGGCGGCTGCCTCGATCTGCTGCTTCAGTTCGGCCGCGGCCTCGGGGTCGAAGGCCGGGCGGGCCGCCAGTTCGTCCAGGCGGGCCTGCTGTTCGTCCAGACGGTCGCGCAGGGCGGCAAGCTCCTCGGTGCCAGCAGCCGGCGTCGCGTCGCCGACGGCCTGCGGGACATCCGATTCGGGGGCGGGCTGACCAAGGGCCGCGACCTGCTCCTCCAGCGCCTCGATGCGGGGCATCAGATCGTCGGGCACGCCACCGGCGGCCGGGGCCGCGGCGATCGCCTGTTCGGCGGCCTCGCGTCCGGCCTGCGAGGCTGCGTCGATCATCGCCTGATCGTCACCCTGCTGCGCCATCGGCGCGGCAGGCAGCCAACCCGCGGGCAGATGCGGCAGCGCATAGATCGTGGCGGCGGACCCCAGCCCGGCCGCGACGACGCCGCCCAGGACCACGGGCCAGAAGCCGGTCTTGCGCACCGGCGCCGCCGCTTTCGCGGGCGTCGTGTGCGGGGGCACGCTGTCGGTCTTGGGCTGATCGGATTTGGGCTGATCGGATGTCGGGGCGAAGGGGGTGTCCTTCGGCGCAGCCTTCGCGCGCGTGCCGGGCGCGGGCTTCTTCTCCGCCGCGGGCATGGTGTCGGTGCCGTCGCCCACCAAGGCCGACGACGCGGGGCGAACCTCTCCGGGCAGGCCCGCCTGCGCGGGGGTGCCTGCGCCCACGGGCGCGTGGTCGATCACGCCGACATGGGCAGGGATCTTGCGGATCTCGGGTCCGGTAGTGGATTCGTTGGCCGGGGACTTGTCCCCGCTGATGGTGTCTTTCGGTGTCTTCACGTCCCTGTCCCCGTCTTGTGCCCGTATGGATGGCGGTCGCGCGGCACATGCGCCGGCCGCAGCCTAATCAGCGCGGGCTGAACGCTCAACCCGCCCATCTCAGCTTTGTTCCGCAGCCAGCATCGCGCGGATTGCCGCATCCATCGCCCGGCCCGACGGCTGGTCGGCGACCGCCCGGCGCGCGGCGGGCGCGGTCCAGGCCGCAGCCGCGGCATCGCTGATCGCGACC
>NZ_VDDD01000153.1 GCF_006151785.1 Paracoccus marcusii
AGCGCCTGCCGCCCGGCCGAGCCGCGCGGATCGACGGCCAGAACGGCGGCGGGGTCGTTCTCGGCCTCGGCCGCCAGGATCGCATCGCCCCAGGCCTGCGCCGCGGCGCGGTCCTGGGCGGCGCTGTATTCGCGCCACGCGGTGAAGCCGACCACCGCCACGATCACCAGGACCACGATCCAGCCGTAACGGCGCATCGCCCCGTACAGGCGGTCGCGCCGCAGCTCTTCGGTGACTTCGTCGATGAAGGTGTCGCTCTGGTTGGCCATGCCCGCCCTGCCGATCTGTCCTGTGTTCCCGTGGTCTTATACCGCGATGGACGGAAATGCCAATGCCGGCGCGGGCGCCACGCAAAAGGCCCGCCACAGGGGGCGGGCCTTTCGATCGATGCGTCCGACCTCACATGCGCGAGGCGACGTTCTCCCAGTTCACCAGCTTGTCCAGGAAGTTCTCCAGGTACTTGGGCCGCGCGTTGCGGAAGTCGATGTAGTAGCTGTGCTCCCACACGTCGCAGCCCAGCAGCGCCGTCTGACCGGTGCACAGCGGGTTCACGCCGTTTTCGGTCTTGGTGATCTCCAGCTTGCCGTCGGCATTCTTGACCAGCCAGACCCAGCCCGACCCGAACTGGCCGACGCCGGCCTCGGCGAACTTCTTCTTGAACTCCTCGACCGAACCGAAGCTGTCCTTGATCGCGGCTTCAAGGTTGGCGGGCATCGGGCCGGGGTTCGGGCCCATCATCTCCCAGAACTGGGCGTGGTTCCAATGCTGGCTGGCATTGTTGAAGATGCCGTTCTGCGCCACGGCGCCCTTCTGGTAGGTGCCCTTGACGATATCTTCCAGCGACTTGCCTTCCCACTCGGTCCCGGCCACCAGCTCGTTCAGCTTGGTGACATAGGCGTTGTGGTGCTTGTCGTGGTGATACTCCAGCGTCTCGCGCGACATGCCGCCGGCTTCCAGGGCATCGTGCGAATAGGGAAGATCGGGAAGGGTGAAGGCCATTTTGCGGTCCTTTCGAAAGGGTTGGTTCGGCTCGGCGCGAACGGTCGCGCATTCGGGGGACCAACGCAAGGGGTGGACCGGGGTTCCGATCCCCCCCTGCGCCAAGGTGGTCAGCGCGGCGCCAGCTGGCTGCCCGGCATGGCCGCATTGGTCAGGATCAGCGACAGGTAATCCGCCGTCGAGCGAAAGCCGATCACGCGGAACCCGCCGTCCACCCGCCAGAAGGCCGCGGCGGTCTGCGCCATGCGCGTGCGGCGCAAGACGCCTGACGGCAGGGCCGGGGCATCGACGGGGGCCAGTTTCGCGATCACGTCCGCGGCATGGGGGCCCGTCACGTCAAACACCGCACGGGCATCCGACACGTCGGCCACCAGCCCGTGTTCACCCGTCAGCGCCTGCGTCAGGTCCGACAGCGCGGCGGACAGGTCCGATGCGGGCAGGATCAGCAACAGCTCGTCCGGCGACATCCACGCCAGGGTGCGGCTGCCGTCGGTCACGGTGCCGGTCGCGTCGGGGATCGCCAGGCCCGCGGCCTCGGCCAGGGCGTCGCCCGCGCGGTCCAGGTCGGCCCGGATGGTGATCATGCCCAGGCCCGCGACGGGGGTGATGGTAGCCAGCGCTTCAGCCATTCTGACGGCTTCCTTCCTTGTCGTAGAAGACCGGATCGACGATCCGGGCCTGCATCACCGCACCGTCCGGCATCGGGAAATCCAGGACCTGCCCCATGCGGGCCGGACCGTGGCGGACCAGGCCCATCGCGATGGGCTTGTCCAGCGTCGGCGAGTGATAGCTGGAGGTGACGCGCCCCTGGGTCTTGCGCTGGCCGTTGCCGTTCGTGCCGTCCGCCACCGCATAGGCGCCGTCGGGTATGACCTTGCCGGACAGGCTCTCCAGCCCCACCAGCTTCCAGCGGGTGCCGTCGGTCATGTGGCTGCGGCGTTGGGCGCGCTTGCCGATATAGTCGGCCTTCTTTTTGGATATCGCCCAGTCCAGCCCCAGATCCTGGGGGATGATGGTGCCGTCGGTCTCGTCCCCGATCATGATGAAGCCCTTTTCGGCGCGCATCACGTGCATGGCCTCGGTCCCGTATGGGGTGATGCCCAGATCGCGGCCGACCTCGTGCAGACGCTCCCACAGCTCCAGACCGCGATTGGCGGGCACCGCGATCTCATAGCTGAGCTCACCCGAGAAGCTGATGCGGAAGATGCGGGCAGGGATGCCCGCGATGTCGCCTTCGGCCCATTGCATGAAGGGCAGCGCCTCGGCCGACAGATCGATGCTGCCCGGCAGGCGTTCCAGCAGGGCGCGGGCCTTGGGTCCGGCCACGGCGATCTGGGCGAACTGTTCGGTCAGGTTGGCGGTATAGACCTTCCAGTCCCACCATTCGCATTGCAGCCAGTCCTCCATGTGCCCATGGATGCGGTCCGCGCCGCCGGTGGTGGTGTGGCACAGCCAGGTGTCGTCGGACAGGCGCGCCACGACCCCGTCATCCATCAGGAAGCCGTTCTCGTTGCACATCAGGCCATAGCGGCATTTTCCGACCGGCAGGGTGGACATCATATTGGTGTACAGCATGTCCAGGAACCGCCCCGCATCGGGCCCCTTGACGATGATCTTGCCCAGGGTCGAGGCGTCCAGCGTGCCGACGCCGGCCCGCACCGCCAGGATCTCGCGGTTGACGGCGGCGTGGCGATCCTCGGTCGCGCGGGGATAGGCATAGGGGCGGCGCCAGTGGCCCACCGGCTCCCAGCTGGCGCCGTTGCGGTCGTGCCAGGCGTGGATCGGCGTCTTGCGCAGCGGCTGGAACGCCTCGTCCTTGGCCTCGGCCGCGATGGTGGCCAGGGTCAGCGGCGTGTAGGGCGGACGGAACGTGGTAGTGCCGGTCGCCTGGATGGGCTGGTTCAGCGCGTTGGACAGCACCGCCAAGCCGTTGATGTTGGACAGCTTACCCTGGTCGGTCGCCATGCCGAGCGTGGTATAGCGTTTGGTGTGCTCGACGCTGGCATAGCCCTCCTGGGCAGCCAGTTCGACATCGGTGACCTTCACGTCGTTCTGGAAATCCAGCCACATCTTGGCGCGCAGCTTGTAGGGCGCGCGGGCGGGCATGACCCAGACAGGCATGGTCGCACCCGCAGGGCTTTCCAGATCGCCGGCGCAGTGCAGATCACCATTGGCGGCCCCCGCGACGGTCACGTTGCCCTGCCCGTCCGCACCCAGGGGCGGGCGGTCGGGGTCGGGGCGGAACATCGATTGCGACTCGTCCCAGGTCAGCTTGCCGCCGCAATGCGAATAGAGGTGCACGACCGGCGACCAGCCGCCCGACATGGCCACCACGTCGCAATCGACGGTCTGGCGCGGCGCGCCGTCGCCTTGGTGGTCGCACAGCACCACTCCCTCGACATGCTTGCCCCCCTTGACCTTGGCGACGGCCGTGCCGGTCAGGACAGTGATGCCCGCGGCCCGCGCGGCCTGGGGCAGCGCCCCGTCGGCGGTGGGACGGACATCGATGATGGCCGGCACCTCCAGCCCCGCGGCATGGGCCGTCAGGGCGGTGCGATAGGCGTCGTCGTTGTTCGTGACCACGACGATGCGCCGCCCCGGTGCCACGGCGTAATCGGTGATGAAGTCGCGGACGGCGCTGGCCAGCATCACGCCCGGCACGTCGTTGCAGGCAAAGGACAAGGGACGCTCCAGCGCGCCGGTCGCGGCGATTACCCGGCCCGCCCGGATGCGCCACAGGCGCTGGCGGGGGATGCCCTGGTTCGGGTCATGATCGGCCAGCGATTCCCGCGCGATCAGATAGCCGTGGTCGTAAAGGCCGGTGGCCATGGTGTTGCGGCGCAGGGTGACGGTGTCGCGGCCTTGCAGGTCGGCCAGCAGCGCATCGATGGCGGCCCGTCCGCCGTCGTGGTCGGTGGGCGTGCGCCCGCCCCAATGGGCGCCCTGTTCCAGGACCAGGACCGTGCCGCCCGCCAGTGCCGCGTCGCGTGCGGCGGTCAGGCCCGCGATGCCGCCGCCGACCACGACCGTGTCGGCAAAGCCGTAGGCCTGTTCATAGCGGTCCGGATCGGGGTCGGTCGGTGCCCGGCCCAGGCCCGCGCTGCGGCGGATGATCGGTTCGAACAGGTGCTTCCAGAAGGGGCGCGGATGGATGAACGTCTTGTAGTAGAAGCCCGCCGGAAAGACCGGCGACAGCCAGTTGTTCACCGCGCCCACATCGGCATCCAGGCTGGGCCAGCAGTTCTGGCTGCGCGTGACCATGCCGTGGGTCAGGGGCGTGGTGGTGGCACGCTGGTTCGGTTCGAACCGGCCCCCCTGGCCCAGGCCCAGCAGCGCGTTCGGCTCCTCGGCGCCCGAGGCCAGGGGACCGCGTGGGCGGTGATACTTGAAGGACCGGCCCATCAGCATCTGGCCGTTGGCCAGAAGCGCCGAGGCGATGGTGTCGCCGGTCAGCCCGCGCAGGTGGCGGCCGTCAAAGCGGAACGGCACCTGCCAGGCACGGTCGATGCGGCGGCCACCGGCGGGCAGTCGGAAGGGGGGCGTGTGGGTCATTCGGCGATGCCTTCGGCGGGGGTCCAGTCGGGTGTCCAGTCGGGGCGGACCTTGCGGATCGCCTCCACGATCTGGGCAGGGGGATGGGGCGTCTGCGCCCTGTAGGTTCCGAACACCTGCAGCGTGGCGGTGCAGCGCGCGGCCAGGAACCACTTTCCGCAGCCATAGGCATGGCGCCAGCGTTCAAAGTGCACGCCCTTGGCGTTCTTGCGCGCGAACAGGTAGCTTTCGAACTCCTCGTCGGTGCCGTTCGGGCCGATGCGGGCCAGGTGCGCCTCTCCGCCCGGATGCAGTTCGGTTTCCTCGGCGTTCACACCGCAATAGGGACAGGTCAGGATCAGCATCGGGCTTCCTTGGGGTGCGAGAGTTGCGGATGCGAAAAGGCACCGCAGCGGCGCAAGCCGGCGGTGCCGTCTGTCCGACATGCCGTCGGACGCAGGCCGGGGGCTGACCGCCCCCGGACCCCCGTGGTCGCGCGGGACGGCCGGGCCGTCCCGCGCGTCAGGGCATCAGTTGGCCGGAGCCGGGGTTGCCGGTTCGGCAGGGGCGTCGACGGCCGCGGGGCTGTCGGTCTCGACAGAGACGGCAGGGGCGTCGGCCGCAGGTTCGGCCGCCGGCGTCTCGACGCTGATGTTGGTCGTGTCGCCTTCGACCGGATCGGTCGTGGCAACGCCGGTCGGTTCGCCTGACATGAAGAAGAACAGCAGTGCAACGACGACGACGATGCCGCCGACGATGAAGTAGAGACCATTGTTGTTGCGGTCAGCCATGATGAACCCTTTCGGTCGGACCTGTCATGGCAAGGCAATTCGCGGATGGCGTCCGGGGTTCCGTCGCGGGAAAACATCGGCGCGCCCTCGCCTAATGCGCGACGCCGGCGGCGACCGATTCGTCGATGAACCGGCCCTCGCGGAAGCGGTTCAGCCCGAAATCGGCGGCCAGCGGACCCGGCGTTCCCTTGGCGACCAGCTCGGCCATCGCCCAGCCGGAACCGGGGATCGCCTTGAACCCGCCGGTGCCCCACCCGCAGTTCACGAAGATGCCGCCCACCGGGGTCGACGACAGGATCGGGGACCGGTCGCCGGTCATGTCGACGATGCCGCCCCATTGGCGCAGCATCTTCAGGCGGCTGATCATCGGAAAGGTCTCGATCAGGGCGCGGACGGTTTCCTCGACATGCTGCCAGGAGCCGCGCTGGGTAAAGTTGTTGAACCCGTCGGTGCCGCCGCCGATCACCATCTCTCCCTTGTCGGATTGCGACATGTAGCCGTGGACGGTGTTGGCCATCACGACCACATCCATGCAGGGCTTGATCGGTTCGCTGACCAGCGCCTGCAGCGCGACGCTTTCGATGGGCAGGCGGAACCCGGCCATGGCCGCCAGCTGGCTGGAATGGCCCGCGACCACGATCGCCAGCTTGTCGCAGCCGATGCGCCCCTTGGAGGTATTGACGGCGCGGACCTGCCCGCCCTCGGTCTCGACCCCGGTCACCTCGCAGTTCTGGATGATGTGCATGCCCATGTCGGAACAGGCCCGCGCATAGCCCCAGGCCACCGCGTCATGGCGCGCCGTTCCGCCGCGGGCCTGATAGAGGCCGCCCAGCACCGGATAGCGCGGCCCGTCCAGGTTGATGATCGGCACCTTGGCCTTCAGCTGCTGGGGATCCAGCCATTCGGTCTGAACGCCCTGCAGGTTGTTGGCATAGACGGTGCGCTTGTAGCCGCGGATCTCATGCTCGGTCTGGGCCAGCATGATCAGCCCGCGCGGGCTGAACATGATGTTGTAGTTCAGGTCCTGGGACAGGGTCTCGTACAGGCTGCGCGACTTCTCATAGATCGCCGCCGACGGGTCCTGCAGATAGTTCGACCGGATGATGGTCGTATTGCGACCCGTGTTGCCGCCGCCCAGCCAGCCCTTCTCGATCACCGCGACGTCGGTGATGCCGAAGTTCTTGCCCAGGTAATAGGCCGTCGCCAGCCCGTGCCCGCCCGCACCGACCACGATCACCTTGTAGCGTGATTTCGGTTCCGGGCTGGCCCAGGCCCGCGTCCAGCCCTTGTGCTGACGCAGCGCCTCGCGGGCGATGGCAAAGACGGAATAGCGTCGGGCGCGGGGGGCTTCGGGCATGGTGCCTCTCAGGAAACGGGTTGCCTGCACCATGGCTGCGGCGGGCCCGACCCTCAAGGCGGCTTGCGGCAGATCGCGGCGAAATGCGACATGCGACATTCGGACAGCCCTGTCGCAGCGCGCTTTCGGTCCGCCGCCATCCGCGCTAGGAACGGGGCCAACCGGAGGTGACGCATGTTCTGGATCCTAGCTGCCGCCCTGACGGCCATCACGGCCCTTGCCATCCTGTCGCCCCTGCGGCGGGGTCGCGGGGGTGCCGCCCCTGCCGCGGCCTACGACCTGCGCGTCTATCGCGACCAGCTGGCCGAGGTCGAACGCGACCTGGACCGCGGCGTGATCGGCCCCGACGACGCGCAGCGCCTGCGCGCCGAGATCGGGCGCAAGGTGCTGGACGCCGACCGTCGCGCCGCGCTGTCGGCCC
>NZ_VDDD01000154.1 GCF_006151785.1 Paracoccus marcusii
CAGATGCGCGATGCCGCGCTGGCCGCGCGCGCGGTGCGCCCCGATGCGGACCTTGCCCGGCGCGACCCGTTCGCCCTGCGATTGGCGGGGCTGGTGGCGCTGGTGATGGCGCTGATCTTCGGGGGGGCGGGCCAGATGGGCCTGGGTCTGCGCGCCCTGGCCGCCACGATGGCCACGCCGCAGCCGGGCGCCGCGCCGCCGCAGGGGCCAGTCTGGGAGGGCTGGGCCGAACCGCCCGCCTATACCCGCCGCCCGACCCTGTACCTGAACGCCCTGGACGAGGGGCAGGTGTTGGACCTGCCCCAAGGCAGCACGGTCAGCTTTCGCCTCTATGCCCAGGGGGCAGAGGTGACCCAGGACATCGGACCCGTCACGTTGGACGATCCGACGGCGCCGGCATTCCGGGCCGACCGCACTGGCAGCATCGACGTCCAGGGACGTCGTTTCGCCGTGACCGTACAGCCCGATGCCGTCCCGGTGATCCGCGCAGGCGCCGCGCCCACGCGCCGCGCCGACGGGCGGATGATCCAGGATTACCAGGCCGGGGACGATCACGGCGTCATCTCGGCTCAGGCGGTCATCGCGCTGGACCTGGACGCGGTCGATCGCCGCTTTGGCCTGACCGTCGCGCCCGAGCCGCGCGACCCGGTGGCGCTGGACCTGCCCCTGCCACGGGGCGACCGCCGTGCGGTGCAGGGACAGCTGGCCGAGGACCTGTCGCGCCACCCCTGGGCCAACCTGCCCGTGACCGTCACACTGCGCGCGGTGGACGGGATCGACCAGGCGGGCCAGTCCGACCCGATGGCGCTGCCCCTGCCGGGGCGGCGGTTCTTCGATCCGTTCGCGGCCACCCTGATCGAGCTGCGCCGCGACCTGCTGTGGTCGCGCGAGAATGCCGGGCGCAGCGCCGAGATCCTGCGCGCCGTCACCTGGCAGCCCGAGGGGTTCGTCGAGGACGATCTGTATGCCGAGCTGCGCGCGGCGGTGCGGCTGCTGGACGGGGACGACCTGACCCCGGAAGCCCGCGACCGTCTGGCCGAGGTCCTATGGGAGGCCGCGATCCTGTTGGAGGATGGCGGTCTGTCGGATGCGCTGGAACGGATGCGCGCCGCGCAGGAGCGCCTGTCAGAGGCGATCCGCAATGGGGCCAGCCCCGACGAGGTCCAGCGGCTGATGGACGAGCTGCGCGAGGCGACCGACGCCTATACCGACATGCTGGCGCAGGAAAGCCAGCCGCAGGATCAGGCCGACAGCCCCGACCGGGGCGGCCAGCAGGGCCAGACCATCACCGCAGACCAGATCCAGGAGATGATGGACGAGATCCAGCGCCTGATGAACGAGGGCCGCATGGCCGAGGCGGAGGCCCTGCTGGACCAATTCAACCGGATGATGGAGAACCTGCAGGTTCAGCAGAGCCAGGGGCAGGGCGAGGGAGAGGGCCGGCAGGGTAGCCAGCCGATGAACCGCCTTGCCGACACGCTGCGCGAGCAGCAGGAGCTGTCGGACGAGGCGTTCCGCGACATGCAGCGCCAGTTCGGCCAAGGCCAGCAGCCCGGTGACGAGGGCCAGGACGGCGGCAGCATGGCCGACCGCCAGCGCGCGCTGCGCGAGGAGTTGGGCCAGCAGCAGGGGTTGATGCCCGGGCAGGGGTCACCCGAAGGCGACGCCGCGCGGCGCCAGCTGGACGAGGCCGGGCGCGCGATGGAGGAAGCCGAACAGGCCCTGCGAGACGGCGACATGGCCGGCGCGATGCAGCGCCAGGCCGATGCGATCCAATCCATGCGCGAGGGGATGCGCGCCCTGGGCGACATGATGGCCCAGGAGGGGCAGGAGGGGCAGGAGGGCCAGCAGGGCGGCGAGGGGCAGCAGCCCGGCCAGCAACCCGGCCAGTCGGCGCAGGGCAGCCAGGGGCAGCCTTATCAGGGTCGGCCGCAGTTGGACCCCCTGGGCCGCGAGAGCATGGGTGGCGGCAATGTCATCACCAACGGCGATCCGCTGGCCGAGGGGTTGGACCCCGCACGCCGTGCCCGCGACCTGCTGGACGAGATCCGCCGCCGCAGCGGGCAGCCGGACCGCCCGCAGGACGAACGCGATTACCTGGGCCGGTTGCTGGACCGGTTCTGACGGCTCAGCCGCCGACGCGGGCCGCCAGCCATTGCCGCAGTGCATCCAGCCCGTCACGCGCCGCAGCCAGCGTCCCCGACAACGGCCAGCCGCGCGTCTCGGCCACCGGGGCCAGCAGATAGACCGCCAGCACCGCCGCGGCGGCCAGCAGCGCCATCGTCATGCCCGCGCCGAAGCCGCGGCCCTGGCGCATCACCCGGATGGGCGTGGCCGTGGCACGGCGATGCACCGTGGTTTCAGCCTGCTGGCGCAATTCGGGCTGGCGCAGGTCCGGCTGGCGCCGTTCCGGTTCACGGGCGTCACGGGCGTCACGGGCGTCAGGGCCACTGGGTGCTTGGGCGCGGGGCGCATCCGAAATCGCGGGGGTCGGCGCCGCGATGTTCGGCGCCGCGATGGCCGGGGAAGGCGGGGGCAGGGCCGCGGGCATTGGGGGCAGCGTCACGGTGGTCGCGGGCCAGTCGATCTCCTCGGCGCCGGGGCGCGTGTCGTCCTGCCGTTCGGCGTCGCGCAGGCGGCGTTCGTGATCGACCTCGCTTTTCAGCATGTCCAGCACGTCCGGCGACAGGCGCGTGCGGGCCGGCGGCAGGGGGCGAGGCGTCTCGTCTTGGTCGGGGCGCCTGCTGAAGAACCGGCCCAGATCCAGTCGTCCCCCGGCGGCCGGGGGATGGGCCTGCCAGACATGGCCGCAGGCGGGGCATTCGACCTCGCGGCCGCCCTGGGGAATGGCGTCGGGGGGCAGCGCATATTCGGCGCGGCAACCCGGACAGATCAACTTGAATTCAGCCATGCCACCCTCGCATTCATCGTGCGGCTGTTCTATCAAGCGCGGGTCCGGCTTCCAAGTCGCGCCGGGCGCCAAGGGCCCGCACCAGACGGGTCGCAGCGGAAAAGAGGTGGCGCTTGATCGAGATGCGGGATGTCGGCTTCGGCTATCAGGGCCAGGACGAGCTGTTGTCGGGCATGACGCTGACCCTGCAGCCGGGCATGTTCCATTTCCTGACCGGACCGTCCGGATCGGGCAAGACCACGCTGCTGCGGCTGTGCTTTGCGGATCTTCTGCCCAGTTCGGGCCAGATGACGGCCTTTGGCCAGGACATGCGCGGGCTGTCGCGCGACGGCATCGCCGATCTGCGCCGCCGCGTGGGCGTGGTCCACCAGGACCCGCAGTTCCTGGACCATCTGCCCCTGGCAGAAAACATCGCGCTGCCCCTCTCCATCGCCGGAGAGGAGGTGGACATGGACGCGCTGCGCGATCTTCTGGGCTGGGTCCAGCTGTCCCAGCACGCCCGCGCCCTGCCGCCGTCGCTGTCGGGCGGCGAACGCCAGCGGGCCGCGCTGGCCCGCGCGGTGATCCTGTCGCCGGACCTGGTGCTGGCGGATGAACCCACGGGCAACCTGGACTGGGACATGTCCATGCGGCTGATGCAATTGCTGATCGAGCTGAACAAGTCGGGCAAGACCGTCCTGGTGGCGACCCATGACCTGAACCTGATCCGCGCCACCAAGGCGCAGGTGACGGCGCGCGTCCTGCGGATCACCGGCGGCAGCCTGCATCTGGCGGGGGCGGATCTCTGATGGGACGGCTGAATATCGGAAGCCTGTGGCAGGGCCTGACGGGTGACAAGGACGGCGCCGGCGACCGCATCGTGCCGCCGACCGGGTTCACGGCGCAGCTGACGCTGTTTTCCGCAGGCGCCATGGCGTTCCTGGCGGTGTTCGCGCTGGCGCTGGCGCTGGCGACGGGGCGGCTGGCCGACCGCTGGTCCTCCGAACTGGCCGGCAGCGTGACGGTCCGCGTCAGCGCGCCGGTGGCGGAACAGGACGCGCTGGTGCAATCGGCGCTGTCGATCCTGCAGACCACGCCGGGCGCGGGCACCCCGCGGCTGTTGCCCGAAGACGAGCTGGCCCAGCTGCTGGAGCCGTGGTTCGGGCCGGACATGCCCGTGGACGCGCTGCCCGTGCCCGCCCTGATCGACCTGCCCGTCGAGGGCGAGTTCGATGCCGAGGGCCTGCGCCTGCGCCTTGAGGCCGAGGTGCCGGGCGCGGTGCTGGACGATCACACCGAATGGCGCCGGCCGCTGGTCTCGGCCGCGAACCGGCTGCGGATGCTGGGCATCGTGTCGCTGATGCTGATCGGGGCCGCCTCGGCCGCGATGATCACGCTGGCGGCCAAGGCCGCGCTGGCCGCGAACGTCCAGGTGATCCGCGTCCTGCGCCTGATCGGCGCGCGCGACCTGACCATCGCCACGGCCTTCGTGCGTCGGTTCACCCGGCGCGCCGCGATGGGGTCCGCCGTCGGCACCGTGCTGGGCATGGGCGCGATCGCCATCCTGCCCGATGCCAGCGCCGCGGGCGGGTTCCTGACCGGGCTGGGCTTTCAGGGCGCCGACTGGCTGATGCCGCTGACCATCCCGCTGATCGCGGCGGGGGTGGGCTTTGTCGCCACGCGGTGGGCGGCGCTGAAGATGCTGGAGGCCGTGCGATGACCGACGGGGCGCGTCCCGGCGCGCTGACCCCCTGGCAGTACGTCCAGAACGTGCTGTTCTATGTCCATGTCGCCTGCGCAACGTTGATCATCGGCCTATTCGGCCTGCCTGCGCTGCGCCACGGGCGGGCAGGCGCGAACCGCATCGCCACGCGCTGGATCGCCTACATGGTCTGGGCCGCGCGCATCCACCTGCGCCTGACCTGCGAGATCCGCGGCACGCCGCCGACCCATGACTGCATCGTCGCGGCCAAGCACCAGTCGTTCTGGGACATCATGGTCATCGCCCATGCCGTCCCCCGCCGCGCCTTCATCATGAAGCGCGAGGTGATGCGCGTCCCGGTCATGGGCTGGTACGCGTGGAAGACCGGCTGCATCCCCATCGACCGGTCGCGCGGGCGCGACGCGATGGCCGCGATCAGCAGCACCATCAACCAGCGCCTGTCGGCCGAGGGGCTGGGCCAGCTGATCATCTATCCCGAGGGCACGCGCACCCTGCCGGGCCAGCGCAAGCCCTACAAGCAGGGCGTGGCCACGATCCGCGAGGGGACCGGCCTGCCGGTCGTGCCCGTCGCGGTGAACACCGGCATGTTCTGGCCGCGCAGCGGGTGGGGCATCCGCCCCGGCCGCGCGGTGGTCGAGTTCCTGCCGCCCATCGATCCCACCATCCCGGCCGAGGGTTTCCTGCCCCGCCTGCGGGCCGAGATCGAGACCCATTCCGATCGCTTGATGGCCGAGGCCGGGCTGGTCCTGCCGGAACTGGGCGACGCCGATGACGCCACCCGGAACCGCTCTCACCTCAGGTCGTAGTAGCGCGGGATATGCGGCCCCTGCGGCGGCAGCCCGATGTCGCGCCGCATGTGCGGGGACATCAGGTACGGATCGGGCGGCCGCGGCCGCCTGCGCCGTGGCAGCAGCGCCGCGCGGATCGCGGCCCATAAGACCGCCGTCGCGCCGTGTCGGGCGATCAGGCGGTGCATCGCGGGACGCAGGCGGGCGCTTTGCGGATGAAGATCGGCAATCATCGTCAGTCTCCGGATAGGAGGACCGGACAGGGCGGTGCCTTGTGCGGTCGATGGGGTTCAGGGAAGGGATGACGCCATGCGGACAGGCCCGCGGATCGCGGTCGTGTCAGGTCATGATGTCAGCGGGGTCTGCCTTGCGGCGGTCAGGCGCCTTGTCGCGACGACAAGGGACGCATCGAACCGGTGCGGGTCAGGGCGGGGGCATTGGCATATGATGTCATGGACCCCTCCTTTCGCGCATGCGTTGCGGGCAGGAGTGCAGGCTGGCCCAGCCTTGCATTTCGCGCAAGACGGCAAAACGCGACAGCCGCCCCAAGACGGGACGGCTGTTGCAGGCCGGTCACAGTATCGTGTGCGTCAGGCCGCGAGCCCCTTGGAGCCCATCGCCAGGAACTTGGCGCGGCGGTCCTTGATCAGCTGGTCGGGTTTCATGTCCGACATCTCGGCCAGCATCGCGGTGATCTCGGCGCCCACGGCAGCGATGGCCTGATCGGGTGCGCGCTGCGCCCCGCCCAGGGGTTCGGCGATGATGCGGTCGATCACGGCCAGCTTCTTCAGGTCCTGCGCGGTCAGGCGCAGCGCCTCGGCCGCGTCGCGCATCTTTTCGGCGTCCTTCCACAGGATCGACGCGCAGCCTTCCGGAGAGATGACCGAGTAGATCGAATGTTCCAGCATGGCGATGCGGTTCGCGGTGGCAAAGGCCACGGCTCCGCCTGACCCGCCTTCGCCGATGATGACGCTGACCAGCGGCACGCCGATCTCAAGGCATTTCATGGTGCAGCGGGCGATTGCCTCGCTTTGTCCCCGTTCTTCGGCGCCCTTGCCGGGATAGGCGCCGGGCGTGTCCACCAGCGTGATCACGGGCAGGCCGAAACGGTGCGCCATGTCCATCAGGCGGATCGCCTTGCGGTACCCCTCGGGGCGGGCCATGCCGAAATTGTGGTGGATGCGCGACTTGGTGTCGTTGCCCTTCTCATGGCCGATCACCACGCAGGGCGCGTCGTTGAAGCGCGCCAGGCCGCCCATCACCGCGTGGTCGTCGCCAAAGGCGCGGTCGCCCGCCAGGGGCGTGTATTCGGTGAACAGCGCCTGGATATAGTCGCTGCAATGCGGGCGGTCGGGATGGCGGGCGACTTGCGTCTTCCGCCAGGGGTCCAAGGTCTTGTAGAGGTCGCGCAGCAGGTCCGACGACTTGCGGTCCAGCGCCGCGGCCTCCTTCTCGACGTCGAGGGTGCCGTCGCCCTTGCGGGCCATGGCGCGAAGTTCCTCGGCCTTGCCCTCGATGTCGGCGAGCGGTTTTTCGAAATCCAGATAGACCATGCGGCATGCCTTTGGGGTTCGGGTTTGGCGCTATATAGGTCGGTGCGGGACGGGTTGCAACGCGGGCGCGGCGGCCGGCATCCGCGGGGCCGGGCGCCGCGCCCGCGTCACTGCAGGTCGGCGAAGGCCG
>NZ_VDDD01000155.1 GCF_006151785.1 Paracoccus marcusii
CGCGCCGCCGCCGGACAGGCCCGGCAGGCGTACGGGCCGCGCCTGCACGGCCAGCCGCAGCGCCTCGGCGATGCGGGCCGCGCGTACCGGGGGGCAGTTGCCCTGCACCGCCAGGAACTCCTCTCCGCCCATGCGGGCCGTCATGCCGTCCACGCCGATGGTATCGCGCAGGCGCTGCGCGACCTCGGCCAGGACGGCGTCGCCTGCGGTGTGACCATGGCAGTCATTTACCGCCTTGAAATGGTCCAGGTCGATGGCAAAGACCGCGAATCCCTGATGCGCCAGCATCGCGTCGCGCGCGATGTCGGCCAGCTTGGGGAGGGCATAGCGGCGGTTGTACAGCCCGGTCAGCGGATCGGTCATCGCCCACAACATATGGCGCTGAACTTCGGCCCGACGCTGGTCGCTCTTGGATTTGCGCGACAGCAGCATCTGCAGCGACACTGCCGCGGCCTCGGCCGTCGCAGCGGTGCACAGCGCGTCCGGCATCACGTCACCCGCCCCAAGATCCAGGGCGATGGCCGACAGCTCGGCCCGGTCAGGCCCGATGGCGATGACGAAGCCCGCATCCCGAGACCCCTGACGAGACCGCAGTTCGGACAGCAGGCGCAGCCCGTCACCACGCTCGCGGATATCGGCCGAGATCAAGTACAAGTCCGCCGTCCGCCCCGCGGATGCGGCGCCCAGCGCCTCGTCAGGATCGCGGATCTCGAACCGGCAGGGCATACGTTCGGACAGCATCTGCCGCCAGCGCCGCGCACGGGTCTGGCTGTCCGCGATGAGCACGATCAATGGACGATCGGCATGGACGAAACCGGCCGGTGCCTCGGCCATGCCCATCCGGCTGGCCTGCGGGGCATCCGACTGGCGCAGAATGTTTCGGATCCGCGCCATCAGCATCTGGTCGTCGACGTCGGGTTCAAGCGTCGCGGTTGCTCCCGCCTGCAGCGCGGCCAGCCGCTGTTCGGGCCGGACCAGCATCAGCACCGGGATATCCGCCAGCCGCGGATCGCGCGACAGCCGCCCGCAGATGTCGATGGCCGATCCGTCGGGGAAATTTCCCAGGATGATCAGGTCGGGCAGGGCCGCGTCCAGTTCCTGCATCAGCTGCGCAGCCGACGCGACCGCGGCAACGTCATAGCGCACGGCGGACAGCCGGACCTTCAACGTGATCCGCGCCGTCGCTATGCCATCTGCAACCATGATACGTGCCGTCATCGATCTATCCAGAAATCCGACATCTTCATTTCAATTTCACCTAAAATGCTTAACAAAGAGTTTCTGGTGCAGGCCAGCTCACGAAATTGCGATACGGATGGAAAAATGGCGTATTCGGCCCAGCAGGCCGCCGATCTGGCGACGCAGACGCTGATCCTGTTGGCCGATCGGCCGCAGGATCTGGCGCAGTTCATGGAGGCCGCCGGCCTGCAGCCCGCCGATATCCGCAATTTCGCCAGCCGTCCTGACATCGCCCTGTTCCTGCTTGATTTTCTGGTCGAGGACGATGACCGCCTGTGCAGCTTTGCCGACAGCCTTGGCGTGCGTCCGGGCGACATCATGACGGCCCGCACGGCCCTGTCGGGGCCGGGCAGCTATGGCTGGGAGGCCGACTAGACCTTTTTCCATCGGCGCTTTCCGATTTGTTTACGCCCTGCCGCTAGTTTCGGTTCGAATCGAGGTGGGCATGAAAAGTCTGATCAATCGCGCGATCGAAGAATTCCTCCGCGCCACGTATGGTGAAGACCTGGTCCAGTCCGTCGCCGACGAGGAGGCCGTGGCCGTCGGTCGACTGGCGCCGCTTGGTGCCGGGTTCGGGACGGGTGCGCTGGAACGCGCCGCGTTCCGCCTGTCGAAACCGCTGCCCGAGATGTTCGAGGATCTGGGCGGATGGATGACGCGCATCGAGCCTGTGCGGCGCCTGCTGCGGTTTTCGGGCCGCGACTTCAAGGATTTCCTGCTGCGTCTTGAGGAGCTGCCCGGTCGCGCGCATCTGGTCCTGCCCGACCTGGAGGTTCCGCGCCTGCAGGTCGAGGCGGAGGATCAGTCCGTCTGGCTGGTCATGCTGGAACCCGACCCGGTGTGGCAGCATCTTCTGGTCGGGCTGATCCGCGGTATGGCTGACGATTACGGCGCGCTGTGCCTCATTTCAGTCGAGGGGCTGTCCATCCGCATCGACATCTGGGACGAACAGTTCTTCGAGGGCCGCATCTTCAGCCTGCAGGGGGCGCAGCTGAGCGGCGCGGTGTCGTCGTGACGGGCCCGACCATGTCCGCCCAGGCGCTTGGGCAGCTGCTGCCCATGCACCTGTGGCTGTCGGCCTGCGGCAAGGTCCTGTCCGTCGGGCCGACGCTGTCCAAGCTGATCCCCGACCTGGCAGACGGGCTGGCGGACAGGTTGGTCAGTGGGCGCGCGGGGCAGGGTCCCTGTCCGCTGCAGGCGATCCGCACCGCAGTCGAACACCGCCGCCGCCTGTTCCTGCGCGTGGTCCAGTCGCGCGACCTGGTGTTGCGCGGCCATGGCGTGCAGGTCGATGATGGGACGCTGCTGGTCAATCTGGGTTTCGGGATCGGCCTTCATCGTGCGATTCGTGCTGCGGGGCTGACGGATGACGACTTTGCGCCCTCAGAACTGGCAATGGAACTGCTGTTCCTGCACGAGGCCAACCGCGGCGTCCTGACCGAACTGTCGCGCTTCAACACCCAACTGGCACAATCGCGGGAACTGGCCCTTCTGCAGGCGCAGACCGATCCGCTGACCGGCCTGCAGAATCGCCGCGGGCTGGAGATCGCGCTGTCCCTATCGCTGCGCACGGCCGACTTCGCGGACGAGGTCGCGCATCCCTTTGCCATCGCGCATCTGGATCTGGACCATTTCAAGCAGGTCAACGACCAGCTGGGGCACCAGGCGGGGGACGACCTGCTGCGGTCGGTCGGTGCGGTCCTGCGCAGCCATATCCGCAAGGCCGACACGGCGGCGCGGATAGGGGGTGACGAATTCGTCCTGATCCTGCGGGGCATGACATCGCGGGCCGCCCTGCAGCAGCTTGCCGACCGGATCATCGTGGCGATCCGGGCGCTGTCGCCGCCGGAACTGACCGATCTGCAGGTTTCGGCCAGCCTGGGCATCCTGGTCTGGCATCCCGGCGGTCCGGACCAGCCGGAGCAGGTCCTGGCGATGGCGGACAAGGCCCTCTACCTGTCCAAGGGGGCGGGGCGCGGGCGGGCGACGATCATCTAGGGTCAAGCAGCATCCCGTCGCCTGTTTGCTGTGCATTCCCCAAATTTTTCCTGCGCTAACATGACTTGTGTCGCCCTGCCGACAGTTCCGGAATGAACTGTCCAATAGACCGGTGATGCGGGTCGAGAGTGTGGTACCTCGTGGACTGTAACCAGTGATGGCACACTTGATCCGCCACCGCCGCGTGCGGGGACCTTGGTTGACCTGACGAAAACCTTTGTTCCTGCGCGGTCATGTCGATATACTTGGTCCTGCATCGATCATCGGGCAGGGGACATGCAGGCAGTTACCCCACGGACGACTTCGGCCAAGGGCAGGGCACCTGTCCAGATCCCCGACCTGCTGTCGATCCTGACGCGCCTGAAGCCTGCGCTGATCGCCGATCTGGACAAGCCTCAGCTGGCGGCCCTGGTGGCTGAAGCTGCCCTCGTTCATCTCCGTCGCCCCAGGGACATCCTGCGCCAAGGCGAGCCTGCCGACTGGATCTATCTGATCATCAAGGGCCGGATCGAGGTCAACTATCTGGACATCAACGGAAATCGCGTGATGGCCCATCTTGCCGTTCCCGGCGAGGTGCTGGGAGAGGTCGAGCAGTTTTCCGGCCGGACCTGCGCGGCAAGCTGCACCACGCTGCCGGACACGACGGTGATGCTGCTGGATGCGGCAATGATCCTGCGGCACGTTCCGGCCGACCTGCTGATGCGCAACTTTGCCAAGATCTTTCACGACCGCCTGACGCGGGACAACCGCCAGCACTCTGTCGCGATGTTCTACGCCGCCGAAGATCGCATCCGGATCAACCTGTTGACCATGACCAGCGCCGAATCTCCGCAGATCCAGCTGAGCCAGACCGATCTGGCGGCGATCGCCGGATGCTCGCGCCAGACCGTCAACAAGACGCTGTCGCAACTGCGCGCCGAAGGCATCGTCGAGATGGGGCGCGGAGAGATCCGGGTCCTGGACCGCGCCCGGCTCAAGTCCGCACGCCCCGGCTGCGATCAGGTCCTGCCCGACGAGGGGTTCGCCCGCATCCCCGATGCCGCCATGCCCATCGTGGTCATGCCGAAAGCGTGACCGGCAATCGGCCGCAAGGGGCTGAGAATGCGGGCAATCTGCGGTTATCTGGGGCCAGTCCCTCAGCGCCACCCGGAGACCGCATGGCCCACGACCCCAACGCCGCCCCCGTCCCAGACCGCAGCCATGACCGCGTCGGCGACCGCTATGCCCGAGAGTTGGAGCGGCACCTGGACTGGCTGGACAGTTTCACCTCGACCGCGCTTGGGGTGCTGTCGGCCGCATCGGGCATCTATACCTATCTTGGGGTGCGGACGCTGCTGGACGATCCGGGCCTGTGGACGACCTTTGCGGCGCTGGCCTATTCCATCGCGGTGTCGGTGGGCATCTTCGTCTTCTGGTCCTACATGCTGCGGCTGTTGCCGGCGGTGCGCTCGGCGGCATCAAGGGTCGGCCTGCTGCTGACGATGGCGCTTGGTTCGGTGGCGATCGTCGCGATGTCGTCCTGGCTGAACGCCGCCGCGCTGGCAGGGACGGCCGCGGTCGAGACACACATGGCGGCCACCGTGCAGACCTATCAGACCTCGCTGGAACGCGCGCATGCGAACGCCGTGGCGGGGCAGGCACTGTCGCGCGACGTGGCCCGGGTGCGGCAAAGCTTTGCGGATCTGTCCGAGCAGGAGGCGGGCGGCACCCTGTCGGGCTTTTCCGGTCGCGGCGCGGTCTTTCGGGTGCTGACTCAGAAGGGCGCCGAACTGCAGGCGCTGGAGGACCAGCTGCTGGCCGCCGAAGCCCCCATCGAGGAAACCTTCGCGCAGGGGAACACCATCCTGTCCCGGATGCGCGGCACCTCGGTCGAGCCGGGACCGCTGGAGGATCGCACGGTCCGCTTTTCCGAAGACGCCGTCCAGCTGGCCGGTCTGATCACGCAGCTGCGCCAGTTGAACCCGGCGCCGTTGGTCGGACGCGCCGCGCAGGACCTGGCCGATGCGGTCGTGCTGCCCGAACTGGACGGCAGCACCGAGGCCACGCGCGCGGGCCAGTCCAGCACCATCACCTCTGTCCTGTCCCTGGTCGAACAGCGCGCCACCACCCTGGCGCAGGCCGCGACCGAGGTGATGTCCCTGCCGCAGGTGGACGAGGCCCTCTATACGCCCATGTCGGCCGCGGACGCGGTCATCGCCTATGCCGGCAACTTCGTTCCCGCATGGGCAGGCGCCATCGCCATCGACCTGCTGCCCGCGGTGCTGGTCTTCATCATCATGGTCGTGCAGGCCGCGATCCGATCCGGCCGCGGAGAGGGGCACAGCGACGAACGCATGACGGTCGGAGAGCTGCGTGCGGCGCTTGCGGCCTCTGACCTGCTGCGTCAGATCGATGCCGCACCGCCGCCCGCCGCCGACACCTCGCGGCGCGAGGGCTAGCTGATGGGGCTGTTCTCCTCCCCGCACAAGGTGGTGCGGGCCGTATTGGTGTCGCAGGTGCTGCTGGCGGGTGCCATCGTCGGCCTGGACCTGATGCGCGCACCGGGATCGGCCGCGCCGGGGTTGTACGCCCCGCCCGCACAGGGGCCAAGCGTGCGCCCCTATCGCCCCGACCTGCGGCCGTCGGACCCGTCGCATCCGGGCGGCCCCGCCATGCGCGCCATGCCAGAGGCGCTGGAATTCGATCAGGCCGATGACGCGATCACCATCGCGGGCCAGATCGCGCCGGGCGATGCGGACCGCTTTGCCGCCTGGCTGGACCGGACACGCCCGACGGCGACGCAGGTGACGTTGGACAGTTCGGGCGGATCGGTGTCCGACGCGCTGGCCATCGGGCGCACGATCCGCGCGGCGGGCTATGCGACCCGCGTGGGCGACGGGGCGGTCTGCCTGTCGGCCTGCCCCTATATCCTGGCGGGCGGCGCCACGCGGCAGGTGGCAGCAGGCGGCGTGGTGGGGGTCCACCAGCATTATTTCGGCCAGAACACCATCCTGCCCGCCTTCATGGCGGTCAGCGACCTGCAGCGCGCGCAGGCGGGGGTGATGGATTATCTGGTGCAGATGGGGGTCGATCTGCGGCTGATGACCTATGCCCTGCGCACCCCCCCGGCCGAGATCAACGTGCTGGAACCGGAGCTGATGGCGGAACTGGGCCTGACCACGCCGGCCGAAAGGTGAACGATCGATCGGTGGTGGTGCGGGTAGAGGGACTTGAACCCCCACGCCTTGCGGCGCCAGAACCTAAATCTGGTGCGTCTGCCAATTTCGCCATACCCGCGCTGTCCGCGATCTAGCAAATGGCTGCGGGCAGTGCGAGGGGAAAAATCACCAGTCCCATTCGGCGATGACGGGGGCCAGCCCGTCGATCAGATCGTCCGCGATCAGTCCCGGCCCATGCTGTCTTGCGACCGCCCCGTGCAGGCGTACCCCAAGGCAGGCCGCATCGAATGCCGGCAGGCCGCGCGCCAACAGGCCAGTGATGATCCCCGCCAGAACATCCCCCGATCCGGCGGTGGCAAGCCAGGGAATATGCGGGTCCGAATGGATCGCCACCCGTCCTTGCGGATCGGAGATGACCGTGTCCGGCCCCTTGAGCAGGATGACCGCGCCAAGCCGCGCCGCCGCCTCGCGCAGCAGGGTGGGCTTGGGGCGGGGGGGACCCTCGTGCGTCAGCGCCAGGGCCAGATCGGGGCAGAGGCGCGCGAACTCTCCGCCATGCGGGCTCAGCATCCAGCCTGGCGGCAGGGGGCGGGGCGCCTGCGCCAGCGCGGTCAGGCCATCGGCATCCAGGACCGTGGGACGGCCCGCCGCCACCGCCGCGGGCAGCA
>NZ_VDDD01000156.1 GCF_006151785.1 Paracoccus marcusii
AGCCCGATGGCCTACCTGATGAAGCCGCTGGCCGACTACTTCAATCGCGCGTTCCGCGAAAGCTGATCAGCGCTTGCGCCGCCGCTTGGTGGCGCGCTTGATCTCGGCCAGCCGCGACTTGACGGCCATGCGACCCGGTCCACCGCCGCGGCGTCCCTTGGACGGACCGCGCGGCAGGGTCGCGCCCTCCAGCTCCAGCAGGTCCAGCAGCAGCCCCCCGGTCAGGGGCAGCGCCTCGGCCAGGCGCACGGTCACCCGCTGTCCGATGCCGATCTCCAGGCCCGTGTCGCTGCCGATCAGCATCTGGCGGTCTGGGTCGAAGTGGAAATATTCCTGCCCGATGGCGCGGATGGGCAGCAGCCCGTCGGCCCCCGTCTCGTCCAGCTTGACGAAGGCGCCGAACTTCTGGATGCCGCTGATGCGGCCGGTCATCTCGGTGCCCACACGTTCCGCCAGGAACGCCGCCAGATAGCGGTCGGTCGTGTCACGTTCGGCGGCCATGGATCGCCGCTCGGTCTCGCTGATATGGGTCGCGGTCTCGGGCAGGCGTTCGACCTGATCCTCGGTCAGCCCGTCCTTGCCCCAGCCATGCGCGCTGATCAGCGCCCGATGCACCACCAGGTCGGCGTACCGCCGGATGGGCGAGGTGAAATGCGCATAGCTTTTCAGCGACAGGCCGAAATGGCCGAAATTCTCGGGGTGGTAATAGGCCTGGGTCATCGACCGCAGCGTGCTGATGTTGATCAGCTCGTCGAAATCGCTGCCCTCGGCCTGGGACAGCAGGCGGTTCAGGTGGCTGGTGTGCAGCACCTGCCCCTTGGCCAGCGTGAACCCCGAGGCCTGGGCCACCTCGCGCAGCGCGTCCATCTTGGCTAGGCTCGGCTCCTCGTGGACGCGGAACAGCAGGGGGCGCTTGTGACGGGTCAGCTCCTCGGAGGCGGCCACGTTGGCCAGGACCATGAACTCCTCGATCAGCTTGTGCGCGTCCAGGCGTTCGCGGAACGCCACGGCCGTGACGCGTCCCTCGGGCGACAGCTCGATCCGGCGTTCCGGCAGGTCCAGTTCCAGCGGCTGGCGGCGCTCGCGCGCACCCTTCAGCAGGCCATAGGCATGCCACAGCGGGCGGATCACGTCGTCCATCAGCGGCGCGGTCTGCGCGTCGGGCACCCCGTCCGCGCCCGCCTGCGCCTGCTCATAGGCAAGGCTGGCGCGGCTGTTCATCATGGCGCGGTGGAACCGGTGGCCGGTCTTGTTGCCCTGCGCGTCCAGCCGCATCTCGACCGCGATGACGGGTCGGTCGACGCCCTCGTGCAGCGAACACAGGTCCGCCGACAGCGCCTCTGGCAGCATCGGCACCACGCGGTCGGGGAAATAGGTCGAGTTGCCGCGCCCCCAGGCCTCGCGGTCCAGCGCGCTGCCGGGGCGGACGTAATGGGCCACGTCGGCGATGGCGACCCAGATCGTCGCACCGCCGTCCTCCTCGACGAAGGCCGCGACCGCATCGTCGTGGTCGCGCGCGTCCGACGGGTCGATGGTGACCAGCGGCAGATGGCGCAGGTCGTCCCGCCCCTTCAGCGGCGCGGGCTTGGCGGCCTCGGCCTCGTCCAGCGCCTTTTGCGGAAATTCGTCGGGGATGCCGTGCTGGTGGATCGCGATCAGGCTGACCGCGCGGGGCGCCGACGGATCGCCCAGACGTTCGATGATGCGCGCCTGCGGCAGGCCCATGCGGCCGCGTGGGCCGATCTGTTCGCCCTGCACCAGTTCGCCGTTCTCGGCGTCCAAGGTGGCGTCGGCACGGACGCGCCATTCCTTGTCCTGGCCCTTGTCGATGGGCAGGATGCGGCCGCCCTCGCTGTCCTTGCGGAAGATGCCGGTGATGCGGTTCGCGCTGGCCGTGATGCGGCGGATCAGGCGGGCGCGGTACTGATAGTCCTCGCCCAGAACCGGCATCAGCCGGCCCAGGAACCGGTCGCCGCGGCCCAGGGCCGGATCGGCCTTCAGCGGCGCGTACAGGATCCGCGGCATCGGCCCGGTCCCCGACCATTCCAGCGGTCGCGCGAACAGATCGCCCGACCCGTCCGGCGCCAGCAGTTCCAGGACCGTCACCGGCGGCAGCGTCTCGGCGTCCAGGTAATGGCGGCGGCGGCGCTCCAGATGGCCCTCGGCCTCCAGCTCCTTCAACAGCCGCTTCAGCTCGATCCGCGCGGCGCCCTTGATGCCGAAGGCCTTGGCGATGTCGCGCTTGGAATTGGCGTCCGGATTGTCGGACACCCATTCGAGGATCTGCGCCTTGCTGGGGATCTGGGTCTGGGTCATCGGCTCACTTCAGGTCCAGGGCCATGTCGCGATGCGGGATGCCCGCGTCGTCATAGACGGGGCCCTCGGCGACAAAGCCCAGCTTTTCATAGAAACCCATCGCATCGGTCTGCGATCCCAGCCGCACCTGGCGCACGCCGCGGGCGGCCAGCGCGTCGATGGCGGCCCGCATCAAGGCGGCCCCCGTGCCGGTTCCGCGCTGGTCGGCCAGCACGCAGACGCGGCCGATCTTGCCGATGTCGTCCTTGACCAGCAGGCGCGCGGTCGCGACCGGACGGTCCTCCGCATCGGTCGCCAGCAGGTGGACGGCGTCGCCGTCCAGGTCGTCCATCTCCTCGGCCTCGGGGACGTTCTGCTCCTCGATGAAGACGGTGCGGCGCAGCGCGTGGCAGGCGGCCAGGTCGGTCGTCTCGACGATGGTCATGCAAAGAACCTTTCCAGGATACGCTGATAGATCACCTGCAGCTGGCGGACCTGCTGGGCGGGGACACGTTCGTCCACCTGGTGCATGTGGGCACCGACCAGCCCGAATTCCACCACCGGGCAGTGATCCTTGACGAAGCGCGCGTCCGAGGTGCCGCCCGATGTGGACAGGACCGGCTGCCGGTTCGTCTCCTGCTGGACGACGCCGCGCACCATGTCGACGAAGGGGCCGGGCGCGGTCAGGAACGCCTCGCCCGAGATCTGGGCCTCGACGCGCAGCGTCACGCCGGTCTGCTCCTGCACCGCCGCCGCGCGGTCGCGCAGGCGGTCCAGCAGGCCCGCCCCGGTATGCAGGTCGTTGAAGCGGATGTTGACCACCGCCACCGCCTTTTCCGGGATCACGTTCGACGCGGGGTTGCCGCAGTCGATCGTGGTGATCTGCAGCCCCGAGGGGTCGAAATGATCCGTCCCCTGGTCCAGCGGCTCGGCGGTCAGGTCGGCCAGATAGCGGGTCAGCGCGTGCAGCGGGTTCAGCGCCTTGTGCGGATAGGCGGCATGCCCCTGACGACCCTTGGCGGTGATGGTGTAGGTGGCCGATCCACGCCGGCCGATCTTCATCATCTCTCCCATCACCTCGGGGTTCGACGGCTCTCCGACGATGCAGGCTTCCATGCGTTCGTCGTTCGCGGCCATCCAGTCCAGCAGGGCGATGGTACCGTCTCGGGACGGGCCTTCCTCGTCGCCGGTGATGGTCAGGATCACGGCCCCGTCCGGGGGCGTCTGGCGCACGAAATCCACCGCGGCGCAGACAAAGGCCGCGACCCCGGATTTCATGTCGGTGGCGCCCCGGCCCCAGATCACGTCGTCCGCGTCCCAGTGGCCGGAGAACGGCGGATGCGTCCAGGATGCCGGATCACCCGGCGGCACCACGTCGGTATGCCCGTTGAAGCCCATGGCCCGCGCCCCCTTGGCGCCCCATCGCGCGAACAGGTTCGGCGTGCCGTTGCGGTCGACGCGGTGGCAGTCGAAGCCCGCCTCCTCCAGCATCTCCTGCAGCAGGACCAGGGCGCCGCCCTCCTCGGGCGTGACCGAGGGGCAGCGGATCAGGCGGGCGGTCAGGTCGGCGGCGTCAGGCATCACAGGCTCCAGAGATCAAAGGCGCGGCGGATCAGGTTCAGCCCGGTCAGGATCAGCAGCAGCAGCGTCCAGCGGCGGAACTGTTCGACATCCAGCCGGTCCTGCAGCGCAAACCCCGCCATCATCCCCGCAAAGGCCGGGAAGCACAGGACCGCGGACAGGGGCAAGGTCGATGCGTTCAGCAGGCCGGAAAACAGGTGCGCCACCGTCAGGACGACCGCGCCGATCAGGAACACGACGCCCTGCACCCGCACCTGTTCGCGCTTTTCGGTGCCCACCGACAGCAGATAGACGATCAGCGGCGGCCCCCAGATGCCCGAGATGCCGCCGTACAGTCCGCCGATGACGCCCGACCACCCCTCGGCCCGCCTGCGGTGGCGCAGGTTCAGGACCAGCGGGCGGCCCGACAGCTGCCACAGCGCGAACAGCGTGATGGGCAGGCCCAGCAGCGCGTACATCACCCATTGCGGGATCACCGCCGCGAACCCGGCAGAGACGCAGATGAAGATGCCGACCATTGCGATGTGCAGGCGGAACTTGATGGCCGAGGCCACGGCGGCGGGCCGCCCGTCGCGCACGGCCTGCTGGATGTTGGTGAACAGCGTCGGCAGGATCATCGCCGCAAGGGCCACCGGCGCCGGCATGATCGACCCGAAGGCCGAGATCATGATCATCGGCATGGCAAAGCCCAGGGCCCCCTTCACGAAGCCCGCGAAGGCGGTAACCCCGAAGGCCGCCACGAATTGCCAGGGCTCCAGTCCGAACATGGGGGCACGCTAACCGCGACGCCGGGAAAGGAAAAGGCCGCTTTGACGGATCAGCGACATGCGAATCCGGTGCGACACAATAGGTCGCGTGGAGGTCATTGGGCGCAAAATTGTTGCGCTGCAGGTGCGAAGGCGCTACCCATGCTGCAATGCCGCGAAAGGACGAATCGATGAAAGACATGACCCATCAGTCCCAGACCGTCCTGTCCGAACTGGACGATCTGCTGGCCCGTGCCACGGAGGCCCTGCGCGCCCGCGTGACGGTGGACGGCCGCGTCGACACAGACGCGCTGGAGCGGCACCAGCATGCGGCGCATGCCCTGTCCTGGCTGGCCACCTATGTCATGTCGCTGCGTCAGCTGGCCGACTGGTCGGCGCGCGTGGACGGCCCTGTCGAGGCGCTGATCACCCGCATCGGCATGGGAGAATACCTGACCCAGATCCTGGGCGGCATCCCGATGAGCCAGACCGAATTCGCGCGCCTGTCCGATCTGGGCGTGACGTGGCAGCCGTCGGAACAGGCGCTGTCGCTGATGGCGGGCAACACGCCCGAGGCGCGGGCCGAACTGGCCGCCCTCATGGCGCGCGACGCCGGCGCGGCGATTTTCGGCGCCAGCGGCCTGGACGAGGATCTGGAGATGATCCGCGACCAGTTCCGCCGGTGGAGCGACGACAAGGTCGCCCCCCATGCCCATGGCTGGCACCTGCAGGATCAGCTGATCCCGATGGAGATCATCAGCGAACTGGCCGAACTGGGTGTCTTCGGCCTGACCATCCCCGAGGAATTCGGCGGCCTGGGCCTGTCCAAGGCCGCGATGGTCGTCGTGTCCGAGGAGCTGTCGCGCGGCTATATCGGCGTGGGCTCTCTTGGCACGCGCAGCGAGATCGCGGCCGAGCTGATCCTGTGCGGCGGCACCGAGGCGCAGAAGGCGCAATGGCTGCCGCGCCTGGCCAGCGGCGAGACGCTGCCCACCGCGGTCTTCACCGAACCCAACACCGGCAGCGACCTGGGCAGCCTGCGCACCCGCGCGGTCCGGGACGGCGGCGATTGGGTGGTGACCGGGAACAAGACCTGGATCACCCATGCCGCCCGCACGCATATCATGACCCTGCTGGCGCGCACGGATCCCGCGACCGACGACTATCGAGGGTTGTCGATGTTCATCGCCGAAAAGACGCCGGGCACCGATGCCGACCCCTTTCCCACCCCCGGCATGACCGGCGGAGAGATCGAGGTTCTGGGTTACCGCGGCATGAAGGAATACGAGCTGGCATTCGACGGCTTCCGCGTCGACGGCGCGAACCTTCTGGGCGGAGAGACGGGCCGCGGCTTCAAGCAGCTGATGGAGACGTTTGAATCCGCCCGCATCCAGACCGCGGCGCGCGCGATCGGGGTGGCGCAGAACGCGCTGGACCTGGGGCTGCGATACGCGCTGGACCGCAGGCAGTTCGGCAAGCCGCTGGCGGCCTTTCCGCGTGTGGCCGACAAGCTGGCCATGATGGCTGTCGAAATCATGATCGCGCGGCAGCTGACTTATTTCAGCGCGTGGGAAAAAGATCACGGTCACCGCTGCGATGTCGAGGCCGGGATGGCCAAGCTGCTGGGTGCCCGCGTGGCCTGGTCGGCGGCCGACAATGCCCTGCAAATCCACGGTGGCAACGGTTTCGCGCTGGAATATCCGATCAGCCGGGTGCTGTGCGATGCCCGCATCCTGAACATCTTCGAGGGCGCGGCAGAAATCCAGGCCCAGGTGATCGCGCGCAGGTTGTTGGGCTGATGCGCGCGCGGGCTGGATCGGCGCCGAAAATGACGCTAGACCACCTCAGCCCCGCTTGTCTGCGCCCATAGGAGCCTGCCCATGTCCCTGACGATCCGCCCCGCCCTTGCCTTGGCCGCCATCGCCACGTTGACCCTGTCCGCCTGCTCGGAACCGGCGGGCGACCCGATGGGCGGCATCCCGGCCAACGACTATGTGCTGGTGGGCATCGGAAACGGCACCGTGCCGCTGCGCAACATCACCCTGACGACCCGCCCCGAGGGCGTGTCCGGTCGCGGGCCGTGCAACGGCTATGCCGCCAAGAACACCGTCCCCCTGCCCGCCGTCGCCTTCGAGCCGCTGCAGACGACCGGCGTCACCGACTGCAAGGATCTGGCCGTCGAACAGCGCTTCTTCGAGGCGCTGCAGCAGGCCAATTCGATGGAGTTCTATGGCGGCGTTCTGCGCATCAAGGGCCCGACCTGGCTGATCTTCGAAAGCGGCCGCCCCGCCGAACAGGCCACCGACGCGCTGTCGGCCGCCCGCGGCAACCAGTAGGTCTCAGCCGTCCTGCGGCCCCGCGGCGGGCCGCAGCAGGCGCCGCACCAGCCG
>NZ_VDDD01000157.1 GCF_006151785.1 Paracoccus marcusii
TCGCGCAAGTGCATGCGTCGGATGATGTTCAAAAGCCCCATGTGGATCACTCCGTTACCCCCGCCGCTGACCGGCGACGCGGGCGACATGCAGCTGCCGGGCGCGACCATGGCGGGGGTCTTCAACATGGGAGGGGCTGCGGTGACGAACTATGTCTCGATCTTGGAGCGGGTACGATGACCCCCGTTTCCGACCGGGTGATGAACCTGGGACATTTCCTGACCCAGAACGCACGCCGCCTGCCCTGATCCACGGCGATCACGTTACCACCTGGGCCGAGATGCAGGCCCGCGTGGGCGCGCTGGCCCATGCGCTGACCCAGGATTATGGGATCACCGAGGGCGACCGGGTGCTGGTGCAATCAGCCAACTGCCTGCAGATGCTGGAGACGATGTTCGCCTGCTGGCGCATCGGCGCGGTCTGGGTGCCCGCCAACTTCCGCCTGTCTCCCGATGATCTGGCCTATCTGGCGCAGTCATCGGGTGCGAAGGCCATTTTCTGCGGCGCGCAATTCCCCGACCACGCGGCGGCCTGCGCGGTCCACATTCCGGCGATCATCCCCATCGGCGTATCGCCCCTGGGCCCCGACCACGACGCGCTGATTGCGCGCAACATGGGCCGGATGCCGCCCGAGGCCGCGATGGCCCGCGACGATCCGGCCTAGTTCTTCTACACGTCGGGAACGACGGGGCATCCCAAGGCTGCTGTGCTTACCCACGGCCAGATGGCCTTCGTCGTTACTAACCACCTGTGCGACCTGCTGCCCGGCACCACGGAACAGGACGCGTCGCTGGTGGTGGCGCCGCTGTCCCACGGTGCGGGCATCCATGCCCTGACCCAGATCGCCCGCGGCGTGCCGACTGACGGTCGTGTGGCCTTTCACAGCGACACCCGCACCCTTGGTCCAGGCGCCCGCATCATCAGCGCGGGCCTGCATCTGGGCCAGGGGGGTAACATCCACGCACATGGGCTCTGGACCGATGCTGCGAGCGTCCTGCACATGGGGCATCTGCGCCCCGAGGCCACGCACCTGTCCCGCGACGCCTGGATCACGGGATGGCAGTTGGACGGCGCCATCTTCCGCCGCCTGCCGGACGCCGAGACGGGCTTTGCCCTGCTCCGCCCCGTTCCGACGCGCCGACGGCTGCCCGGTGGCCTGCCCGCGCGCCATGTGCGCCTGCGTCCGAATCTGGACCTCGTTCCCATGATCGCCGCGATGATGCAGACCCGTACACCGGTCCAAAACCTTGGCAGCCTTGTCGGCACCCAGTTCGCCACAGGCGCACCCCTGCCCGGCCCGGCGACAGAGATCCTCATCCTGGGTCAAGACCGCACATCACTGCACGTCGCGTCGGTCGGTCGGAGCGGCACTGTTCGCCAAGGCGTGCTGTCACGACAAAACATGATCTGCATCACCGCGGAACTGCTGCTGATCGACGCGCACCAGTCCCTAAATCACCCCACCCTGTGTATGCGCACGCGCGAAGCCAGAACTACCCAAGGCGGGACTGCAATGTCCGTCGGGAATGGGATGTCGTCGTTGCGGATACATCCGCCAGAGTTCTGCTGATTGGTCGGCACATCGTTGATTTTACTCAATCATAAGCTGCATCAATCATGTTTATTACACGGTTTTTGTTGGTCCAATTTACTCGCGCTGCTTGTATTTCTGAAGATACTCTCGACCGAAGCCTACCTAAAAGCATAGTCTGTAAAATTTTAAGGAACTTTCCGGAGATTTGCCCCTTGTGCCGCACTTGAGAGATGTTGGCACTATCAGGAAGTCGTCACGATGCGAGCTGTTCGCGTTCCGCAGGTTACCCCTCCCCTTCGTAAATCCATGTCTGTCCTGCGGGACCCGACATTCAGGTTTCGGTCTGATGCATCTTCCAACCAAGCCGCTCCTGTGGGTGGCATGGCCAAGCGGGGCCTGGATGTCACGTTGGCGGTCTTGGGCCTGCTGCTGCTGGCGCCGCTGATCCTCGCGCTGGTCATCGTCCTCAAGCTGACGGATTCCGGGCCGCTGCTCTACGGGCACCGCCGCGTAGGCTTCGGTGGCCGCGAGTTCCGCTGCTGGAAGTTCCGCACCATGGTCGTCAACGGCGACGCCGTTCTGGAGCAATACCTGCGCAAGCATCCCGCCAAGGCGGCCCTGTGGTACGAACAGCGCAAGCTGGTCGACGATCCGCGCGTCACCCCCTTGGGCGCCGTGCTGCGCAAGCTGAGCCTGGACGAGCTGCCCCAGCTTCTGAACGTGCTGACCGGAGAGATGAGCCTGGTCGGCCCGCGTCCGGTCGTGCGGGCAGAGCTGGACCATTACGCCAGCTCGACCCGCCACTATCTCGCGGCTCGCCCCGGCCTGTCCGGCCTCTGGCAGATCAGCGGCCGCAGCAACACGACCTACATGGAGCGGGTGCAGATGGACCGCTTCTACGTGATGAAGTGGAACCCGTGGATGGACCTGCGCATCATCTTCATGACCATCCCCGCCGTCGCGCTGTCCCGCGGAGCGCATTGAGCGGGCGGCTGTATCCGATGCACGAATAGCCCTGAGTTTCTTAGACACCTTCGGATGTCATCTTCTGCCGCCGTTCGAACTCGACTGGTGACAGCATCCCATTCCTCGCATGCTTGCGCTTCGGGTTGTAGAACATCTCGATGTAATCGAACACGTCCTGCCTGGCTTCTTCGCGGGTCCGATAGGTTCGCCGTCTGATCCGTTCCCGCTTGAGGAGGTTGAAGAAGCTTTCCGCCACCGCGTTGTCGTGGCAGCCTCCTAGGCGGGTCATGGAGTGCTCAAGATTGTGGGCGCACAGGAAGGCGCCGCAATCCATGCTGGTGAATTGGCTGCCCTGACCGGAGTGGATCAGCACCTTCGCCTTGGGTTTGCGTCGCTAGACCGCCATGAGCAGGGCTTGCAAGACGACGTCCGTGGTCTGGCGGCTTTGCATCGACCATCCGATGACACGCCGAGAATAGAGGTCAATGACCATCGCGAGATAGGCAAAGCCCTCCTGCGTCCGGATGTAGGTGATGTCCGTCACCCAGACACGATCCGGTGCTTCGACGTCGAACTGCCTGTCGAGGGTATTGTCGACCATGACCGAAGGCTTGCCTCCGTAGCTACCCGGACGCCGCTTGCAGCCGATCTGCGCCTTGATCCCTGCAAGCTGTATCAGTCTGGCCACGCGGTTCGCGCAGATACTTGCTCCCTGCTCCAGAAGATCGTCGTGCAGTTTTCGATAGCCGTAGACCTTGCCGCTGTCAGTCCAGGCATTGAGCAGCATCTTCGTCTGGCGCTTGTCTTCCATCACCCGATTGCTCAGCGGCACCTGAAGCCATGCATAGAATCCGCTCGGCTGGATGCGCAGGCACCGGCACATGGCCCTGACGGAAAACTGCCCTCGATGCTCGGCCACGAACGCGTATCTCACCTTGCATCCCTGGCGAAGTACGCGCTCGCCACTGTCCTCGGACCGATGGCGGACAGGGCTCGCCCTTCTTTAGAATGTCCCGCTCCTCCGACGCGCGCGCCAGCTCGCGCATCAGCCGACGGATCTCGACATCCTTATCGGTCTCGCCTGTGGCCGCCTTCGCGAACTTGCGCTTTCACGCATAGAGCGAATGCAGGCTGACCCCGAGCCGCTCCGAAACCTCCTTGATCGGGTAGCCCTGCTCCGTGATCTGTGCGACCGCGTCACGCTTGAACTCGTCTGTGAAATTGCCTGTGCCCATCATGGCATCCTTGCCTCAAGGTTAGCGAAGAAGGCGTCCAGGAAACATGGGGCTATTCAGGTCACCCTTGCAGCAACCGTCATCTGTTGGTTGGGAATCCAGACGATAAGCGCATGTGGACTAAGCGCAGGACCTCAGGATCCGTAACGAGGTAGGGAAAAACATGTTATGTTATAGTGAGACATTCTATAGCCGAAGGCGGAAGCGCCATAACAGAGAGATGCCGTTACCTGCCAAGTCCGAACGTTCGTAGGAGATGAGACGCACTGGCATCGACGAACCTCTTTGCTGCTCCATAATGCTGCAAACTTCGGTCTCTCAATGCTATGCACGAGAAGACTGGCAACATGTCCTATGGTAAGCGAACGATCAGATGGTACACGCGACGTTTACAACCGTCGATCTACACTCGCACGCCATGCCGACATGAGTGCACCTTTCTGCCTCGGCAGTGCCACCATCATATGACGGCACAGTATCTTCCGGCATCCAGATACGATCGGTCGCAGCGCCACTCGCGCCATACGGCCCGAAGCGCCGGTCGGCACGATACGCTTGGCCAGGACGGGGCCTACACGCCAGTAAAGGCGGATGAAGGCGCGGCCAGTTGGGTATTTGACAAGCACGCGATCCCGGTATCGCCGAAGCGTCACCACATCCGGATGCATGCGGTCTCCATAGGCTGCGGTTGCGACGAAGCATGCCCCTCCCGAGGCGCCCTGATCCTCCTGGTCGGTGTTAGCCTCGTCACCAGTGCCTTCGTCATCTGAAGGGTCATCACCAACGGCAGGCAATTCGTCAGCGTCTGCCGCTGGCTGCGACGTTCCAGGAACCGGCTCGCCGTCGATATACTGCGTCGTGACGGTCTGTCCGTCCACCGTCTCCTGAACCAAGACGGGCTGGGTCGTGTTCGCGAAGTTCTGGGTCATGAACAACGCGTCCTGAGTTCCGCCCTGTCCCTCGACCGACCCCAACGACAGGCCGATCCCGATATACGCGACATCGGGATCGAGGATGTTCGCCTGATGGGAGGGGCTTTCCATCAGCGCGGAATGCAGCCGGTCGATGTCGGCTTCGGTGGCCGGACCTCTCAGTCCCGTATAGGCCACATTCTCCGTCAGGTTCCACGACCCGCCGGCAAGCGGAAAGTCCGCATCCTCGACCCTGTCGGTCGGAGAGGATCCATTCTCGCCAGCGTGCGAAATTGCCTGCTCTTCGGCCATCCAGTCGGAATGGTCCTGGGCTGCGGCGTTCAGATGAACTTCGACGCGGACCGGGTTGAGGCCAGTCTGTTCCCGCTCTGCATTCACCAGATCGACGACGTGAAGTTCAAGACTGTTCGCGATCTCAGATGGCATCTTCCGCTCCAATTCCGTGAAGGAGGAGCGCGATGAAAATTTGCCGACGCAGTGGCCTGCTTGTCAGGCACGCTGCCTCATCTGACGCGAAGCTTGTCACAGCTTCCCAAGCTTTTCCAGATGAGCAGGCACGGTCGGCGACCGTCCGCCGGGTGATTGCATCAGGCCCTGTCCCTTCACGCGTCCCGCGCCGGCTTTGCGCGAACGCACGGACCCTTCGTTCAACACTCAGTCCATGCAGCACGATCATGCGGAGCCATCATGCTCGCCTGCTCCACCAGCGAACGATGCAGGGCTTCGAGAGAGGATGCCGAAAGAACAATGATGCCGCCAGCATGCCTCAAGACCAAGCACAATCATGACTCCTCCAGAAGCACGCGGGTTGGAATCGAGCGCGAAATTCCCCTTCACTGATGTTCTCCCCATTCTTTTGACAGGATCTGGCGCTTTTTAAGCTCTGATCTGCTCCTGCTGATCGGGTTGCGTTGCTTCTGCTGTCAGTGAGCAGACCACTGCCGGCGGTCG
>NZ_VDDD01000158.1 GCF_006151785.1 Paracoccus marcusii
CAGATCGGCTGCACAATGGCTTCGCCTTTACACTTCCACAGAGGCGTCCAACGTGTTGTTCTCCCCATTCTTTTGACAGGATCTGGCGCTTTTCAAGCTCTGATCTGCTCCTGCTGATCGGGTTGCGTTGCTTCTGCTGTCAGTGAGCAGACCACTGCCGGCGGTCGGCCGCCAAGGGCCTTGTGCGGGCGGCGGTGGTTGTAGAATTCCATCCAGTTGCGGACACCGGTGCGTGCCTGCAATCCGGTCTCCCAGGCTTGTAGGTAGACGCATTCGTATTTCAGGGTGCGCCACAAGCGCTCGATGAAGATGGTGCCCAAGGTGCGCTTGCGAACGCCTTTGCCATCCATCGAGATGCGGACGCCCGACCGTCGCAGGCGGTCTGTCCAGGCAAACGACGTGAAGTGGGACCCTTGACGTCGCATGGCCGCTTGGACCGATGGCGCGACCATGCTCCATGGTCATGATGTCCGGCGGTCCGAACCGATAGATGGCCTCGTTCAGCGCCTCGACGCAGAAGTCGGCGTCCCCTCGCCATGGCCCTCGGACCAGTGGCGGACCATGGCTCGATGTTCGAGATCCGCCACGCCAGGACCATGCGGGTGTGCCAGTCCATGATCGCCACCAGGGAGAGCGAGGCATGAGCCGCCACCGGTCCGAGGCCATGCCGAGCGCCGCGACGCATCGGCAGATAGGTGATGTCCACACACCAGACCTGATTTGGCCGGTCCGCACGCAGGCCGCGCGAGCCAGATAGGGGTAGGTCTTGTGTCCCTTCGTCGGCCGGCTGGTGTTGGGCTTCTGGTGGATCGGCATCAGACCCATAAGGCGCATAAGCCGACGTATCCGCTTTTCGTTCACCTTGTGGCCGTTTTCGGGCTTGCGCGGCCCCACTGGGGCCACGGTCCCTGCAACTGCGCAGGTGCCAGGTCATCTGACGGACGCCAAGGAAAGGCGTGTCGAGGAACTGCACGTTGATCAACCGCAGTGACCCATGTGGCCGCCCCTGGTTCGAGGTCCATGGCGAACGCGAGGTTCTGGTCCGTCTCACCCTGCAGCATATGGTAAAACGACGAACGAGGGACCTGCAGCAGAGCGCGCTGCCGGCCGATCGACAGGTCCGGATGGTCGCGTTCGACCATGCCGTTCGGCATCGTCTCTCGGACCAATGGCGTTCCAATGCCTCATCACTTCCCGCCCCAGGACTTCAGCGTTCTCTCCAAAAAAGAGTCGGCCACCGCCAGCTCCCCGATCTTGGCATGCAGATCCCGGACCTGATCCTCATCGATCACCGGCGCCTTGCGGCCACCGCGTTCAAAGACACCG
>NZ_VDDD01000159.1 GCF_006151785.1 Paracoccus marcusii
CCCGACCGGCTGGCCGCCGCCCGCGCCGTTCTGGACGAGCCCGGCGTGACGGCCGCCGCCAGCGCCCCCCCCGGCCGGCTGGTCATCCGCCTGCTGGCCGTCGATGGCTGGCCCCTGCGACGGCAGATCAACCGAGTGCTGCGCGCCTTGCGCCCCGATCCCCTTCCCCGCATCTGGCAGGTCTGACGATGAACCTTTCCCCCCGCGAACGCGAGAAACTGCTGGTCTCGGTGGCCGCCATGGTGGCGCGTGGCCGCCTGTCGCGCGGCGTCAAGCTGAACCACCCCGAGGCGATCGCGCTGATCACCGATTACGTGGTCGAAGGCGCGCGCGACGGACGATCCGTCGCCGACCTGATGCAGGCGGGCGCCCATGTGATCACCGCCGATCAGTGCATGCCCGGCATCCCCGCCATGATCGAATCCGTCCAGGTCGAGGCGACCTTTCCCGACGGGACCAAGCTGGTCACCGTCCACCACCCCATCCGCGAGGCCGCAGAATGAACGCCCTGATGAAACGCCTGACGCTTGCCGCCACCCTGCTGCCCTCGGCCGCGCTGGCCCATCCCGGCCATGTCCACGATGAGGGCCAGCTCATCCACGGACTGGCCCACCCGGTGGGCGGGGCCGATCACCTGCTGGCGATGGTGGCGCTTGGCCTGCTGGCCGCGCAGTTGGGCGGGCGGGCGGTCTGGGCGCTGCCCGCGACCTTCGTGGGCGCGATGCTGGCGGGCGGCGCGATGGGCGCGGGCGGCATGGGCTTGCCAGTGGTCGAGCCGATGATCCTGGCCTCTGTCGTGATCCTCGGCGTGCTGGTCGCGATGGCCGCGCGTCTGCCGATGGCGGCGCTGGTCCCGATGGTCGCGCTGTTTGGCGCGGCCCATGGCTGGGCGCATGGGGCCGAGGGTCCGGCGACCGGCCTGCCCCTCTATGCGGCGGGCTTTGCGCTGGCCACCATGGCGCTGCATCTGGGCGGCATCGCCTTTGGCCGCCTGTTGTCGCGGGGGCTGGAGCTGCGCGTGTTGGGCGGCGGCACTGCGCTGGCGGGCCTGGCGCTGACGGTGGCGTGACATGATTCCGGGTGAGATCCTGCCCGCCGAGGGCACCATCGCGCTGAACGACGGACGCGCGACGATCACGCTGATGATCGCCAATACCGGCGACCGGCCCATCCAGGTCGGCAGCCATTACCATTTCGCGGAAACCAACGCCGCGCTGGACTTCGACCGCGCGGCGGCGCGCGGCATGCGCCTGGCCATCCCCGCAGGCACCGCCGTTCGGTTCGAGCCGGGCCAGTCGCGTCAGGTCACGTTGGTGGGCTATGCGGGCGACCGCATCGTCCACGGCTTTCGCGGCCAGATCGGGGGTGCGCTGTGACCACCCTGTCGCGCGACGATTACGCGGCGCTTTACGGCCCCACGAAAGGCGACCGCATCCGGTTGGCGGACACGGAAATCATCATCGAGGTCGAGCGCGACCTGACCATCCCCGGAGAGGAGGTCAAGTTCGGCGGCGGCAAGGTCGTCCGTGACGGCATGGGCCAAAGCCAGATCACCCGCGCGGGCGGCGCGATGGACACGGTCATCACCGGCGTCGTGGTCTTTGACCACCAGGGCATCGTCAAGGCGGACGTGGGCATCCGCGACGGCATGATCGCGGGCATCGGCAAGGCCGGCAACCCCGACACCCAGCCCGGCGTCACCCTGATCATCGGCCCCGGGACCGAGATCATCGCCGGAGAGGGGCGCATCCTGACCCCCGGCGGCTTTGACTGCCACATCCATTACATCTGCCCGCAGCAGGTGGACCACGCGCTGCATTCCGGCGTCACGACGCTTCTGGGCGGCGGCACCGGGCCCGCGCATGGCACGCTGGCCACGACCTGCACGCCGGGCCCGTGGCACATCGCCCGCATGCTGGAGGCCTGCGCCGACCTGCCGGTCAATATCGGCATCGCGGGCAAGGGAAATGCGTCGATCGCGGCGCCGCTGGAGGAGCAGATCCGCGCGGGCGCCTGCGCGCTGAAGCTGCACGAGGATTGGGGCACCACGCCCAAGGCCATCGACACCTGCCTGAGCGTCGCCGACGCGATGGACGTGCAGGTGATGATCCACACCGACACGCTGAACGAATCGGGCTTTGTCGAGGACACGATGGCCGCCATCGGCGGACGCACCATCCACGCCTATCACACCGAAGGCGCGGGCGGCGGGCACGCCCCCGACATCATCCGCATGGTCGGCATGGCGAACGTGCTGCCGTCATCGACCAACCCCACGCGCCCCTACACCGCCAACACGGTGGAAGAGCATCTGGACATGCTGATGGTGTGCCACCACCTGGACCGCCGCGTCCCCGAGGACGTGGCCTTTGCCGAGAGCCGCATCCGCAAGGAGACCATCGCGGCCGAGGACATCCTGCACGATCTGGGCGCGTTTTCGGTGATCTCATCCGACAGCCAGGCGATGGGCCGGATCGGAGAGGTGATCATCCGCACCTGGCAGACCGCGTCCAAGATGCGCCAGCAGCGTGGGCGGCTGGCGGAGGAGCAGGGCCAGAACGACAACATCCGCGCGCGCCGCTACATCGCGAAATACACGATCAACCCGGCCATCGCGCATGGGGTCAGCGGCCATATCGGCTCGATCACCCCGGGCAAGCGCGCCGATCTGGTCCTGTGGTCGCCCGCCTTCTTCGCGGCCAAGCCCGAGATGGTGCTGGTCGGCGGGCAGATCAGCGTGGCGCAGATGGGCGATCCGAACGGCTCGATCCCGGTGCAGCCGATCTTTTCGCGACCCATGTGGGGGCATAACCGCCGCGCTTCGGCGCTGTTCCTGTCGCGTGCCGGTCTGGAGGCCGGGGCCGGAGAGGCGCTGTCCAAGACCCTGATCGCGGTCGAGAACACCCGCGACATCGGCAAGCGCGACATGGCGATGAACGACGCCATGCCCGCAATCGAGGTCGATCCCGAGACCTACGAGGTCCGGGCCGATGGACAATTGTTAACCTGCGAGCCCGCGACGGAACTGCCGCTGGCACAGCGCTATTTCCTCTTCTGAGAGGGAGGACCCCACCATGATCGCAACCGCACATTCCATCATCCGCAACGCCCCTGCACCATTCGACGCCGAGGTCAGCCTGGACTATGAAGGCCGCCTGCTGCGCCGCAAGCGCCTGTCCTGCGAGGGGGGCGACTTCATGGTCGACCTGCCCGAGGTCACCAGCCTGGACGACGGCGACGCGTTCGAGCTGTCCGACGGCCGCCAAGTCGTCGTGCGCGCGGCGCCGGAACCGGTGCTGGTCATCCGCGGCAACCTGCCCCGGCTGGCCTGGCACATCGGCAACCGCCACACCCCCTGCCGGATCGAGGCCGACCGCCTGGTTATCCGCCAGGATCACGTGCTGGAGGCGATGCTGAAGCAGCTGGGCGCGGACATGTGCCGCAAGGACATGCCCTTCCGTCCCGAAGGCGGCGCCTATGGCCACGGCCGCACCTTCGGCCATGACCACGGCCCCGCAACGAACCACCCCCATGGCGCGGGCGAACACACGCATTCCCACGCGGAAAGCCATAGCCACGCGCATGCGCATGCCGAAAGCCACAGCCACGCGCATGACCACGCCTGAGGCCGCCCGCCTGCAGCTGTCGCAACTGCTGTCGCCCGCCTTTCCGGTGGGCGGCTTTGCTTGGTCGCAGGGCTTGGAATACGCGATGGACGGAGCTTGGGTAACGCGCGCGACGCTGCCGCAATGGCTGGCCGATTGGCTGGACCACGGCGCGGGCTGGGCCGATGCGGTGCTGCTGTCGCTGGCCCTGCGGCCTGATGTTGACCACGCAGATCTGGACGACCTGGCCCGGGCGGCCTGCATGAGCAGCCAGCGCCTGGCCGAGACCACTGAGCAGGGCGCGGCCTTCGCCGCCAACATGGCCGCGCTGACCGGGTCGCCGCAGCCGCCCGTGGCCCTGCCCGTCGCCATGGGCCGCGCCTGCGCCGCCCTGCCCCTGCCTCCGGCAGAGATCATCGCGGCCTTCCTGCAGGCGCAGGCGGCGGCGCTGATCAGCGCGGCGGTGCGGTTCCTGCCCCTGGGCCCGGTCGAGGGACAGCGAATGCTGGCCGCCCTGCAGCCGCGCATCCTGGACCGGGCCGCCTGCGCCGTCACGGCCATGCCCGACGATCTGACCAGCGCCACCTGGGGCGCCGACATCGCCGCGATGGCCCACGAAACCATGACCACAAGGATCTTCCGCTCATGAGCTTGAATGGCCCTCTCCGCGTCGGCATCGGCGGTCCCGTCGGCGCCGGCAAGACGACGCTGACCGAACAGATCGCCCGCGCGCTGGCCCCCCGCCTGTCGATGGCGGTGATCACCAACGACATCTATACCCGCGAGGATGCCGAGGCGCTGATGCGCGCCCAGGTCCTGCCTGTCGAACGCATCCGCGGCGTGGAAACCGGCGGCTGTCCGCATACCGCCATCCGCGAGGATGCCAGCATCAACCTCGCCGCCATCGCCGATCTGAACGCGGCCTTCCCGGATCTAGAGCTGATCCTGATCGAATCGGGTGGCGACAACCTGGCCGCGACCTTCAGCCCGGAACTGGCCGACCTGACGATCTATGTGATCGACACGGCCGCGGGGCAGGACATTCCCCGCAAGCGCGGCCCGGGCCTTGCGCGGTCCGACCTCTTGGTGGTGAACAAGACAGACCTGGCCCCGCATGTCGGCGTCGATGCCGCACTGCTGGAAAAGGATGCACATGAGGCACGGGGACCCCGTCCTGTGGTCATGGCCCAGCTGCGTCACGGCCGCGGCGTGCAGCAGATCGTCGATTTCCTGGTCGAACAGGGCGGCCTGACGCCTCGCGCGGCGTAACTTTGCCCGGCGGGCGGGCATTTGCCCCGCCCACTGCCGAAGTCCGCGCCACTGCCTGCGCGGGGCGCGCAGGGACTGCTGAAATCCTGTCCAACTGCCCGATTTTCCCCTCTTTCTGCACATGCGAAGGCCGCGCGCCTTCCCAAGGACAACAGGGACACCGGCCGACGCGCCGGGGGGAAAAGGGTAACGATGACCAAGCTGACCAAGATCCTGATGCTGACCAGCGCCCTGACGCTGGCCCACGCCGCCCATGCGCAGGAGGGCGAGCCGATCAAGATCGGCGTGCTGCATTCACTGTCGGGCACCATGGCGATCTCGGAAACCACGCTGAAGGACACCGTCCTGATGCTGGTCGAACAGCAGAATGCCAAGGGAGGCGTGCTGGGACGCCCGCTGGAAGCGGTGGTCGTCGATCCGGCCTCCGACTGGCCGCTGTTCGCCGAAAAGGCGCGCGAGCTGCTGACCGTCAGCGACGTGGACGCGATCTTCGGCTGCTGGACCAGCGTCAGCCGCAAGTCGGTCCTGCCCGTGATCGAGGAGCTGAACGGCCTTCTGTTCTATCCCGTCCAGTACGAGGGCGAGGAATCGTCCATGAACGTGATCTATACCGGCGCCGCCCCGAACCAGCAGGCGATCCCCGCCGTCGACTACATGCGCGACGAGCTGGGCGTGGAAAGCTGGGCGCTTCTGGGCACCGACTATGTCTATCCGCGCACCACGAACAACATCCTGGATGCCTATCTTAAGGATAACGGCACCGCACCCGAGGACATCTTCGTCAACTACACCCCCTTCGGGCATTCCGACTGGTCCAAGATCGTGGCCGATGTCGTGGCGCTTGGCGCGGGCGGCAAGAAGGTCGGCGTCGTGTCCACCATCAACGGCGACGCGAACGTTGGCTTCTACAAGGAGCTGGCCGCGGCCGGCGTGTCGGCGGACGACATTCCGGTCATGGCGTTTTCCGTGGGCGAGGAGGAGCTGTCGGGCCTGGATACCGCCAACCTGGTCGGCCACCTGGCCGCCTGGAACTATTTCCAGACCGCCGAATCGGAGGCGAACACCGCCTTCATCGAGGAGTGGAAGGCCTTCACCGGCGATGCGGACCGCGTGACCAACGACCCGATGGAGGCCACCGTCATCGGCTTCAACGCCTGGGTCGCTGCGGTCGAGGCTGCGGGCACCACCGACGTGGACCCGGTTCTTGACGCGATCGTCGGCGTCGAGGTGCCGAACCTGACCGGCGGCACGGCCACCGTCCTGCCCAACCACCACATCACCAAGCCCGTCCTGATCGGAGAGATCCGCGAGGACGGCCAGTTCGACATCGTCAGCCAGACCGACCCCGTGCCGGGCGATGCTTGGACCGACTTCCTGCCGGAATCGGCGGTGCTGGACGCCGACTGGCCGGGCAAGGACTGCGGCATGTTCAACACGGAAACGGACAGCTGCGTCCAGGTCCAGTCGAACTACTGACGTGACGGTCGGGCGGCCCCGCGCCGCCCGGCCCTTCGTGCGAAGGAAGCCCCCGTGATCCGCCATCGTCTTCTTGCCTGCGCGCTTGCGCTGATCCTGCCGTGGTCGGCGCAGGCCAACCCGGCCCTGCAAGCCGTCATCGACGCGAACCTGGACCAGATTGAACGTCCCTCGCGCCAGACGGTCGGGCCACTGGTCGACCAGATCGCGGCGACCGGCCCCGAGGGCCTGGCGATGCTGCAGGCCTGGGCCGACCGCAGCCTGGGCCTGACGGAAACCGGCCAGGTTCTGATCATGGACGACGACACGGCCACGGACGCTGTGACCGGCGATGCGGTCGCGGGGGCCGATCCGCGCATGCTGCGCCCCAATTCCGGCGTGCGCGGCGTGATCGAGGCGGCGCTGGCCGCGGGCGCGCTGACCGACCCAGACCCCGCGCGGCGGGC
>NZ_VDDD01000160.1 GCF_006151785.1 Paracoccus marcusii
CCGGCTGGGGCTGGAACCGGCCCGCCCCGAGGACGCGCGGGCCTTGGCAGAACAGGCGCGCGACGGGCTGCGCATGGCCGCACGGATGCACCGCAAGCTGCCGCGCCGGGCGGCGGCGGCGCTGTATCCCGGCCCCCGCGTGCCGCGCCTGCTGTCCGAGATCATGGCCGGGCGCACCGATCCGTTCGAGGCCACCACCGCGATCACGCCGTTTCAGCGGCGCGCATCGCTGGCCCGGCTGGCGCTGACCGGGCATTGGTGGCGCTAGGCGGGCTAGAAACCTCTTTTCCTCGCGCGCGGCCTGTGACAGCAATTGCGAAAGGCCCGGCGGGGCGGACGGAAGGGGATCGCCATGGCAAAGGCCAAGTTCGACGACCAGGCACGGGCCGGGCTGTCGCTGATCGCGCCGCCGTTCCTGTATGCGCTGGTGATCCTGGCGGCGCCGCTGCTGACCATCCTGGCCTACAGCTTCCTGACCGACGGCTATCTTGAGATCATCCGCGACTTCACCCTGGACAATTATACCCAGGTGCTGACCGACCCGATCGTGCGGACGGTGATGCTGCGGTCGCTGGTCGTGGCGGCCATCGTGACGCTGGCGACCGTGGTGATGGCCTTTCCGGTCGCCTATTACGTCAGCTTCTGCGTGCGGCCCGAAAAGAAGGCCATGTGGCTGTTCCTGATCACGATCCCCTTCTGGACCAGCTATCTGATCCGGGTGTTCCTGTGGAAGGTGATCCTGGGGTACAACGGCGTCATCAACTCGTCCCTGACGGGGCTTGGCATCATCGACGAGCCGCTGACCTTCATCCTCTACAACACCAACGCGATCGTGCTGACGCTGGCCCATGCCTACGCGCCCTTCGCGATCCTGCCGATCTTCGTCGCGCTGGAGAAGATCGACCGATCCCTGCTGGAGGCCGGGCGCGATCTGGGCGAAAGCCGGCTGATGACCTTCTGGCGGGTGACGCTGCCCCTGGCGATGCCGGGCGTCATCGCGGCGGTGCTGATCGTCTTCATCCCGACCATCGGCGACTATGTCACGCCCGAGGTCATCGGCGGCGGCAAGATCCCGATGATCGCCAACCTGATCCAGGTCCAGATGCTGGCGCTGGACAACCGGCCCCTGGGATCGGCGCTGGCGGTGACGGCCATGGCCATCGTGGCGGTGGTCAGCCTGGTCTTCCTGTTCCTCAACCGCCGCTTCCTCAAGGTGCGCCAATGAACCGCCAGGGACGCGGCCTGCAGGCCTATGCAATCTTCTATCTGCTGTTCCTGTATGCGCCGATCATCCTGCTGCCGATGTTCGCGTTCAACTCGGGCACGATCATCGCCTTTCCGCTGCAGGGGGTGACGACCGACTGGTTCCGGCAGATGTGGGGCGACGCGACGCTGCGCCGGGCGCTGACCAATTCGCTGACCGTGGCGGTGGCCTCGTCCATCCTGGCCACCTGCTTTGGCATCTTCGCGGCGCGCGCCTCGACCCGCTTCGTGTTTCCGGGCAAGGGCGGGATGATGGGGTTCATCATGCTGCCCATGGTGCTGCCGGAAATCATCGTGGCCATGTCGCTGCTGGTCGTGCTGCTGGGCATGGGGGTGCAGCTGTCGCTGATGACGGTCATCGCGGGGCACACGCTGATCTGTATGCCCTATGCCATCGCCGTGCTGACCACCGCCTTCTCGTCGCTGGACCGCAGCCTGGAGGAGGCGGCCTATGACCTGGGCGAAAGCAAGTGGGGCGCGTTCCGTCTGGTCACGCTGCCCTTGGTCATGCCGGGCATCATCAGCGCGCTGCTGATCAGCTTCACCATCAGCTTGGACGAGTTCATCCTGGCCTTCTTCCTGGCGGGGAACGAACCGACGCTGCCCACCTACATCTTCAGCCAGCTACGCTTTCCGCGCGCGATCCCCGTCATCATGGCGTTGGGCACGGTGCTGGTGATCCTGTCGATCGTCCTTCTGGCGATCGGCGAATATTTCCGCCGCCGGGGCAATGCCCGCATCGGCGGCAAGCCCACCGGAGGGTTGATGTGATCGAAGCCAAGCCAATGATCGAATGTCAGCGCGTCCACAAGTATTACGGCGACTATCACGCGCTGCGCGGGATCGACCTGACCATCCGGGCCGGAGAGTTCTTCTCCCTGCTGGGCCCGTCGGGCTGCGGCAAGACCACGCTTCTGCGCACCATCGCGGGCTTCGAAGACATCAGCGACGGCGCCATCCTGATCGGCGGCAAGCGCATGGAGGAGGTTCCCGCGAACAAGCGGCCCACCAACATGGTGTTCCAGTCCTATGCCATCTTCCCGCATCTGACCGTCGCCGAGAACGTGGCCTTCGGCCTGCGCCGCGATCCGCGCAGCAAGGCTGAAAAGGCCGCCGCGGTCGAGGAGGCGCTGGCCATGGTCGGCCTCAAGGGATACGGCGCGCGATCCGCGCATGCCCTGTCGGGCGGCCAGCGGCAGCGGGTGGCACTGGCCCGCGCGCTGATCCTCAAGCCCAAGGTGCTGCTTCTGGACGAGCCCCTGTCGGCCCTGGACCGCAAGATGCGCGAGCAGATGCAGGTCGAGCTGATCAAGCTGCAGCGTCAGGTCGGCATCACCTTCGTCCTGGTCACCCATGACCAGGAGGAGGCGCTGGTCATGTCCGACCGCATCGCCGTGATGTTCGAGGGCGAGATCGCGCAGCTGGACGGCCCCGAGGCCCTCTATGCCCGCCCGGCCACGCGGCGGGTCGCGGATTTCATCGGGGTGATGAACTTTCTGCCCGCGACGATCCTGTCCGAGGCGGGCGGCACGGTCACCGTCGATGTCGCGGGCCTGGGTACGGTCGAGCTGCCCGAACGCCAGGTCAGCCGCGCCAATCCCGACGATGCCGGCGCCGTGATCGGTTTCCGCCCCGAGACGATGACCCTGGTCGGTCCGGGCGCGACCCACACGCAGCCACGCGAGACCAACGCCACCATCGACGAGGTCGTCTATTACGGCGACATGACCTATTACGACCTGCGCCTGGACGGCGTGGCGCGGGGCGACGGCAAGTCGCGCACGGTCCGCATCTCGATGCGCAACGTCTTTGGCCGCGACGTGCAGGAGGTCGGGACGCGGACCCGGTTGGCTTGGTCGCCCGGATCGTTGGTGCTGTTCCGCTGACGCGAAGGGGGGCCTGCTCCGCTAGCGCGGCGTCAGCCTGACCCAGATGCCGTCGCGCGCCCGGATCGTCAGCCGGGCGATGGGCATCGGCTGGCGGTCGGTCACCTCCAGCCGCCACCGCGCGGTGATTGCGGCCAGCATCACCACCCCCTCGATCATCGCCAGCCCCGCGCCGGGGCAGGCGCGCGGCCCGGCCGAGAACGGCAGGAACGCCGCGCGGGCGCTGGACTTGCCCTCCGGCGTGTCCCAACGGGCGGGGTCGAAATCATCCGGCCGGTCCCACAGCCGGTTGTGCCGGTGCAGATGCCACGGAGAGATGACCAGCTGCGCCCCGCGCGGCACGGGCCGCTCGCGGAACATCTCGGGGGCGGTGGCCTCGCGCACGAACATCGCGACGGCAGGATACAGGCGCAGCGCCTCGCGGAACACGGCACGCGTGGCGCGCAACCCGCCGACGCTGGCGAAGTCGTCCAGGGTCGCGGCCTCTGCGGCCACGCGGTCCTGCCAATCAGGATGAGCCGCCAGCAGCCACAGGGCCCAAGCCAGGACCGAGGCGCTGGTCTCATGCCCGGCGAGGAACATGACCGCGACCTGGTCGATCATCTCGGCCTCCGAAAACGGCGTGCCGGTCTCGGGGTCTGGGGTGGTCATGATCCGCGTGGCCAGATCGTCGGGCGCGGTTCCCGCCGCGATGGCCCGGCGACGTTCGCGCACCAGATCGCCGATCAGCCCGCGAATGCGCGCGGCGGTGGCGCGGGTGCGGCGCGAATGGGGCCGCGGCATCCAGGCGGGCAGGGGCAGCAGGGCGGCCAGGTTCACCAAGGGTTGAGCGGCCTGATGGTCGCGGAACGCCTCGAACACGTCGGACGCAATGCGGTGTTCGACGGGCATCGAGAACAGCGTGCGAAAGATCACGTCGGCGGCGGCATGGGCGGCCTGCGGCTCGATGTCCTGTACTCCCGCGGTCAGCCGCTGGCTGGCCGCGCGCGCGGCGGCCAGCACGGCGGGAAAGCTGTCGCGCAGGCGGCCGCCGTCAAACGCCGGGTCGATGATGCGCCGCTGGCGCGCCCAGTCCGCGCCGTTCGCGATGAAGACGCCGTTGCCCAACAGCGGCGCCAGACCCTCGCGCATGCGGTTCGATTTCGGGAAATCGCCCGGCCGATCCTGCAGGATCAGCCGGATCAGCGCCGGGTCGTTGCAGAAGAAGCTGTGGATCACCGGACTGCGGAATTCCGCCATCCACGCGCCGTACAGGCGTTCCGGCAGCGCACCCAGCAGGTCGCGCCTGAACCCGCGGATCAGCCCGCGCAGCGTCCCGCCCCCCTGTGCGCCTTGGGGGCGGGGCGTCACCGCGCGCCCACGGGCCGGGTGATCCGCCCCGGGGACGGCTTGCGCCCGGCGAACCGCTGCGCCAGCGTCCGCGGCCCGGCGGTGATCGCGAAATAGTCGTAATCGCCCGGCCGATCAAAGGCGCACAGATACTGGAAATGCAGCTTGAACCATCGGTTCTTCAACGCGGCCTGCCGGTCCGGCGACAGCGTGTGCGTGAACGCCGCCGAAATCACCAGCGGCCAGCGCTGGTCCGGGCCGCCCTGTCCGCAGACCGCAACCGGATCGCACAGCGCGAAACAGCAGGCGTCGCCCGGTGCCGTCACGTCCAGCCAGAACAACCCGTCGCTGCGCGCAAGCCAGCCCAGGTCGTCGCGCAGCCGCCCGGCATCGGGCAGGAACGCCGCCATCGGCACGACGTGCCCAAGCGTCAGCAGCGACAGGGCCGGGCCGGGGTCGGCACGTTCGCGCAGCAGATCGGCCATCAGCGACACGGCCAGATAGGCGCCCGACGAATGGCCGACGACCAGCACCTCGTCCGGTCCGTCGTCCAGGATCGCCATCAGGCGGGCGCGGAACTGGGCCAGCCGGTCCTCCAGCGCGGGGGGATAGGCGCCGCGATGCCGCGCGGTGAAGGCGTAATCGTGCATCAGGTAATAGGCGAACAGCCGGTGATCCAGCCGCCGCCCCAGAACCAGCACGCCCCAGGCCACCGCCAGCCCCACGGGCAGGCCCTGCCAACCGCCGACGGCCGACGCCGCCAGCCCCCCAGCCAGCAAAGCCAGCGCCAGCTGTGCCAGCAGCACCGCGATGGGATAAAGCGCCGCGATGACCGGCCCGCGCCGCAGACACATCAGCCGCGACAGGGTGCCCGTCGCGATATAGGTCCAGGACGTCCGCGCCAGCTGTGCGAACGTCCCCGCGATGCCTTGCCGCATCGAGGCCTGCACGATGTCGGACCACAGCGCGACCTCGATCACGGTGATGGTGTCGCGACCCTCGACCCGGCCGTGGACGGTCCAGGCAAAGCCCTGCGCCTGCGCCTTGGTGATGCGCAGCCGGTGGCCCGAAATCCGCGCCTGATCCGCGGCCTCGCGCCGATACAGCTCGCGATAGCGGCGCGGCGGGATGGGGTCGAAACCCGGCAGGTACAGGACGTGGCGGCGGAACGGTGCGGTCATGGGGGCCCTTGACTGTCCGGCACCACCTTAGGTGGAAATGCCGCCGCGGCAAGACCCGGTCAGCCGCGCCAGCGCGCCTCGTGCGCCTCGATCGCGGCGATGCGGCGGGCGGCGGGGGGGTGGGACAGGAACCATGCGGGGGCGCCTGCGCCGCCGCTGCCGGTCAGGCGGTCCAGCTTGCGGAACAGCGATTTCTGCGGGGCGGTGCCAAGGCCCGCCTTGATCATCAGGGCGCTGGCGAAACGGTCGGCCTCGAACTCGTCCTGGCGCGACAGGCGGGCGGCGACGGCGGTCGCGATCAGGTTGGCGATCCAGGCGCCGATGCCCGGCAGGATGCGCCCCAGAACCCCGGCCAGCGCCATGCGGATCGCGTTCTGGCCTGCGAAATCGATCATCCGGCGGCGCGAATGGCCCAGGCTGACATGGCCCAGTTCGTGCGCGATGACGCTGGCCAGTTCCTCGGGCGTGACCTCTTCGGCGTCCAGCTTGCGCAGGAAGCCGCGGGTCAGGAAGATGCGCCCGTCGGGGGCGGCAAGGCCGTTCACCGGCTCGATCTCATAGACATGGGCGCGGATCGGAGGCAGGTCCATCGCGCGGCCAAGCCGGTCCAGCATGGGCGTCAGGCGCGGATGGGTCAGGGGCGTGGCCTTCTGGTTCAGCTCCTGGCGCAGACGCCATGCGGAAAAGAACCACATCGCGACCAGGTACAGCGCCAGCAGGATGAAGGGCAGGTAACGCATCATGGCCCTTATATGGCGGCGCCCGACCGCCGATGCCAGAGCCTGCGCCCCGCCCAGATTGCCGCAGCCAGCACCGCGGCCGCCGCAAGTGCCTTGAGCGCCGCGGCCTCGTCCCCGCGAAAGCCGCGCCCGGCCAGATGCCCCGCGCCCAGATGCAGCGTGGCCCAGATCGCCTCTCCGGGGACCGAGGCGGCCATGAACCGCGCCAGCGACACCCCCGCGGCCCCGGCGACGTAATTGGTGGCCGGACCAAGCGGCGTGACCAGCCAGCGCGACAGGAACACCGCTCCCGCGCCGCGCCGGGCGATCAGCGCCTGCGCCCGCGCCAGGATCGCCCCCCGCCTGCCGCGCATCAGCCACGGCCGCATCC
>NZ_VDDD01000161.1 GCF_006151785.1 Paracoccus marcusii
TCGCTTCATTGTCCGTCCTCAAGTTGGATCGGACTCTAATCGATGGTGGAGGAAAAATCCCGTAGCAGGTCAGATGACCCTTGCTTGGTTTGCAAAGGCAAGCTGGCCGAGGATTGGATCTGCCTAGAATGCGGTGCCGACCACTTCGAGGGCGTCATGCTGTTGATCAGGTATGGAATGCCTCGAAAAGGCGCTCCGCCTCCCTCAGCGAGATGCGACCTGATTTGATCGGCACAGGGGGCGGGGATCAGCCGGGGGTTGTAAGGCGGTTGAGCTGCTTGAGGATCTGCTTCGAGGCCCGAAAATGCATGTGCCGCTTGGGTGCTATCTCCACCGCCTCGCCCGTTCTCGGATTGCGACCCACACGAGCGACCCGGACCTTGCTGAAGAAGCTCCCGAACCCGCGCAACTCCACCCTGTGCCCTTGGCTCAAAGCCTCGGCGATCTCGTCCAGGATCGTGTCCAAAGCTTTTTCCGCGGCAAGCGCGGTCAGATGAGGATTTTCCTGTCGAAGCTTTGCCAGCAGCTCTGAACGGATCACTTTGTCTATCCCTGTTTCAAAAGAAAACCGAACAGGCATTACGATCTCATAGCCCGCCGGATGGAGAACTTTCGATTCTTACTTTTGGGTTCAAGAGATGTGATAGATTTTTGTTACGGCCTTAAAATGCAGGGTAATTGCACATTACGCATGACCGAAAAATATTTTTCCTGTCTATATGCTCTCCTCATTTTAGATTTGATGGCACATAACTCGGGCGCCGACTGAAAATGTAAGGGTAGCTATGTTTGATATTGATTTCGACACCATGAGCCTTGAGGATCTGAAGCGTCTGAAGCGGGAGCTCGACAAGGCCATTGCCAATTATGATGACCGCCGCAAAGCGGAAGCAAGGCGCGATCTTGAGGAAAAGGCCCGTGAATACGGGTTTTCCCTCTCTGAGCTTGCGGAGGTCAAAACCACGAAGCGGGGGCCCGTCGCCCCAAAGTATCGCAATCCGAGCAATCCGGATCAGGTCTGGACAGGGCGTGGCCGGCAACCGACCTGGTTCCGGGAAGCAATCGAGGCCGGGACCGAGCCTGCCGATCTCATCATCTGAGATCGCGCAAGGCTATGGGCCGGTCATGAACCGGCCCGTTCTCTTTCGAGAGCGAAAATCTGTAGAGCGATTGTTATGCGGCAAACCGCGCAGGGGGGGTATCAGCCCGAAGGTTATGCTCGACAGGCAGAAAACTGCACGGAAAAACAAGGCCGAGTGCAAGTGCTCTAAATTCCCGCTACGTCGCGACCGCATAACGAGTCATAGCCGTCAAAGACCTTCCGTCTTTGGCGGCTTTTTCTATACCGAAATTCAGGTGTTCGACGAGCAGTGCATATGTGAGAGATCGGTTTTTGGAGAGGCCGATGATTCACTACATGATCTATCGAAGCCATACCGAATTGATGCCGTCGGATGATGCTTATCGGCGTATCCTAGAGCAGGCCAGAGCCCGCAATTTCATGCTGGGCGTTACTGGATACCTGCATTGGGAAGATGGGATCATCCATCAATGGATCGAGGGACCTGCTGCAGGGCTTTCGATTGTCGAACAGTACATTTTGTCTGACCGGAACCACCAAAACACTGTCGTCTTGGACAGAGGCTATGGGCCGGAAAGAGAGTTTGAGGGATGGTCGATGGCTGAAAACAAGTCCGAGGGGAACTCGTTGTTCGCGTTCATAGCGGCCAGCGCTGTCCCGAGCTCAAATCATGCGGCCTATGCCAGAAACATCATGTCTTTCATGAAGCAGCAGTTGGTCTGACTTCGCCTCAGTCCGATCTTTCGAGAACGACGGGCCGTAGTTGCCTAGGCCCTCTACGACAACTATAGTTGTCAAATGGTCGAGTTGATCCGCAGTGCCACTTTTGACCGCTGGCTGACCGGCCTGCAGGATCGTCGGGCGGTTGCCCGGATCGCGGCCCGGCTTGATCGGCTGGCCGGTGGCAATCCGGGCGACGTCCAGCCTGTCGGAAACGGAGTATCCGAGCTGCGGATCCACTACGGGCCCGGCTACCGGGTGTATTTCCTCCAACGGGGCCCGGTTATGATCGTGCTGCTCTGCGGAGGCGACAAGTCGTCCCAAGAGAAAGACATCATCCAGGCCAAGGCTCTGGCCGCAGAATGGAAGGGTTGAACGATGACCGAAGAAGCCTTTGCCCGCTACGACAGTGCCGATTACCTCAAGACGGAAGAGGACATCGCCGCCTATCTGGAGGCGGTCATGGATGAGTCGGGCGATGATCCGGCCTACATCGCCCGTGCATTGGGCGTTGTGGCACGAGCCCGGAACATGACGGCACTGGCCCGCGAGGTGGGCATGAGCCGGGTCGGCCTCAGTAAGGCTCTCTCCGGTGAGGGAAACCCGACCCTGTCCACGGTGATGAAGGTCGCCAAGGCGCTTGGCCTCAAGGTCTCGATCCAGCCGGGCACGTGACCATATTTCAAGTCTGAAAGAACGGCCTTAGGAGACGTTCCAAAACACAGCACGGATGCCGAAATGCAATTTCGGTAGACATCGGCCATATCCTGCAACTGCAACACCCCCTCAAGTCGTCCATCAGTCCGTCTGTTTTGGTGGATCAATCCAGATACCACAGAAGCGACTGCCATCGCTGGTGGACGCGACTTGTCCGCCTGCTGCCATGCAATAGGTAAGAGGGTACTTCCCAAACTCCCGTGCATCTCCGCGCCTCTGGATTAGGAGCAGCACCACGATGCCCAGAACGGCCCCCAGAGCCGCAATTCCCCCGAAGACGGCCAGGACAGACACCCCCTCCGAAGCTGTAGAGGGCCTGCTGGCGGCCCGTGATGGCTTCCAAGCGCATATATGGTCGGCAGCCGCGCTAAGAATACCGGTCCCTTTGTTTCATAATTCGTAGAAGCGTGTCCTGAGTGCAGCCCAACCTGAGAGCGATCCGAATGCGCGGGTAGGTGTTGGATATGGTCTGGCCCAATTCTAGTTCGGATTTTTCAGACGTGACTACGTCGTTGATCGACAGCTCAATAGACGCATACCGACGGATGCTACTGCCGGTGTGTCATCGACGACCAATTCAGCCTGCCGTCGTCGAGATCCGGGGCGTCAGTAAGTTTGAGGACGATACTCATGGCGTGCGCAGGCAAGCGCCAGAAATAGGTGCTTTGAGGTTGGAATGGCCGGGATATATCCTAAGTCAGAATGCAACCAATAGGTGTATACGCTTGTTCATATAAAAGGGAAATCGACCGTCCTACGGCAAGCAAGACCAGAAAGGACCAGCCATGCGGATTCTTGTGGTGGAGGACAATGCCAGTACCGCTAGAGCACTCGAACTCATGCTGACGACTGCGAAGCACGGCGTGTTTATGACTGGCACGGGGGAGGAGGGTATCGATCTTGCGAAGAACTATGAGTATGACCTCATCATTCTAGATCTCGATCTTCCTGACATGAACGGTATGGACGTCCTGCGCCATCTCCGCATCGCGAAGATAAACACCCCCATTCTTATCCTGACCGGTTCGGACGATACCGAGAGCAAGTTGCGGGGATTTGGCTTCGGCGCAGACGACTACATGACAAAGCCGTTCAACCACCAGGAACTGCAGGCTCGCATTCAGGCAATCATCCGTCGGTCCAAGGGGCATAGCCAAGCGATGGTCGAGCTTGGAGATCTTACGATCAATCTTGATACGCGGACGGCTGAAATCAGGGGCAAGGAACTGAAGCTAACCGGCAAGGAGTATCAAATTCTTGAGCTGCTGAGTCTGCGCAAGGGCAATATCATCGGCAAGGAAGCGTTCCTGAATCACCTTTACGGGGGGATCGACGAACCGGAGGAAAAGATCGTTGACGTCTTCGTTTGCAAGCTGCGCAAGAAGCTGTCCGACGCCATGAATGGGCAAAACATGATCGAGACGGTCTGGGGCCGAGGCTACGTTCTTCGTGAGGCGCAACCGGCAAAGCAGATCACCGCGCGCGCTTGACGTTAAATCGAGGGACTGCTCTATACCCAAATCACCAGTATTTCCTATTTGTTAGTGACACTTCATGCGAGTTCATCGCACCTCAAACCGCAACCGCCTGAGTGTCCGGTAAAACGGCGGCATGACCATTGTGCCAAACGCTACTCCAGCAGCAACTCACATCGGCGATGATTGTCTGGCAATGGGAACGCCACTAAGGCTGAACACGATCACCTCCAACGGTCATCCAGAATTCGAACCTATCGAATCGTCCGGATACGCCGCGCCACGGCTAGTCCTGCAACGCGAATGGTAACTGCTGTAACACTCATGAGCATGACGGGTGTTGTCCAGCAAAAACCCCCGCACGAAGCATCGGGCGGGGGTTTTAGATATGTATTTACGAACTCGTGAAGAACGCAATCTAAAGGCGAGGCCCCATCTTAAAGTTCCCCTAGCCTCAAATATTTTTGTTTTTCTGTAGTCGCCGTGAAGGGTGGACTGGAGAAATCGTAATCCAAAGGAAGAGCCCCCCGGTCCTGGCCGCAAGGAGGAAAAAGCGGCGGGCCGGGGGCTGTTGTATCACTGGCACCGCAGGGAGGAGGGCACAGCCGGAGGAATAGCATGGTGATACAGCCAAAATATTTCTACTCTGTTAAGAGAGCGGCTGAAACGCTGCGCACCCAATCCACAGGCTGCGCTGCACATCAGACTATGTCCCATACTTGATCAGCTGAGAAAGCCATCGAGCCAGTTTGGGAAAACGGCTAAGTGCTGCGTGATCCGGGCGCGATCAAGAGCAAGCAACTTGAGATCGGCGCGTAACGCGGAACACGGCGGTGGTTTAGGATCACTGCGGTCATGTGGCTGGCGCCTGTCTTCAAGCCGGCTATGAGCAAACCGAATCCCGCCGTGCTCCTGTCTTCTGTCACTGAGGTGGCAGCACGATGCATAAAGGACGTTCAACGCTGTCATTGCTGCCTGCAGCGTCGACGCCACACCCTTCAATCGGTGTGTAGAAGAACCCGCAGCCGGCCAGCTTCGATCACCTCCCCTGAAGCCATCAGACCGTGCTCCAATAGATTTGCCAATAACTCAGCCGAAGCTGTAGGGAGAAACCCTGTAAGCTGACCCGCCGTGGATTTTACCGCAACTGCCGCCGGTTCCGGTGCGCACCTTCGGCTGCGCTGTAGGTACATCCGTTCACCATGCCTGGGTCGTTTTCTGATATAGATCGGACATGTCGTCAAGACCTCGACTTCCCTGTCCAACGCGGCCTGTCTCATCATTGCTACGACGGCCAGAGCTTTTGTGTTGGGAGCAAGACCGGCTAGCAGAAGACGTCGTTTCATCGTTGTTCTCACATCTGCCCACCGGTGGGCCCCGCTCAAGCAGATTGGCAACTGCTGCTTCGGTAAATATTAACCTTCATCACGAACTGCCGTTCCAAATATCTCGTTGTGCCGATCAAACTGGTTAACAGACCTCATCAGCTTCCGAGTAAACGCAGGAATATACGGCGGTAAAACCCTTATGATTATCCCGGTTGTAAGGCCTCTGGAGCCAACTTTTGGGCCTAATCCAGCTGCCGTCGGTCGCTATATCCCAAAATCTGACCACGACTGCCCGGCGTTAACCAACTGTCACTCTTTGTGGGTAAGACCGGGGCCGGTTCGGTTGAAACGTAGACAATTTTATTCAATTGGTAATGGATTGTTCGTTTTGTGCGTAAGGGGTGAGCCGTGTCCAGCTCAGAGAGATCTTCGATCGAATGTTCAGCTGGTAAGGACCGTCAGCCGTCCATCGGTGAATTGACGCTTGATAATGAGACGTTGGATCAATCCAGGCCAGCAAGGGAACGCTTACCTCTGGGTGGCGCGAGCAAGCGCACCCTCGATATTGCGTTGATTTTGCTCGTTCTGCCGTTTCTAGGCCTGTTGATGCTTGGACTGGCGCTGCTCATTAAGCAGCGCGATAAGGGGCCGATGCTTTACGGTCATCGCCGCATTGGCTTTGACGGTCGTGAGTTCAACTGCTGGAAGTTTCGGACCATGGTCGTCAATGGCGATGAGGTTCTGGAACAGCATCTGAAAGAAAATCCTGAAGATGCGGTCATGTGGAGCGAGCAACGCAAGCTCACGAACGATCCACGTGTCACGCCCATTGGGCAGGTGCTGCGGAAATTGAGCCTGGACGAACTCCCCCAGCTTCTGAACGTTCTGAAGGGTGAGATGAGCCTGGTCGGTCCGCGTCCGATCGTGCGCGACGAGTTGGCTCATTATGGTAGCACAGCGCGTTACTACCTGGCGACCCGTCCAGGTCTGACGGGACTGTGGCAGGTCAGTGGACGAAGCGATACGACTTATGCAGAGCGTGTCCGTATGGACCGCCATTACGTGGTGCAGTGGACCTTGCTGAGTGACCTCCGCATCATCGCCAGGACCGTGCCTGCACTGATAACCTCCAAGGGGGCCCGATAGGTCACATGTAGAGCGTCGTAATTATTTGCTAGCGCGGAAGACCTGACTATTCCAAATGTTCAGGTCTCCCAAACTACCTTAATTGGACCGATCGCAGTTTGCTGCAGTTCCAGGTGCGCATCTTGCGCTAGGAGATAGATGGCCGCGTCGGAGAGATGAAGGTCTCGAGTTGTGCTCGACTGACAGGCTTTGCCAAGAAGACGATGTTAGCCAAACCTTCGTCGGCAGACAGCTTTTCTTGATTGTAGCCGGACATAAGGGCAATGCGGATGTCGGGGTGGGTCTTGGAGACCGCG
>NZ_VDDD01000015.1 GCF_006151785.1 Paracoccus marcusii
CTGGCCGTGCAGGCGCGGCCCGTACGCCTGCCGGGCCTGTCCGGCGGCGGCGCGATCCGGGTGACGGCGTCGGTCGGGGTCGCAATGGTCGCGCCCGCGGACGACATCTGGCCGGATCAGCTGGCGCGCGTGGCGCTTGAGCGCGCGGACCGGGCACTGCTGGCCGCCAAGGCTGCGGGGCGCAACCAGGTCGTCTGTTCGCGCGCAGAACGTGCGGCATAGGAGGGACTTTCAATGTGCCGCCCCGCCGCCTAGATTTGGTCCAAGCCTGCAGAGGACCCAGTCATGACAGATGCTGCCAAGATCACCCCATCCCTGACCCCCGAACGCCCGACGGGCCAGGCCATGCTGCGTGGCGCGCGGGGTCGCTGCCCGGCCTGCGGAGAGGGGCGGATGTTCTCCAGCTACCTCAAGGTGGCGGATGCCTGTCCCCACTGCCACGAGGATCTGCACCACCAGCGGGCCGACGACGGCCCGGCCTACCTGACCATCCTGATCGTGTCGCATCTGGGTGCGCCATTGTTGCTGGCTTCCTTCATCGCGTGGCGCCCCAGTGCCATGACGATGATCCTGTCCTTTGGCCTAGGGGCGATCGTGCTGTCGCTGGCGATGCTGCCGGTGATCAAGGGTGCAATGGTCGGGTTGCAGTGGGCACGGCGCATGCACGGGTTCGGCCGGGCATGAGCGTCGCCATCCGCGATGCCGCAACGGTCCTGGTCGTGCGCCGCGACGCGGGCGGTGCGTCGGTCCTGATGGGCATGCGCGGCGCCGGCGCGGCCTTCATGCCGTCGAAATTCGTCTTTCCCGGCGGGGCCGTCGACCCCGAGGACGCGCAGGTTGCCTTGGCCCGTCCCCTTGGCCCGACCTGCCGCGCGCGCCTGCTGCAGGAGGATGGCCTGTCCCCCGACGCCATCGCTGCCGCGGCCCTGCGCGAACTGGCCGAAGAAACCGGCCTGCTGATCGGCCGTCCGGGGGGCGCACCCTGCGGCTGGCCCGGCCATGTCAAGGCAGGTCTGACTCCTGATGCGAGCCCGCTGATCTATCTGTTCCGGGCGATCACGCCACCGGGACGACCCCGCCGGTTCGATGCGCATTTCTTCGTCGCGGATGCGGCCGGCATCGCCGGCGACCCCGATGACTTCGGCGCCGCCTGCGACGAGCTGTCTCATCTGCACTGGGTGCCGCTGGATCAGGCAGGCGCGCTGGACCTGCCGTTCATCACCGAGGTCGTGCTGGCCGAACTGACGGCGCTGATCCGCGACCTGCCGCATGACCAGCCGCTGGCCGCGCCGGACACGGTGCCCTTCTTCGACAATCGCGGGCCCGCGCCGGTCTTTCGCCAGATTGCCTAGCGGCCGGTAAAGACCGCCGGCCGCTTTTTCAGGAACGCCGTCACTCCCTCGGCGAAATCGTGACTGCGTCCGGCCTGCCCCTGCAGACGTGCCTCCAGCGCCAGTTGCGCCTGCATGTCGTTCCTGAAAGAGGCCGTCAGTGCCTGCCTGATGGCCAGAAACGCGCCGGTCGGCCCCTTGGCCAGCGCCTGCGCCCGGGCCGTGACCCCTGCGGCGAAATCGGCGTCGGGCAGCGCCTGCCAGATCATCCCCCAGTCCGCCGCCTGCCGCGCGGACACGGGTTCGGCGAACAGCATCATTCCCATCGCGCGCGCCATGCCGACCGCCCGCGGGATGATCCATGTCCCGCCCGCATCCGGGATCAGCCCGATCCGGGTGAAGGCTTGGATGAAGCTGGCGCTTTCGGCGGCGATCACCACGTCGGCGGCCAGCGCCAGGTTCGCCCCGGCCCCGGCCGCCACCCCGTTCACCGCGGCGATGACCGGCACGGGACAGGTGGTGACCGCGGCCAGCATCGGTTCGTACTCCTCGCGCAGGGTGCGCTCCAGATCGGCGGCGGCACCCGCATCGGTCAGGTCCTGCCCGGAACAGAACCCCCGGCCTGCCCCGGTCATCACCACGGCACGCACATCGGGCGCCAGCGTCGTCAGCACCTGTGTGATCTCGGCCCGCATGCGGGTGTTCAGCGCATTCATCACCGCGGGGCGGTTCAGCGTCAGCGTGGCGACGCCGTCGGCTGCCGCGAACTGAATGGTCTCGAAGCTCATGTCATCCTCCCGTTTCCGGGGATCATGCCGAAATTCGCGGGCGGTGAAAGCGCGACCCGGCGTCAGGGATCGCGCATGATCTCGGCCAGGCGCCGACGTTCGTCTGGGTCCAGGGCCTCGACCTCGGGCGCCGGGCGGTTGCGGGCGCGCAGGAAACCGGCCGCCGTCAGCAATGCGACCAGCGCCATCAGGGGCGCGGCCAGCCACAGGATCATGTTAGCCCCATCGGGCCGCGGATTGAACAGCACAAATTCGCCAAAGCGGTCGGCGACCGCGTCGATCACCTGGTCGTTGGTGTCGCCCTCCACCAACCGTTCGCGTACATAGAGGCGCAGGTCGCGGCTGATCGGCGCGTTGGACTCGTCGATGTTCTCTCCCTGGCAGACGGGGCAACGCAGCTGTTGCGAAATCTCGCGGGCGCGTGCCTCCATCGCGGCGTCGGGCAGGACCTCGTCGGGCTGGACGGCCAGGACCGGACAGGCGGTCAGGATCAGCGCCAGTGCGGCGGCCCGGACCCTCATTCCGCGGGGACCGCGCCGGGGCGCGCCTGCCGGGCCGCACCCGCCGCTACGCGATAGCGCCGGTCGGTCAGGCTGATCAGCCCGCCGATAGCCATCATCAGACAGCCCGCCCAGATCCAGTTGGCAAAGGGCTTGATATAGGTCCGCACCGCCCATCCGCCGCCGGGCTGTTCGTCACCCAGAACGACATACAGATCGCGCCAGAGGCCGTAATCGATCGCGGCCTCGGTCGTGGGCATCCCCTGGACGGGATAGACGCGCTTTTCCGGAGAGAGGGTCGCGACCGGGCTGCCGTCGCGGCTGGCCTCGATCACGGCCTTCTGGGCCAGATAGTTTGGTCCGTCCGCCCGGCGCACGTCGCGCAGGACCAAGTCATAGCTGCCGACCGCAAAGGGCTGGTCGATCTGCGCCACGCGCACATCCTCGACCTGCCAGGCCTGGATCAGGGACACGGCCACGAAGGTGACGCCCAGCCCGGAATGCGCGACCGCCTTGCCCCAATCGGCACGCGGCAGGCGCAACAGGCGCGACGCGCCGGAACTGCCGGTCCGCAGCCACAGATCGGCCAGCGCGCCGAAGATCAGCCAGGATCCCAGCCCGGCCCCGATCACGGCCAGCGCCGAATGTCCGGTTGATACCGCAAAGACCAGCATCATGATCGCCGCCGAAAGGATCAGCGGCCCGCGCAGCGGGCGCAGGCTGCGGGCCAGCATCGCACGTTTCCAAGGCATCAGTGACCCGATGGGCAGGGCGATCGCCAGCACGATCATGAACGGCGTGAAGGCCTGGTTGAAGAAGGGTGGGCCCACGGAAAGCACCCGCCCCCAGACCATCTCGGCCACCAGCGGCCAGATCGTGCCGATGAACACGACAAAGGCCGACACGGCCAACAGCACGTTGTTCAGCACCAACGCGCCCTCGCGCGACAGGGGGGCGAAGACGCCCTTGGCGGTCATCTCGGACGCACGGGCCGCGAACAGCGTCAGGGCACCGCCGATGAACACCGCCAGGATCGCCAGGATGAAGACGCCACGTTCAGGGTCGTTTGCGAAGCTGTGGACAGAGGTGATGACCCCCGATCGGACGATGAACGTGCCGATCAGCGAGAAACCGAACGCCATGATCGCCAGAAGGATCGTCCAGCTTTTCAACGCCTCGCGCTTTTCGACGACGATGGCGGAATGCAGCAGGGCGGCGGCCAGCAACCAGGGCATGAAGCTGGCGTTCTCGACCGGATCCCAGAACCAGAAGCCGCCCCAGCCCAGCTCGTAATAGGCCCACCAGGAGCCAAGCGCGATGCCGATGGTCAGGAACACCCAGGCCGCCAGGGTCCAGGGCCGCACCCACCGCGCCCAGGCCGCGTCCACGCGACCCTCGATCAGGGCGGCGACGGCAAAGCTGAAGGCCATCGAAAGGCCGACATAACCCAGATACAGGAACGGCGGGTGGAAAGCCAAACCTGGGTCCTGCAGCAGCGGGTTCAGGTCGCGCCCGTCGAAAGGCGGATTGCCCATGCGCCAGAACGGGTTCGACGTGAAGATGATGAACGCATAGAACGCCACGCTGACCGATGCCTGGACCCCCAGCACCCGCGCCCGCAGGCTGGGCGGCAGGTTGCCCCCAAACAGCGCCGCCGCCGCGCCGAACAGCGCCAGGATCAACACCCACAGCAGCATCGAGCCCTCGTGGTTGCCCCAGACCCCGCTGATCTTGTAGAGCATCGGCTTGAGCGTGTGCGAGTTCTCGTAGACCAGCAGGACCGAGAAGTCGGACGTGACGAAGGCAATTGTCAGCGCGCCGAAGCTGATGACCATCAGCAGCAACTGGGCCATGGCCGCCGGCCGGGCGCTGTCCATCCAGCCGTGCCATCCCTTTGCGGCGCCGATCATCGGCACGGTCATCTGATAGATCGCGACCATGAAGGCCAGGATCAGGGCGAAATGGCCAAGTTCAGCGATCATCTGCGGGCATCCTTTGTTTCCCGACAGCATAGGGATGCGGCCAAGGGGGGAAAAGCCCCCCCTTGGTCCCGGTCGCTCAGTTTTGCGTGCGGGCCTTGCGGCCTATTCGCGCAGGGTCGTCAGCCAGTCGCGCAGGGCCGCATTGTCGGCAAAGTCGTCCGCGGGAATGGCGACTGGCGTTGTGACGGTGCCGGGGACGATGGTCGTCTCCTCGGTCACGGGGGCGGGCCAGACGCGGTGGCGGAAATGATGCGCCTCGCGCGCGCCGAAATAGAACCCCACGATGGCGCCCAGTAGCCACCACAGGGGTTCGGGAACGCGCTGCAGCCCCTCCATGCGGATGCCGAATCCGATCGGCTCGACCATCGCATAGATGAACAGCGCCATCGTCCCCAAAGCCAGCAGCGGACGCGGCAGGCGGTTCAGTCCGTTCACGAACCCGTCGAACCAGCCCTGGCGCGGCACCGCGAATTCCTGGCCGTGCTGGGCGATGGCGCGGGCATAGGCCTCCTCGTCCAGTTCCATCCGGCGGGTCGCGTTCTGGGTAAAGACCTCGGCCATGCCGGTCGCGGCGCTGCCCAGGGCGGTGACGGTCGGGGCGATCCCGATGAATCGGTCGATCAGGCCCATGCGGATGTCCTCTGGCGGTGCTCAGCCTCGCTGAGGCGATAGCGGGGGGCCATGAACTCCTCGGCGCGGGTGATCCAGCCGCCCTTGCCGCCCGCCTTGCTGCGCGCGTACTTGCGGCTGGCCGGGCGCTGATCGGCCAGCGCATAGTAATAGTTGCGCCGCGCGATCCCATAGGCGTCAACCAGATGATCCGGCGCGGCCTCGGCCGCGTCGGCCACGGCCGCGATGGTCATCGGCCCGACGACCCCGTCATCGGCGGTGCGAAAGCCCATCCGGCTGACCAGGCGCTGCAGGATCTTTACCGCATTCCCGCCTGCGTTGACATACATGTCAAAGACGCTGGCCTGCAGCGGTTCGGGCAGTTCGGCAAGGCGTGGCTTGCGAAAATAATGCTCGACGAAGATCTGTTCGGCCTGCGCCCGCGTCAGGGCGCGCACATCGGCGGCGTCGATGCGGCCATCGCGGTTCAGGTCCATCCCCAGGGACTGCATCGTGCCGATGGTGACGCCAAAGTTGGTGGCCCCGCCCGGATCGTCGGGGTCGTTCACGTACCCGCCTTCGCGGGCAACGATCTGACGGGCAATCTGTTCGACGCTTGGCATGACACCCCCATGTCTGACGCGCACCCCGGATCGGGGCCGCATCGGGGGATGCTGGGGCGATGCGGTTAACCTGTCGTTAACCCTGCGCGCGTTGCCTCAGGTGCCGGGTTCCTGATAGACGCCGGTCGCCTTCAGCGTATCCACCACCTCGCGGGGCATATAGGTCTCGTCATGCTTGGCCAGCAGGTCGCGCGCCTCGAACCGGCCGTCGCGGTAGTGACCCTTGGCGATGGTGCCCTGCCCTTCGCTGAACAGGTCCGGGCGAGGGTCGTTGCCGACATAGGTCACCGGGATCTCGACCGCGCCGTCGGTGATCACGAAATCGAACGCCATGCCGGTGCCATTGACGATGGATCCGTCCTTGACCAGCCCGCCCAGCTGAAAGAACTCGTCGGGCTCGGGCGCCGTCTCGGCCACCTGGCTGGGAGAGCGATAGAGGTTGATGCCGTCGCTGAAGCCGTATCCGATCAGCCCCACCGCCACGACCAGGGCCAGGCTTGCCGCCGCCAGAACCTGGACGCGGCGCTGCTTCTTCAGGGATTTCATGCCGGCCATGGGTCCTCCTCAGGCGGGATCAAAGCTGATGGCGCGGCGCAGGAACTGCGTGGCCTTGCCGCCCACCCGCACCGGATCGCCGGTCGTCAGATACATCGACGTCGTGCCCGACCCAACGAATTCGGGCCTGCGCGTCAGATAGTCGGCCAGGCTTTCGGCGACCAGCCCCGCCTGGCTGAAGACCTTGACCTGCGGCCCCAGGGCGCGCTGGAACGCGTCCTGCATCAGCGGGTAATGGGTGCAGCCCAGCACCGCGGCCTCCGGGTACGGCATGCGGCGCTTCAGCGCCTCGACATGGCTGGTGACCAGGGCCTCCGCCAGCTGCTCGTCGCCCATCTCGATCGCATCGACCACGCCGGCGCAAGGCTGGGCCTCGACATCGACGCCCACCGCGCGGAACGCCAGTTCGCGCTGGAACGCGCGGCTGGCGACGGTCGCGGGTGTGGCAAACAGCGCGACGTTGTTGACCGCCACCCGGCGCGGCGGCGAATTATCGCCCCAGGCCCGTTCGGTCAGCGCCTCGATCATGGGAACGAACACGCCCAGGACGCGCTTGTCCGCCGGCAGCCAGGTTTCCTGCATCCGCTTCAGCGCAGCGGCACTGGCGGTGTTGCAGGCCAGGATTACCAGATCGCAGCCCTCGTCCCACAGGCGCTCGACGCCCTTGCAGGTCAGATCGAAAATGTCGTCGGCGGTGCGCACCCCATAGGGCGCATGGGCGTTGTCGCCCAGATAGACCAGCGGCAGGTCAGGCAGGCGCGCGGCAATGGCCTGATGGACCGTCAGCCCGCCCAGACCCGAATCGAACACCCCAATCGCCATCCCAGAACCTCCCGCGTCGCGTGCCGCCCTTCATAGGGCGACACGCCGCTTTTGGAAATGACCTGGATCATTCCGCCGCTTCACGGATGGGTGGGTGCCCCGCCTGCAGCTGCGCCAGCAGCTCGGCCCGCCGGGTCGCGGCAAGATCGGCAGCCTTGTCCTTGACGGGACCAAAGCCGCGCACGCCCAAAGGCAATTCCGCCAGTTCGATCGCCACCGGCATCATCGCATCCGTGACCGAGGCGAAGACGCGGGTCATGTCGGCCTCGTATTCGCGGATCATCGCCCGTTCGCGCCGGCGTTCGGCGCTGTAGCCGAAGGGGTCCAGCGGCGTCCCCCGCAGCCCCTTCATCCCGGCTAGAACCCGAAACGCGCGCAGCATCCACGGACCGAACTCCCGCTTTCTGGGGCGGCCGTTCGCGTCCTTGCCGGTCAGCATCGGCGGCGCCAGATGAAGGGACAGGGTCACGTCCCCCTCCCACCGCGCCGCAACCTGTTCGGCGGTGGTCAGATGCAACCGTGCAACCTCGTATTCATCCTTATACGCCAACAGCTTGTAATAGCTTCTTGCGACGCTGTCGCGAAGCTGTGCGGGCGCGGCATCGACCAGCTTGCGGTACCGGGCGGCAAGCCGCTTGTTCTGATAGCCGACCAACCGTTCAGCGCGATAGGCTACGGGTTCGACCGGCAACTGCGTGACCTCGGCGGGCTTGCGCGTCTGTTCGGGATAGACAACCGCCCAACGGCCGATCTGGAATGCCCGCTGGTTGGCGTCGACCTGCGCGCCGTTCAGGCGGATCGCCTCCATGATCGCCTCCAGCGACAGCGGGATCAGCCCACGCTGCCAGCACGCACCAAGCACCAGCATGTTCGAATAGATCGAATCCCCCAGCAGCCGCAGCGCCAGATCGTTTGCATCGAAGAACGCCACCCGGTCGCCCAAACGGGCCTGCAGCGACAGGCGCAGCCGGTCCGACGGTACCTGGAAATCGCGGAACCGGGTAAAGTCGCCGGTGATGATCTCGTGGTCGTTCACGACTGCGCCGGTGCGGCCCTGGGTCATCAGGCCCACGGTCTTGGCCCCCGCCGTCACCACCAGATCGCCGCCGATGACACAGTCCGCCTCGCCCACGGCAACGCGGATCGCGCTGATGTCGGCGGGGCGTTCAGCCAGGCGCAGGTGGATATGCACCGCGCCGCCCTTCTGCGCCAGGCCCGCCATCTCCATCATGCCGGCGCCTTTGCCGTCCATGTGGGCGGCCTGCGCCAGCACGGCGCCGATTGTCACGACACCGGTGCCGCCGACGCCCGTGATGACGACGTTATGCGTTCCGTTGATCGTAGGCAGCGTGGGCTGTGGCAGATCGGGCAGGTCGAACGCCTCGGCCTTGGGCTTGCGCAGCTTGCCGCCCTTGACCGACACGAAGCTGGGGCAGAACCCGTTGACGCAGCTGTAATCCTTGTTGCAGCTCGACTGGTCGATCTGCCGCTTGCGGCCCAGTTCCGTGTCCAACGGCACGATCGAGACGCAGTTCGACTGGACGGAACAATCCCCGCAGCCCTCGCAGACGTCGGGATTGATGAAGATCCGGCGGTCCGGGTCGGGGAACTGTCCCTTCTTGCGCCGCCTGCGCTTCTCGGCCGCGCAGGTCTGGACATACAGGATGGCGCTGACGCCCGCGACCTTTTCCAGATCGCGCTGGACGGTCATCATCTGCGCACGTTCCTCGAACCGCAGGCCCTTGGGGAACTGCGCCTGATCGACGTCCTCCTTTTCATCGTGAACCACGACGACCGTGCCGACGCCCATCGCCACCAGTTCGCGGGCGATCTGCGGGGCGGTCAGGCCGCCCTCGTTCGGCTGCCCGCCGGTCATGGCGACGGCGTCGTTGTACAGGATCTTGTAGGTAATGTTCGTACCGGCCGCCAAGGCCGCACGGATCGCCAAAGACCCGGAATGATTATAGGTTCCGTCGCCAAGGTTTTGAAAAACATGGACTCTGTTGCTGAACGGCGCCTCTCCGATCCAGTTCGCACCCTCGCCGCCCATATGGGTGAAACCCTCGGTCTCACGGCCCATCCATTGCACCATGTAATGGCAACCGATGCCGGCATAGGCGCGGCTGCCCTCCGGCAGCCTGGTCGAGCTGTTATGCGGACAACCCGAACAGAACCAAGGGGTTCTGGTCGCAATCTCGGGGGCGTTGTCGTTGCGGCGCACCTCATTCAGCCGCTCCAGCCCGGCGCGCAGACGCTCGGTGCCGCGACCCTCCTCGATCAGGATGCCGCCGATCTTCTGGGCGATCATCACAGGGTCCAGTGCATAGCGGGTCGGGAACAGTTCCTCTCCGGTGCGGTCGTGCTTCCAGCCATGGACGCGACGCCCATGGCGGTTGTCAAAGATCGCCTCCTTCAGCTGCACCTCGATCAGCTTGCGTTTCTCCTCGACGCAGACGATCAGTTCCAGGTTCTCGGACCATTCCTGGATCGACTTCATGTCCATGGGCCATGTCTGCCCGACCTTGTAGGTGGTCAGGCCCAACCGCTCGGCCTCGGCCTCGTCGATGCCCAGCAGGGACAGGGCGTGGACCAGATCCAGCCAGTTCTTGCCCGCGGCGACAAATCCGATCCGCGCGCCGGACTTGCCCCAGACCTTGCGGTCGATGCGGTTTGCACGACTGAACGCCTCGGCCGCCCACCGCTTGTGGTCGATCATCCGGGCTTCCTGCGCGACGGGCGTGTCGCCAAGGCGAATGTTCAGCCCCCCCTCGGGCAGCACGCGATCCGGAAGGGTGAACACCATCCGATGCGGATCGCCGTCGACAACCGATGTCGCCTCGACCGTGTCCTTCATCGTCTTCAGACCCGTCCAGACCCCTGCATATCGCGACAGCGCGAACCCATACAGGCCGTAATCCAGGATCTCCTGCACCCCGGCAGGCGACAGCACGGGGATATAGGCGTCGATCATCGCCCAGTCAGACTGATGCAGCACGGTCGAGCTTTCGCCCGTGTGATCGTCGCCCATCGCCATCACGACGCCGCCATGGCGCGACGATCCGGCCATGTTGCCATGGCGCATGACGTCGCCCGACCGGTCCACCCCCGGACCCTTGCCGTACCACAGCGCAAAGACGCCGTCGTGACGCCCCTCGCCGCGCAGTTCGGCCTGCTGACTGCCCCAGATTGCGGTCGCGGCCAGATCCTCGTTCAGACCGGGCTGGAACAGGACCTGCGCCGCCGCCAGGCGCTTGGCCTCGCGCGTCATCTGCAGATCGACACTGCCTAGGGGAGAGCCGCGATACCCGGTGACCAGTCCCGCCGTATCAAGCCCCGCGGCTTTGTCGCGTGCTGATTGCATCAGCATCAGCCGCACAAGTGCCTGCGTCCCGTTCAACAACACGTGACGTTTCGACAGATCGAACCGATCGGCTAGCGAAAATTCCTGCTTGCTCATCACCCTCTCCTCCCATGACCAAAGGCCTCCGCGGTCATTATAGGTCAGAAATGCTGACCAACGAAGCGGAAATTCTTTCCTTGACGTGACCTTGCCGGAATCGCAGGGGAAGGTTAGGTCTGCAAAATTCGCATGGCTGTCATGACAGGATTGTAACAGGGATGGACTGGGACAAGCTTAGAATATTTCACGCTGTGGCTGATGCCGGCAGCCTGACGCATGCGGGCGACGTGCTGCACCTGTCGCAATCGGCGGTCAGCCGCCAGATCCGCGCGCTGGAGGAGTCGCTTGGCACGACGCTGTTCCACCGGCACGCGCGGGGGTTGATTCTGACCGAACAGGGAGAGCTGCTGTTCGAGGCAACCTCTTCTATGTCGCGCAAGCTGGACAGCGCCTCGGCCCGCATCCGCGACAGCGAGGAAAACGTCTTCGGCGAACTCAAGGTGACGGCCACCGTGGGCTTTGGCACGCTGTGGCTGGCACCCCGCCTGGTCAAGCTGTACGAAAAGTATCCCGACCTGCGCATCGACCTGCTGCTGGAGGAGCGCGTCCTTGACCTGCCCATGCGCGAGGCCGACGTGGCCATCCGCATGAAGGAGCCCAGCCAGTCCGACCTGATCCGCCGCCGGTTGCTGAACATCCGGATGCGCCTGTACGCCAGCCCGAATTACATCGCGGCGCATGGGGCGCCGGAATCGCTGGCCGACCTGTCCAACCACCGTCTGATCTGCCAGAAGCCCGACCAGCCTCAGGTGGCGGCCGGCGCGCGCCTGGTGCAGGAGCTGATGTCCCAGAACGTCGGATCGACCCTGACGGTGAACAACTATTTCGGCGTGCTGCAGGCGGTACTGGCCAATCTGGGCATCGGCGTCCTGCCCGACTATCTGACCGCCGACCACCCGAACCTGATCCGCGTGTTCCCGGACACCGAGTCGGGAGAGGTGCCGGTCTTCCTTGCCTATCCCGAGGAAATGCGCCAGACGCGCCGCGTCGCGGTGTTCCGCGACTTTGTCCTGGAAGAGATCCAGGCCTATCGGCGCCATCAAAGCGAGGCCGGGCAGGTCTGACCTGCTCAAACCGCAGGCAAAACCGGGATGATGCACGCGCCGCGTGCAGCCATTACGCCAGCGCATGGCGGCTATGCTGCAGCCGCAGCGCCATTTGTCTTGAAGAGTTCACAGACTGCACATAGATCGGGCTTAGAAGGCGATGATCAGCGTAATCGCTCATCACCTTCTACCTCCCTGTTGGACTTAGGCCGGGCCTTGTGCCCGGCTTTTTTTTGTCCCGCGCGCGGGTTCTGCGGCCTTTCCATGGACGCCGCCAGCGCCTAGAAGACGCGTGATTTCATGCGCAGGAAGGGTCGTGTCATGCAGGAACCACAGCTTACCCCGGAACTGATCGCGGCCCACGGGCTGAAGCCGGACGAGTATGCCAGCATCCTGCAGATCATCGGGCGCGAACCGACCTTCACCGAACTGGGAATCTTCAGCGCCATGTGGAACGAGCACTGTTCCTACAAGTCGTCCAAGAAATGGCTGCGTACCCTGCCCGTCGACGGCCCCCAGGTGATCTGCGGTCCCGGAGAGAACGCGGGCGTGGTCGATATCGGCGACGGTCAGGCGGTGGTCTTCAAGATGGAGAGCCACAACCATCCCAGCTATATCGAACCCCATCAGGGGGCCGCGACCGGCGTGGGCGGCATCCTGCGTGACGTCTTCACCATGGGCGCGCGCCCGATCGCGGCGATGGACGCGCTGTCCTTCGGGCGCACCGATCACCCGAAGACCCCGCATCTGGTCAAGGGCGTGGTCGAGGGGATTGGCGCCTATGGCAACGCCTTCGGCGTGCCGAACGTCGGCGGAGAGGTCCGTTTCCACCCCAGCTATGACGGCAACTGCCTGGTCAACGCCTTCGCGGCGGGCTTGGCGGATGCCGACAAGATCTTCTATTCGGCGGCCTCGGGCGTGGGCATGCCCGTCGTCTATCTGGGCGCCAAGACCGGGCGCGACGGCGTCGGCGGCGCGACCATGGCCAGCGCCGAGTTCGATGACACGATCGAGGACAAACGTCCCACCGTGCAGGTCGGTGACCCCTTCACCGAGAAATGCCTGCTGGAGGCGTGCCTTGAGCTGATGGCGTCGGGGTCGGTGATCTCGATCCAGGACATGGGGGCCGCGGGCCTGACCTGTTCGGCGGTCGAGATGGGCGACAAGGGCGGTCTGGGAATCAAGCTGGTGCTGGACGACGTGCCCCAACGCGAAACCAACATGACCGCCTACGAGATGATGCTGTCGGAATCCCAGGAGCGAATGCTGATGGTGCTGAAGCCCGAGAAGGAGGCCGAGGCGCGGGCGATCTTCCAGAAATGGGACCTGGACTTCGCCATCGTCGGAGAGACCATCGCCGAGGACCGCTTCCTGATCGTTCATCGCGATGTGGTCATGGCCGACCTGCCGCTGTCCAAGCTGTCCTCCAGCGCGCCGGAATATGACCGCCCCTGGGTCGAGACGCCTGCGGCCACGCCCGCGCCGGCCCTGCCCCCGATCGCGCCCATCGCCGGCCTGCGCGCGCTTGTCGGCAGCCCGAACCATGCGCACCGTGCCTGGGTATGGGAACAGTACGACACGCAGGTCGGGGCCGACACGATCCGCCGTCCCGGCATGGGCGCAGGCATCGTTCGCGTGCACGGAACCCGCAAGGCGCTGGCCTTCACCAGTGACGTCACCCCGCGATATGTCAAGGCGAACCCGTTCGAGGGCGGCAAGCAAGCCGTGGCCGAGGCCTATCGCAACCTGACCGCGGTGGGTGCCCTGCCCCTGGCCACGACCGACAACCTGAACTTCGGCAACCCCGAAAAGCCCGAGATCATGGGCCAGCTGGTCGGTGCCATCAAGGGCATCGGAGAGGCCTGCCGCGCACTGGACTTTCCCATCGTGTCGGGCAACGTGTCGCTTTACAACGAAACCGACGGCAAGGGCATCCTGCCCACGCCGACCATCGGCGGCGTCGGCCTGATCGCGGATCTGGACGATCTGATCGCTGGCCTTCCCGCCGAGGGTGACTTGGCCCTGGTGATCGGTGCCACGCGCGGCCACCTTGAACAGTCGGCCCTGGCGTGGGAGGCGTTCCGCATCGAATCCGGCGACGCGCCGCATGTCGATCTGGACGACGAACGCCGCAACGGCGAATTCCTGCGCGCCAACCGGGGCCACCTGGCATCGGCGACCGACCTGTCGGACGGCGGCCTGGCGCTTGCCGCCTTCGAGATGGCCGAGGCCGCGGGCCTGGGCGTCATTCTGGACAGCGGTGACATCGCCCACCTGTTCGGCGAGGATCAGGCCCGCTATCTGGTCGCCTGCCGCCCCGACGCTGCAGAAGCCTTGACCGCCGCGGCCCAGGCCGCGGGCGTGACCATCGCCACCGTGGGCCGCTTTGGTGGCGACAGCGTGACCCTGGGCGACGACAGCGCGCCGCTGGCCGAACTGTCGAGCCTGTATCGGACGTCCTTTGCGGCTGCGATCCAGGGCGACATGCCCGATCACGCATGATCCGCGCGCCTGCGGGCTTTGCCGCGCTGATCACGGCGGCGGGACGGGGCACGCGGGCCGGGGACGGCCTGCCCAAGCAGTGGCGCGATCTTGCCGGGCGTCCTGTCTTGGACCGAACCCTGGCGGCCTTTGAAGGCTTTGAACGGATCGTTCTGGTCGTTCACCCCGATGACATGGGGCAGGCCATCGCCCGCTATGCCGGCGGCATCACCATCGTCGCGGGCGCCGAGACCCGCGCCGCCAGCGTCCGCGCCGGCCTGACCGCCCTGCAGGGCCAGGCAAGCCATGTCCTGATCCATGACGGGGCACGCCCGCTGGTCGCGCCATCGGTCATCGACGACGTGATCCGCGCGCTGCAAGAGGGCGCGGACGCCGCCGCACCCGCGTTGCCCGTGTCGGACGCGCTGTGGCGGGGGGATGGCGCGCGGGTCGCGGCCATCGCGCCGCGTGACGGGCTGTTCCGGGCGCAGACGCCGCAGGGTTTCGTTCTGGACAGGATCCTGCAGGCGCATCGCGATCATCCGGGAGATGCGGCCGACGACGTCCAGCTGGCACTTGCCGCGGGGATGGAGGTTGCCATCACCCAAGGTTCGGAAGACAATCTGAAGATCACCTTTCCCGCCGATTTCGCGCGGGCCGAACGCATTCTGGGGACCGACATGGATATCCGCCTTGGCAATGGCTATGACGTGCACGCCTTTGGACCCGGGGACCACGTCACCCTGTGCGGCGTGCAGGTGCCGCATGACGTGGGCCTGCTGGGCCATTCCGATGCCGATGTGGGCATGCACGCGCTGACCGACGCCATCTATGGCGCCTTGGCGCAGGGCGACATCGGGCGGCATTTCCCGCCCTCGGACCCGCAATGGAAGGGTGCCGACAGCGCGATCTTTCTGGCCCATGCGGCCAGCATGGCCCGCGACAAGGGGTTCCGCATCGGCAATGCCGACGTGACCCTGATCTGCGAGGCGCCCAAGATCGGGCCCCATGCGCTGGCGATGGCTCACCGCCTGTCCGAAATCATGGGCGTTGAGGAAGCGCGCATCAGCGTCAAGGCCACCACGTCCGAACGCCTTGGCTTTACCGGCCGGCGCGAGGGGATCGCCGCCATCGCGACCGCCACCCTGATCAAGGAATGACCATGGATCGCATGCTGGCCACCTGGTTCGGCGCAGGCCTGCTGCGCCCCGCCCCCGGCACCTGGGGGTCGGCCGTCGCCGTTGCGATGGGGCTGATCCTGCACCGCATCGGGCATTTTCCGCTGCTGGCGCTGGCTACTGGGCTGGTGATCCTGCTGGGGTTCTGGGTCGTGCCGCGCTACACCGTCGGCATGGACGACCCCGATCGCAGCGAGATCGTCATCGATGAGGTCGCTGGCCAGTGGCTGGCGCTGATGGCGCCGTCCTTCGGGTTCTGGCACGCCGGGCTGCCCGCCGACAGCTTTCCCTATCCGGGCTGGGTCGCGGCCTTCCTGTTCTTCCGGCTGTTCGACATCTGGAAGCCGTGGCTGGTCGGCCGCGCCGACCGCCGCCATGACAGTGCCGGCGTGATGCTGGACGATCTGTGGGCGGGGATCTTTGCGGCGCTGGCCACGATGGCCGCCGCGGCCTTTGCCCATACGGTGCTGATGTGAGCCAGGCGGCGCAGGTCCTTGACGCCGCCCGCGCCCGGCGCGTCATGATCGCGACGGCCGAAAGCTGCACCGGCGGCCTGATCGCCGGCGCCCTGACAGAGGTTGCGGGATCGTCCGACGGATTCGACCGGGGCTTTGTCACCTATTCGAACGCGGCCAAGATGCAGATGCTGGGCGTCCGGGCCGAAACCCTGGATACGCATGGCGCAGTCAGCGAACAGGTCGCGGCCGAGATGGCCCAGGGTGCGCTGCGCCAGTCCGATGCCGGGATCGCCGTCTCGGTCACCGGCATCGCGGGCCCCGGCGGATCCGAGCACAAGCCCGAGGGGCGGGTCTGCTTTGGCATCAGCCAGCCCTTTGGCACCTTCACCCAAACCGTCGAATTCGGTGCGATCGGCCGTCACCGCGTGCGTGCGGCAACCATCGAACATGCGCTGCAACTGTTGCTGGACGCGCTGCGAAACTAGCCGCGCAGGATCGCGGCCATCGCCGTGACGTCCGCATCGGGCGTATCCCACGCGGTGACCAGGCGCAGCGGCACGGGGTCGGCCCCCTGCACCGTCTTGTCGGGCCACAGGTGATACAGCACGCCAGTCGCCTGCGCCCGGTCATGGGCCGCCTTAGGGATCGCGGCAAAGACGCCGTTTGACTGGACCGGCTGCAGCAGCCGACCCCCGCCATCCGCGACCGCCTGTCCCAAAACCTGCGCCTTGGTGTTTGCGCGATGCGCGAGGTCCAGCCACAACCCATCGGTCGCCAAGGCCAGCATCTGTGCCGCAAGATAGCGGTTCTTGGACATCACATGGCCGGACTGCTTGCGACGGTAATCGAACCCCTCGGCACGGGCGGGGTCGAAGAACACCATCGCCTCGGCCCCCATCGCGCCGTTCTTGGTGCCGCCCAGGCACAGCGCGTCGACACCGGCGCGCCAGGTCAGATCGGCAGGCGAACAGCCAAGCGTCGCGACCGCATTGGCGAACCGCGCCCCGTCCATGTGCAGCGGCAATCCCGCCGCATGGGCGACGGAGGCCAGCGCCGCGACCTGGTCCGGGTCATAGACCGTGCCCCATTCGGTGGCATTCGTGATCGACACCAGCGCGCTGCGCCCGCCGTTCAGGCCCACCCCGGCACCGACCTGCAGCGTCTGCGCCAAGGTGGCCGCATCGATCCGACCGCCCTCGCCCGGCAGGGTCACCAGCTTTGCCCCGTGAGTGAAGAACTCGGGCGCGGCACATTCGCTGGTCTCGATATGCGCGTCGTCGTGGCAGTAGATGCGCCCGAAGGACGGCGACAGCTGCGCACAGACCAGCGCATTCGCGGCCGTCCCGGTGGCGACAAAGCGGACGACGGCCTCGGGTGCCTCCAGCAGATCGCGGATCGCGGCCTCGGCCCGCGCGGTGACCGGATCGGCGCCATAGCCCATGACCGCGCCGGAATTGGCGTCGGCCATCGCGGTCAGGACGGCGGGATGCGCAGCATACGAATTGTCCGAAGCAAAATTCATGACAGATCCTCGATGATGTGGTCCTCCCAATCGTCCTCGGTGACCGACAGCTCGCTGACGGTCCAGCCACGGACGCTGACGCCTGCTTCGTGCACCGTCTCGGTCGAACCCGAGATCAGGTGGTGCCAGTCATACAGCGGCCGCCCCTCATGGCGCAGGCGATAGGCGCATGTAACGGGCAGCCACCAGGCGACCTCCTTGATCTTGGCGGGGGTCAGCACGACGCAGTCCGGGACATAGTCATGGCGGTTCGGGTAGCTGCTGCACCGGCAGGCGTCCCCGTCCAGCAGTTTGCAGGCGACGCGCGTGAAGGCCAGCTCGTTCGTGTCCTCGAACTCGATCTTGTTCAGGCAGCACTTGCCGCAGCCGTCGCACAGCGCCTCCCACTCGTCGGGGGCCAGGCGGGGCAGCGGCAGTTCCCAGAAACGCTCGCGCATCAGCGGCCCGACAGCAGGGCGCGGGCCTGGGCGCCGTCCTGCTCCATCTGGTCGATCAACGCCTGCAGGCTGTCGAACCTGGCCTCGTCGCGCAGGAAATCGACCAGGGCGACCGACAGGTGCTGCCCGTACAGATCGCCCGAAAAATCGAACAGGTTCACCTCCAGGTTCGGGGTGTTGACCCCGAACATCGGCCGCACCCCAAGCGAGGCCACGCCCCTGCACGGGCCGCGGTCCGGGCCGGTCAGGATATCGACCAACACCGCATAGACGCCAAGGCGCGGGAGGTGCAGCCCGTCCATCGCCAAGTTCGCGGTGGGCCAACCCAGTTCCCGGCCCCGCTTTTCGCCGTGGATGACCTCACCCTCGATGCGGTGCCAATGGCCCAGCATGCGCTCGGCCTCGTGGGTCAGCCCCTGCGCCAGCGCCGTGCGGATCGCCGTCGAGCTGTATTCGGCCTCTCCCGCGCCGATCAGCGGGACGATGGTCACGCCAAAACCGTATGTCCGGCCCAGATCCTGCAGCGTCTGCGCCGTGCCCGCGCGGTTCTTGCCGAAACAGAAATCCGCGCCCACGGTGACATGCGCGATGCCCAGCCCGTCGGCCAGAACCTCCTGCGCGAAGGCCTGCGGGGTCAGGCCCGCCAGCACCGGGCCAAAGGGCAGTTCGTAGAGGTGCTGAACGCCAAGGCGGGACAGGCGGTTGGCCCGTGCCTCGGAGTTCATCAGGCGAAAGGGCGGCGCGTCGGGGGCGAAATACTCGCGCGGGTGCGGCTCGAAGGTCAGGATGCCCAAGGGCGCATCGCTGGCGGCGCGGGCGGCGTCGATGACCGCGCGGTGACCCTTGTGGACGCCATCGAAATTGCCCATGGCAACCGATGCGCCGCGTGCCTCGGCCTTCAGCCCGGTCCAGTCGCGATGGATCTGCAATGCGCCCCCAACAGGGCGCCACGCACCCCTCAGTCGAACTTGCGGCTTGGGGCCAGCACGACCGCCTCGCCTTTCAAGACGACCGTATCGCCGACGAGGCAGCGGGTTGCAAGCGTGACCCGCCGTTTCGCATGGTCAATGGCCTGAACCTCGACCTCGGCGCGGACCATGTCGCCGGGGCGCACTGGGGCCATGAACTTCAGCGTCTGGCCCAGATAGACGGTACCGTGACCGGGCAGCTGTTCGCCGATCACCGCAGAAATCAGCCCCGCGGTCAGCATGCCGTGGGCGATCCGGCCCTCGAAGATCGTATCCTGCGCATAAGCGTCGTCCAGATGGACCGGGTTCCGGTCGGTCGACACCTCGGCGAACAGCTCGATGTCGCGATCGGTCACCTGCTTTTGCAGGTGCCGGACCATGCCGATCTCCAGATCCTCGATGACGATGGTTCCGCGTGGAAGATTGTCCAACATCTTGCTGCTCATCCGGAATGCCATGATCCATGCTTGATGCTGCATAGCAGCACAAAGCATGGATGGCAACAATATTTCCGAATATCTTCGCTCTGCGTTCCATTGTTGCGCCGCGGCTCGCGCATCGCGGGCCGCGTCGCCTCAGCGCAGCCGCCCGATCGCGAAGGTCGGCGCCCGTCCCTGCGATCCCAGCCATTCAGGCAGCATCCGGGCATCGGGCTGTTCGACGTCCGGACCGAAGGCGTCCGCAGCCAGACCGCCGGTGACGAAGATCGAATCGATCCCCTGCGCCTCAGCACCCGCGATGTCGGTGGCGATGCCGTCGCCCACCGCAAGATACCGCGCGTCGGGGCTAAGCCCCATCAGCGCCCGCGCCCGGTCATAGATCGGCGCATGCGGCTTGCCGTAATACAGCGCCGTCCCGCCAAGCGACTGATAGAAATCGGCCAATGCGCCCGCGCAATAGATGCGCGTCTCGCCCATGTCGACGACGATGTCGGGGTTCGCGCACAGCATCGGCAGGCCACGGTCGACCGCCCCCTGGAACCGGTCGCGGTAATCCTCGGGCGTCTCGTTCAACTCGTCGAACGGACCCGAGGCGATGATCCCCTCGGCCTCCTCCAGCGGCACGCGCCGGATGGGCGCCGCATCGCGATGGGCGTCAGGAATGTCGGTAAAGAACCCGTGGTCCTTCTCGATCCCGATATGCCAGACGTTCCGCCCGACGGCGCCCGCGAACATCGCGTCCTGCGCCGCGTCGCCGGAACTGACGACCAGATCCCAGGCATCGCGCGGCACGCCCATGCGGTCCAGCTGAGCGATCACGTACTGGTTCGGGCGCGGGGCGTTGGTCATCAGGCAGACCTGGCCACCCTGCGCGCGGAACGCCTGCAGCGCCGCGACCGCAGCCGGAAAGGGCTGCTTGCCGTTGTGCAGGCAGCCCCACAGATCGCAGAACAGCGCGTCATAGCTGGCCGAGACCTCGGCCAGCGACGAAATGATGCGGGTCATCAGACGGCCAAGACCGGAATGATCTGCTTCTTGCGGCTCATGACGCCGGGCAGGACGACGGTGTCACCGGTGACAGTGACGCCAAAGCTGCGCTCGGCCACGAACTTGACATAGTCGTTGGGCACCAGCAGCGTCGCCTGTTCGCGCAGGATGTCGACCACGAACAGCATGACCTCGTCCGCACCGTCTTCGGCGGCGACGGCGGGCATGGCGGCGATCAGGGCATCCTTGCGGTCCAGGATCACCTGCGGCGCGGTCGTCTCGAGGACCGAGATGCGCAGCTGCTTGCCGCCCAGTTCGTATTCCTTGCTGTCCATCTTCAGCAGCGCAGCCTCGCTGAAGGCGCTGACATCGGATTTCGCGGCAAACATCTCGGCGGCGAACTCGGCGATGTCCACGCCCAGATCGGCAGCCAGCTTCTCGGCCACGGCGCGGTCATACTGCGTGGTGGTCGGGCTGCGGAATTCCAGCGTGTCCGACAGGATACAGGTCAGCATCGCGCCCTTGATCCCTTCGGGGGCCTGCGCCAGATCGTCGCCGATCAGGTCGTGCATGATCGTCGCGGTGCAGGCCAGCGGGCGGATCGTGATGTTGATCGGCGCACGGGTCTTGATGCCGCCGGCGAGCAGGTGGTGGTCGATGATCTCGATCACCTCGGCATGCTCCAGGTTGGCGGGCAGTTCGGCGGGGTTGTTGGTGTCAACGATCACGCAGACGTCGTCGGCGGTCACGTCGTCGATGATGCGCGGCTTGGACAGGTTCCAGCGGTCCAGCATCCACAACGCCTCGGTATTCGGCTCTCCCTGCAGCACGGCCTCGGCCGGGGTCTTGCGGCACTCGTTCAGATACCAGGCCCAGATGATGGGCGAGCCGGTGGAATCCGTGTCGGGGGAAGTGTGGCCGAAGACCTTGATCATGATGCGCCTCGAAGGGTGTTAGGTATGGATGGCCGCCTTATAGGCAGGCGGGGCAGCGTTGTCCACGTTCGGCACAACGGTCCACCAAAGCGAAAGGGCGCCCGGTCGGGGCGCCCTTGGGGTCGTCGTGGTCAGCGGTCAGGCAGCGCGGGTCAGCAGGACTTCGCCCACCCGCTTCTGCGCGCCGCCTTCGTCAAGACCGCCGACGGCCGCGACTTCGCGAGTCAGGCGGTCGAGGGCGGCCTCGTACAGCTGACGCTCGGAATAGGACTGTTCGCGCTGATCGTCGCAGCGGTGCAGGTCGCGCACGACCTCGGCGATGGACAGCAGGTCGCCGGAATGGATCTTCTGCTCATACTCCTGCGCCCGGCGCGACCACATCGCGCGCTTGACGCGGGCCTTGCCCTTCAGGGTCTCCAGCGCGCGGTCGATCAGGTCGGGGGTCGACAGGCTGCGCATGCCGATCTCGCTGGCGCGGGCAGTGGGCACGCGCAGGGTCATCTTGTCCTTGTCGAACGAGATCACGAACATCTCCAGCCGCAGGCCCGCGACCTCCTGTTCCTCGATCGATACGATACGACCGACCCCATGGGCCGGATAGACAACAAAGTCATCGGGGCGGAATTCGTTCTTCTTCGATTTCGACATCTGGCTTCCTCTGACATGTGCCCGCGAGACGGGCACAAAGGGCCGCAGGGGGGGCAAGGCCACCCTCGGTCCGTTTTCGATCATGTTTGACGACCCCTGCCTGCAGTCGGCACGGATCCGGCAGTTTGGGATGCGACACAGTCCTGTTGACAAGCAGCAGCACAAGGCGCGACATAAGGGACTATAACACAAAAATGACGCCAAAAAAAGCACCGCCTTTCGGGCGGCACATCGGCATTGTCTGGGCCTTTAATGGCGGCGAAACAGGACCTTGCAGGTCCTGCCCTGTCGAATCAATCGCCTTCGCCGGGCGTTTCCGAGAAATACTTTTCCAGCTTGCCTTCCTGACCGTCCATCTCGGCGGCGGTCGGCAGGGGATCCTTCTTCCGGGTGATCACCGGCCACAGCTCGGAATATTTGCGGTTGAACTCGACCCAGCTTTCCATCGCCGGCTCGGTATCCGGGCGGATCGCGTCTGCGGGGCATTCCGGTTCGCAGACGCCACAGTCGATGCATTCGTCGGGATGGATGACCAACGTGTTCTCGCCCTCGTAGAAGCAGTCCACGGGGCACACTTCGACGCAATCAGTGTATTTGCACATGATGCAGTTGTCAGTCACGACATAGGTCATCGGGGCGCTTTCGTCTGGTCTGTTCGGGCTCTCACCTAGACATTCCCGGGGGATCAATCAAGTCTTCGCGATACAGCAGCTGCGCCTCGGGGGCCGGGCCGCGCCGGTCCGACAGGCCCAGCACGGTCAGCACCCGCACACGCTGATAGGCGGATACCGTCAGCACGTCGCCGGGCCGCACGGCGCGCCCCGGCTTGCGGCAGGGCTGGGTGTTGACCCGGATGCCGCCCGCCTCGATGCGGGCGGCGGCCAGGCCGCGCGTCTTGAAGATCCGCGCATGGCACAGCCATTTGTCCAGCCGAAGGCCGGCGGCGGCCTCGGTCAAGTCAGGTCTTGTCCTTCAGCTGGGCTAGGATCGCAAAGGGGCTGTCCGGATCGGCCTTCTTCTCGGGACGCGAGGAGAAGGTCTGGGGAGCCTGGTGCGACGGCTTGCCGCCCTTCTTGGGGCCACCGAACTTGCCGCTGGGCTTGCCGTTGCGATCGCGACGTTCGCCCTGTGGGCGATCCCCTGCCGGGGCCGCATCCTTGGACTGACCGTCGCGCGGGGCGCCATCGCGGCGCGGGCCGCGGCGCTGGCCCTGCGGGCGATCACCCTGGGGACGCTCGGCCTGGCCGCGGTCCCCCTGCGGGCGACGGTTGCCGCGCGGCTTGGGCGCCCATTTGAAGGTATAGAACACCTCCATCTCCGGGGGTGCGACCTCGGCGGCGGTCTCGGGCTCCGCGTCGACAGCATCGACCTCAGGGGCGTCCGCCTTCCGCTTTTCGGCTTGCTCGGCCTCCCACTTGGCGCGGGTCTCGGCGGCCAGGACCGATTCCTCCTCGGTCATCGGCGCGTCAGAGCCGTCAGCCTCGGGGGTGGACACGACGGCCGGGGTCTCGGTCGCCTTGACCTTGGCACGCTCGCCCCTGTCGGCAGAATAGCCCAGGCCCTGCATCAGGCCCGAAAACTGCTCCAGCGTCATGCCGGTGATCGACAGCATGTCGGTATTGGCCTCGAACCCGCCGCGGGTGTCCTGGGCGCGCAGCAGGTCGGCCAGCCGCTCCAGCATGTCGATGCGGATCGCCCGGTCGCCCGCGGGGCGATAGCCCGACAGCGCATAGACCTGATCGGGCACGACCGGCAGATGCGGGATGGTGACCAAACCTGGCGGCGGGCTTTCCGGGAATTCGGACAGCCCCTCGTGCAGCGACCACAGGACCAGACGCAGCCGCGTCGGCGCGGGCTTCAGCAGCGCGGGCAGGAAGATGGTGAACTGGCCAAAGCGGACGCCATGCTTGCGCAGCATGCCGCGCGATTCCTGGTCCAGTTCCTTGACCTCGGCGGCGATGCCGTCGCGGGGCAGAATCCCAAGCGCCTCGACCAGCCGGAAGGCAAAGCCGCGGGCCAGACCGGTCAGCGCCTCGTCCTTCTGCAAAGTCAGCAGCGGCTCGTACAGCGCGGCGATCTTGCGGTCGATGAAATGCTGGGCCCGGCGGCGGACCTTGTCGGCGATCTCGGGACCGGCATCCTCGTCGACGAAGACCTCGACGCCGGGAAGCAGCGGATCGGCGCCCTTAACCAGCTTGCCGACCGCCTGGCTGCCCCACATCAGGCCGCCCTGTTCGGTATAGTCCATCTCGGTGTCGGGCGCGTTGTAGAAACGGTCCGCACGCAGATGGAATTCGGGCTTGAGCGCGTCATAGCTGGCGCGGCTCAGCATCCTGGCCTCGTCCGCCGATGCGGTCTGGTCGGGGCGGAAGCGGAAGCCCTCCAGGCGGCCGGCGAATTCGCCCTCGACCGTCACTTCGCCCTTGTCATTCACTTCGGCCACCAGGCTCTCCTTCTGCTTGAGCCGGCGCAGAAGCACGGATGTGCGCCGGTCCACAAATCGTTGGGTCAGGGCCGCGTGCAGCGCGTCCGACAGGCGGTCTTCTACAGCGCGCGTTTCCCCGCGCCAATGCTTTTCGTCCGCCACCCAGCCCGTTCTTTGCGCGACATAGGTCCAGGTGCGGATATATGCCAACCGCTTCGAGATGGCGTCGATGTCGCCGGCGGTCCGGTCGATGCGTTCGATGGCCCGGCCAAGCCAATCCGCCGGGATATGTCCATCCTGCAGGAAACCGAAGATCCGCGCCAGCAAAGTCGCATGTTCCATGGTCGAGATTCCCCGGAAATCGGGCACCCGGCACACGTCCCAAAGCAGGCGCACGTCCTTGCCGCCGCGGATGCGGTCCTTGATCTCGGGAAAGTCGCGCAGGATCTTCAGCGTCGCCACGTCGTCGGCCTCGCGCCCGCGGGCCAGCAGCTCGTGGCCGGGGCCGGTCTCCAGGCTTTCCACCAGCCGGTCCATGCTGCCGAAATCCAGCTTGCCGTTGCGCCAGACCAGCCGGCTGATGGGGGCGAACCGATGGTTCTCCAGCGCGTCGATCAGTCCCTCGTCCAGGGGCTCGGCCTCTCCAGTGACGCCGAAGGTGCCGGATTCGGTGTGCCGCCCTGCCCGGCCTGCGATCTGGCCCATCTCGTGGGGGAAAAGCGGGCGGACCCGCTTGCCGTCGAACTTGTGCGTGGCGCTGAAGGTAACATGCTTGATGTCCAGGTTCAGACCCATGCCAATGGCGTCGGTGGCCACCAGATAGTCGACCTCGCCGTTCTGGTACATCTCGACCTGGGCATTGCGCGTGCGGGGCGACAGCGCCCCCATCACGACCGCGCAGCCCCCCTTCTGCCGACGGATCAGCTCGGCCATCGCATAGACGTCGTCGACGCTGAAGCCCACGATCGCGCTGCGTGGCGGCATCCGGGACAGCTTTTTCGATCCTGCCCATGACAGGGTCGAGAACCGCTCCTTGCGCTCGAACTGGGTTTCGGGAACCAGGGCCGCGATGGTCGGGCGCATGGTGCTGCTGCCCAGGAACAGCGTCTCGACAGTGCCGCGCATGTGCAGCAGTCGGTCGGTGAACACGTGCCCGCGTCCGGGATCGGCGCACAGTTGGATCTCGTCGATGGCCACGAAATCGGTGGCGATGTCGGGCATCGCCTCGGTGGTGGCGACCCAGTACTGGACGCGGTCGGGAACGATCCGCTCCTCTCCGGTGACCAGGGCCACGACCGAGGGGCCGCGCGCGGCCACGATCCGGTCATAGACCTCGCGCGCCAGCAGGCGCAGTGGCAGGCCGATCACCCCCGACCGGTGGTTCAGCATCCGCTGGATGGCGTAGTGGGTCTTGCCCGTATTGGTCGGGCCCAGGATGGCGGTGATCCGCCCGCGCGTCGTCATGTTCATGCCTTAGATATCGGTGCCGATGCGCTTGTGTTCCAGACGTGCCTGGCCATCGATGGCTTCCTGCTGGTGGGGATGGATCGCCAGGCTGGCGCGATAGGCCGCCAGGGCGCGGGCGTCGTCGCCCATCTCCTCCAGCATGGCGCCCAGCTGGGTCAGCGCCGCAAAGTGGCGCGGCTCCAGCTCCAGCGTGCGGCGCAGGTCGGCCAGCGCGGGCCCGAACTGACCTGCCGTCGCATAGGCCGCGGCCCGCGTCTGGAAGCCTGCCGCAAAGTCGGGGGCATGGTCGGTCAACGCGGTCAGATGACCGATGGCCGACGGGATGTCCCCCATGTCCAGCGCCGCCTCTCCCCGCTGCAGCAGCAGGTCCATCGCCGGGGATCCGGACCGCGACCATTCACGCAGGATGTCGCTTTCCGCGATGCGCCAGCCCTCGCCCTCGGGCTGGGCCAGGCGCGCGAAGGCGTCGTCCAGCCCCTGGCCCGCGGCCGCGATCGGTACCACGCTTGCAATAACCACGAAAATCGTCAGAACTTTGTGACGCAATGCCGTGACGGCAGAGTGGAAATTCAGGCGGACCGCGTTCATATGTCTGGTGTAGCCCAGGCCGCAGGTCTGGCGCCAGACAAAGCGCACCAGGAGACGTGAAATGAGCGAAGTCGTGACCAAGGCCGTCCAGAAGCTGGGCGAAAAGATCGACAGCTTCGATTCTGTCGCAAAGTTCGTCATCACCGGCGAAGGCGCGATCATGATCGACGAAGACGGCGTGCGCGCCGGCGACGAGGATGCCGAGGTGACCCTGACGGCCAGCCGCGAGACGTTCGAGGGCATCCTGAACGGCGACGTGAACCCTGCCACCGCCTTCATGATGGGCAAGCTGAAGATCGATGGCTCGATGGGCGTCGCGATGCAGCTGGGCCAGAAGCTGTCCTAAGCGCCCGCGTGCAACAGGCACCCTTCCATCAGCTTCCGGATGACCGGTCGCAGCCCGCCCGCGCCTTCTGGGCGCAGGCGGGCGATGGGGTCCGCCTGCGCATGGCGCATTGGCCCGCGGATGCGGCACGCGGCAGCGTACTGCTGTTCCCCGGGCGGACCGAATATATCGAGAAATACGCCCCTGTCGCCCATCGCATGATGGCCGAGGGTTACGACGTCCTGTCGATCGACTGGCGTGGTCAGGGCATGTCGGACCGCCTGCAGCCCAATCCCCGCCCCGGCCATATCCGCGATTTCGCGGATTACCAGCACGACGTGGTCGAGATGATCGTGGCGGCGGAACAGCTTGACCTGCCCCGGCCGTGGCATCTGCTGGCGCATTCGATGGGCGGCTGCATCGGGTTGGCCGCGCTGGAGGGCGGCATGGCCGTGCAGAGCGCGGTGTTCTCCGCGCCCATGTGGGGCATCAATCTTCGTCGGATGCAGCAGGGCGTGGCCTTGGGCATCGCATATCTGGCCGGACGCGTGGGGCGTGGCGGCCTGACGGCACCGGGCAGCGGCGGGGCGGCGACCACCTATCCTCTGGACGAAAGCTTCAACGCCAACCTTCTGACCAGCAATGGTGACGAATGGGCGCGGCTGGTGCGCGAGGCCGTGGCCTGGCCCGACCTGACCATCGGCGGCGCCACCTTCGATTGGGTTGGCAGGGCACTGAACGAATGCGCCCGCCTGTCGCGCATTCCATCGCCCGACATGCCGATGCTGGTGTCTGTCGGCAGCGAGGAAAAGGTCGTGTCGCCGCAGGCCATCCGGGACCGTGCCGCACGCTGGCCGCAATCGGAGCTGCTGACCATTCCGGGGGCCAAGCACGAAATCCTGATGGAAACGGATGCGCTGCGCGACCTGTTCTACGAGGCGATGCTGGCCCGGTTCGAGGCCAGCTGACGCGACACGGACCGGGGGCGGTACGCCCCCCGCCCCGTCAGGACTGGGCGCTTTTCCGATCGGACGGCGTGCTGATGCTGGGCATGCGCAGGCGGATCCGCTTCAGGCGACGGGGATCGGCATCCACGACCTCGAACTCGGCGCCCGAGGGATGGGCGATCACCTCTCCACGCAGCGGCACGCGCCCCGCCAGCATGAAGATCAGACCGCCAAGCGTGTCGATATCCTCGTCCTCGTCGCCGATCAAGCGCAGGCCGGTCTCAGCCTCGACATCGTCCAGCGCGGCACGGGCCTGGATCAGCCACTGGCCGGTCTTCTCATGCACCCACAAGCCGCCCTCGACCTCGTCATGCTCATCCTCGATCTCGCCGATCACCTGTTCGATCAGGTCCTCGATGGTGACCAACCCGTCGACGCCCCCGTATTCGTCGATGACCAGCGCCATGTGGATGCGCTTGGTCTGCATCTGCTGCAGCAGCACCCCGATGGGCATCGAGGGCGGAACGTACAGCAACGGCCGCAGCATCGGGCGCATGGTAAATTTGCCCCCCGCACCGAACCCGTGCTTCAGCGCCAGGTCCTTGAGATGGATCAGGCCAAGCGGGCTGTCCAGCGTGCCGCGAAAGACCGGCATCCGTGAAAACCCGTGCTCACGGAACATCTCGACCAGATCCTCCAGCGACAGGTTCGCGGGGGCGGCCACGATCTCGACCTTGGGGATGGCGACGTCATCGACTCGCATGCGGCGCAGATTGACCAAGCCGGGGGTGCCCACGACATGGCGGTCCTGATGATCGTCGTCCGCGCCGCTTTCGGACCCTGTCAGGGCCGACAGCACGCGGCCAAAGAATCCTTTGCCATTACCGGCCTCCTTCTCCTCGGTGGCGCCACCGTCGACGGCGATCGCCGTGACCTCCTCGATGGCCGGCTGAGGAGCGGGCTCGGATAATCGGCTTTCGGAATTCATCGGTCTTTCTCCTGGTAAGGGTCTGGAATGCCAAGCCGGGACAGGATGGCGCGCTCGGTCGCCTCCATCAGTTCGGCATCGGGATCGTTTAGATGGTCGTAACCCAGCAGATGCAGGGTCGCATGGACCAGCAGGTGCTGGACGTGATGGTCGAAGGGCTTGCCCTGATCCTCGGCCTCGGCCGCGCAGGTATCATAGGCGATCGCGATGTCGCCCAGTTCCTCCTCGTCCGGCATCTCGGGCGCCTGACCGGGATCATGCGGCAGATGCTCGACCGACGGCCATGACAGCACGTTCGTGGCCCGGGGCTTGCCGCGGAAATCGGCGTTCAGCGCGGCGATGCGGGCGTCGTCGCAGCCCATGACGACCACCTCCCCGCCCAAGCGGTGGTGGTCCAGCGCGGCAGTGACGGCAAGGGCCGCCAGGTCCTCAAGACCGGCGGCCTGCCATCGGTCATCCTCGATGACGCAGTCGACGGAAATCTCGTCAGGCATCTTTTCTGAATGCGCGGCGGGGAACGTACTGGCCGCGCGGCTCCTCTGTTTCACCGCGGGCAAGGGCGGCGTTGTCCTCGACCTCATACGCCTTGATGATGCGCGCGACAAGCGGGTGGCGCACGACGTCATCGGCGGTGAAATAGCTGAAGCTGATGCCCTTGACGTCCTTCAGGATGCGCTCGGCGTCCATCAGACCCGACATCATGCCGCGCGGCAGGTCGATCTGGGTGCGGTCGCCGGTAATGACCATCCGCGAGCCTTCGCCAAGACGGGTCAGGAACATCTTCATCTGCATGCTGCTGGCGTTCTGAGCCTCGTCCAGCACGACGAAGGCGCGCGACAGGGTGCGCCCGCGCATGAAGGCCAGGGGCGCGATCTCGATGCGCTTCTCCTCCATCAGCTTCTGCATCTGCTTTCCGGGAAGAAAGTCGTTTAGCGCGTCGTAGAGCGGCTGCATGTACGGATCGACCTTCTCCTTCATGTCGCCCGGCAGGAAGCCCAACCGCTCCCCGGCCTCGACGGCGGGGCGCGACAGGATGATCTTGTCGACATGGCCGCCGATCAGCATCGTCACACCCACGGCCACCGCCAGATAGGTCTTGCCGGTGCCCGCAGGCCCGATGCCAAAGGCCAGCTCGTTCTGGAACAGCGACCGGACATACGATTTCTGCGCATCCGTGCGCGGCTCGACCGACTTCTTGCGGGTTCGCAGTTCGTAGTTGCCCTGCGCGAACATCTCCAGCTGTTCGGCCGGGGTCACGTCGGTGGCGGGTTCGACCCCCATGCGCAATGCGGCCTCGACCTCGTCGGGGCCGACGGGGCGGTGCTGTTCTAGCCGCGCATATAGGCCACGAAGCAGGTTCGCGGCCTCGGACTGGGCCTCGGGGCCGCCGACCACGGCAATCTGGTTGCCGCGACGCAAGATATGGACGCCAAGTGCCTCCTCGATCCGGGCCAGATGGCGGTCGTTGGGACCGCACAGGTCGATCAACAGCCGGTTGTCGGGGAATTCAAGCAGGGTTTCGGCAGAAGCCGCGGTGACGGGTGGCGTCGGGGTCAGGCCCAAATGTCTCTCCTGGTCAATCTGGTCGGTCCATGGTGGCAAGCCAGTCGGATTCGCACAAGTTCATGTTCGTGGTAAATTGGGCGCAACTGCCCCCGTTTGTGGCAGAACGGCCAAGCATGTGCAAAAGTTGCATCCTTATCGCGCATGATCACTGACCCCGGCAGACGGGATTCCCAGAAAACCGGCCAAGGCGGGCGCGCGGTCCATGTCCGCCACCGGGCCGTCATGCGCGATGCGACCATCCGCCAACAGCGCGACACGGTCGCCGATGATCCGGCAGCTGGCCATGTCATGCGTGATGGTGATCGCGGTGGCCCCTGTTTCGGTCACGATGCCGCGGATCAGCGCATCGATGGCCCGCGCGCGGATCGGGTCCAACCCGGTAGTCGGTTCGTCGAAGAAGATCACCGCCGGGTCGTCGGCAATGGCGCGGGCCAGGCCGACGCGCTTGGCCATGCCGCCCGACAGCTGCGCGGGCATCAGGTCGGCGATGTCCGAAGCCAGCCCCACGCGCGCCAGCTTGTCCAGCGCGATAGCGCGGGCGCGGCGGTCGTCCATCCGCTGGCGCAGGCGGAAGGCGACGTTCTGCCAGACCGACAGGCTGTCGAACAGGGCCGCCCCCTGAAACAGCATCCCGAACCGCGCCATGAAGCGTGCCCGGTCCAGCGGCTGGCCGTTCCACAGCACCTGCCCCGCATCGGGGCGTTCCAGCCCCAGGATGCATTTCAGCAGGACCGACTTGCCGGTGCCGGACTGGCCGATCACGCACAGGCTCTCGCCCGTGGCGACGCTCAGATCGACGCTGTCGAGGACCCGCTTGGCGCCAAAGGATTTGCTGAGGCCGAAGGTCCGGATCATTCGAAGAACAGCCCGGTCAGCGCAAAGTTCGCAGCCAGGATGCCGACGGCGGCGGCGACGACCGCATTGGTCGTGGCCCGTCCGACGCCTGCCGCGCCGCGCCCCGACCGCATGCCGAACCAGCATCCCGACAACGCGATGACCAGTCCGAAGACCGCCCCCTTGATCAGGCCAGAGGTAACGTCCCACGGCTCCAGATATGCCCAGCTGTTCGCGATGTAGCTGGCCGAATTGAACCCAAGCGACGTCGTGCCCACCAGCCAGCCGCCCATGATGCCGATGATGTCGCCCGTGGCCACCAGCACCGGCATGCACAGGATCGCCGCCCACAGCCGGGGCGTGACCAGCCAGCGGACCGGGTCGGTCGACAGAGTCACCAACGCGTCGATCTGTTCGGTGACGCGCATGGTCCCGATCTCGGCGGCGATGCTGCTGGCGACGCGGGCGGCGACCATCAGGCCGCCCAGGACGGGCCCCAGTTCGCGAACCATGCCGATGGCCACGATTGCCGGGACGACGTCGCCGGCCTGAAACCGCTCTCCGCCCGAATGGATCTGCAGGGCCAGCGCCGCCCCGGTGAACAACGCCGTCAGCCCTACGACCGGCAGCGACAGCCAGCCGATCTGCATCACCTGGCGCACGATTGCACGGGGTGTCCCGAACCCCGACAGCCCCCGCATCGCGAACAGCGCCACCGCCCCGATGGTCCGGGTGGCGCGCAGGGCGGGTCGTCCGATCGCCCGGATGGGCGTCACAGATAGGTCCGCTGGTAGCGCAGCCCAAGCGAGGTCAGCACCTCGTATCCGATGGTGCCGGCGATGTCGGCCAGACGGTCGATGGGTTGATGCGCGCAGATCAGGTCAAGCCGGTCTGGCACCGCATCCAGATCGCTGACGTCCACCGTGATCAGGTCCATCGACACGCGCCCGACGACCGGACAGGCCACATCGGCGGCGAACAGCTGCGCACCCTTACCCGACAGCGAACGCAGGATGCCGTCGGCATAGCCCGCATCGACGGTGGCGATGCGACAGTCGCGCGGCGCGTGCCAACTGGCGCCATAACCGACCATCTCTCCCCTCCGCACGTCACGGGTCTGGATCACGCGCAGTGACAGTGTGACGACGCCGCGGGCCTGCGCAAAGGGCAGCCCGCCGTACAGACCCACGCCGGGGCGCACCATGTCGAAATGGTAATCCGGTCCCAGCAGGATCCCCCCGGTCGCGGCCAGCGACCGCGGCACGTCACAGCCATCGGTCATTGCGCGGAACGCGGACAGCTGCGCCGCATTGGCGGGGTGGTCGGGCTCGTCCGCGCAGGCCAGGTGCGACATGATGAAGGCCGGTCCGGCGGCCAGCGCCTCGTCCCGGATGGCGCCCCATTCAGCGGCCTCCATGCCAAGGCGGTTCATCCCGGTGTCCAGCTGGATGGCGAAGGGCTGACCGGGGCGCATGGCGCGATCACGAAAGAACTGCGCAGGGCTGTTCAGGACCGGGGTCAGCCCGGTCAGGTCCGCACCCTCCATGTTCCCCGACAGCACGTTGATGCGCGCGTCCTGCGGCAGCAGCGGCCGGATCGCCCGTCCCTCATGCGCCAGGGCCACGAAGAAATCGCGCACGCCGGCGGCATAGAGGGCCGGGGCGACGCGGTCGGCGCCCAGGCCATAGGCGTCAGCTTTGACCACGGCGGCGGCACGCGCGCCGGGGGCCAGTGCGGCCAGTGCCGCGTGATTGGCCACGATGGCCGCGATGTCGATCTGCAATCCCATATGCGTGGCTTGCCCCCCTGCCCGGCCCGCGTCAAGAGGCTGCCGCAGCATGTGTTTGCACATATGCAATTAGCATGAACATTCGCTTCTATATTTTGCAAATTCCCCCGAATTGTCTTTGCTGCACCTGCATCGCAGTCTAGCCTAGGGCACCGGATCAGGAGGGCGCGATGAAGGACATTCTGCAGCAGCTGGAAGAACGCCGACAGCAGGCCCGGCTTGGCGGCGGCCAGCGGCGCATCGACGCCCAGCACGCCCGCGGCAAGCTGACCGCCCGCGAACGCATCGACCTGCTGCTGGACGAGGACAGCCTCGAGGAGTTCGACATGTTCGTCGCCCATCGCAGCACCGATTTCGGCATGCAGGACGACCGCCCGGCAGGCGACGGGGTGGTGACCGGATGGGGCACCATCAACGGCCGCATGGTCTATGTCTTCTCTCAGGACTTCACCGTCTTCGGCGGATCGCTGTCGGAAACTCATGCCCAGAAGATCTGCAAGATCATGGACATGGCGATGCAGAACGGCGCGCCGGTGATCGGGCTGAACGATTCGGGGGGCGCGCGCATCCAGGAGGGCGTGGCCAGCCTTGCGGGTTATGCCGACGTGTTCCAGCGCAACGTGCTGGCATCGGGCGTCGTGCCGCAGATCAGCGTGATCATGGGCCCCTGTGCGGGTGGCGCGGTCTATTCGCCCGCGATGACCGACTTCATCTTCATGGTGCGCGACACGTCCTACATGTTCGTGACCGGGCCCGACGTGGTCAAGACGGTCACGAACGAGGTCGTGACCGCCGAACAGCTGGGCGGTGCGTCCACGCATACCCGGAAATCCTCCGTCGCGGACGGCGCGTTCCAAGACGACGTCGAGGCGCTGTCGGAGATCCGCCGGCTGTTCGACTTCCTGCCGCTGAACAACCGCGAAAAGGCCCCGACCCGGCCCTTCTTCGACGACCCCGCGCGGATCGAGCCCAGCCTGGACACCCTGATCCCCGACAACCCGAACCAGCCCTATGACATGAAGGAGCTGATCGCCAAGGTCGCGGACGAGGGCGATTTCTACGAGATCCAGAAGGATTTCGCGGGCAACATCATCATCGGCTTCATCCGCATCGAGGGACAAACGGTGGGGGTCGTCGCCAACCAGCCGATGGTGCTGGCCGGTTGCCTGGACATCGACAGCTCGCGCAAGGCCGCGCGCTTCGTGCGGTTCTGCGACGCGTTCGAAATCCCGATCCTGACGCTGGTCGACGTTCCGGGCTTTCTGCCGGGGACCGGCCAGGAATATGGCGGCGTCATCAAGCATGGGGCAAAGCTGCTGTTCGCCTATGGCGAGGCGACGGTGCCCAAGGTCACGGTCATCACCCGCAAGGCCTATGGCGGCGCCTATGACGTGATGGCGTCGAAGCATCTGCGCGGCGATTTCAATTATGCCTGGCCCACCGCCGAGATCGCGGTGATGGGCGTCAAGGGCGCGGTCGAGATCCTGTATCGCAGCGAACTGGGCGATGCCGACAAGATCGCCGCCCGCACCAAGGATTACGAGGACCGCTTTGCCAACCCCTTCGTGGCCGCTGAAAAGGGCTTTATCGACGAGGTGATCCAGCCCCGGTCGACGCGTCGCCGGGTGGCCCGCGCCTTTGCCAGCCTGCGCGGCAAGCGGCTGACGAACCCGTGGAAAAAGCACGACAACATTCCGCTGTGACTGACGGGGACGGGCGCGCGATGCACAAGGTCGTGAATGATGCAGCCGGGCCACAGGGGGGCGGCGCTTTGGCGCCCGCCCTCCTGCGTCCCTGTCTGATCGCGGCGGGCTTCTCTATCATGCCGCGCAGGCCGGCAGATCAACAAGCCGACCACAACCCGAGCAGCCGGGCGCAACACCGCCCGCCCTACAGGAGCATGTTTCCATGTCGAAAAAGATCATCCTCGGCCTCGTGCTGGTTTCCGCCTTCGCCGCGTGCCAGCGCCAGCAGCCTGCCGACGTCTATGTCCCGACCGCCCCGGCCGCACCCATGGTCAACCCCGTCACGACCGAGCCTGTCTACAACAGCAAATTCGGCTAAGACGAGACGTCCGACAATTGCGCGCGGGCGGCCAGCCTGCCCGTGCGCAGCGATCCGGCCCGCGCGCCCCAGCACAGGGGCCCTGCCATGCTGAAGCATCGCGGCTTTCCCGGGCGTCTGCCCGGCACCGATTTCCAATTCGTCATCCGGCGCGAGAATCGCAAGAAGGGCGCAACGCCCATCACGCGCCGCGAGCGGTTCAAGGACCGCAGGCCCGCCGACAAGCGCGCCGATGCGGGCTTTCTTTCGGCGCTGATCGCGCATTTCGGCGACGAACCCTTTCCCCGCGGCAATCTTGATGCCGGTCGGCTGTCCTGGCTGATCGGCCGCGAGGTCAAGCCGGTGGGCCAGTTCGACCCTGCCGATTACGACCAATTGCTGCAGGTCGACATGGCCGAGGCGGAGGCCGCCTTCCCCGAGCTGTTCGTCAAGGATGCTCCCCAGGAGTTCGACTGGGACGACCAGGACGGCTGGGACGACGACGAGGCCGACGACGACTGATGCGCAGGTTGATGCTGAACCCCTTGAAGTCACACGCATGTCAGTTTGACGCAGGCATCAGCTATGCGATAGCCCCTTACCACCTCCCATCGGCCCCCGACGGGCCCATTACGACAGGTTTCCTATCATGCAGAAATTCTTCTCGCTTCGCGTTGCCGGCCTGGCCCTGGTTGCCGCCGGTCTTTCGGCTTGCGCCCCCGGCTATCAGGGCGGCGGCATCTCGCCCGACGCGCAGCGCGCCGCAGGCGGTGCCGTTGCCGGTGCCGTCATCGCGAAGGCCCTGGACGAAGACCTGGCAACCGGCGCCGCGATCGGTGCCGTCGGCGGCGCGCTGTGCGACGACGCCGGTGTCTGCCAGCGTCGTTACTGATCGCTGCGGCAACCTCTCACCCTATCGGCAGCTCGCGCCTGACGCGGCTGCCGCCCAACCCACGGGATCTTCACCATGTCCAAATTCCTTGCCATCGCTGCCCTGGTCGGCACCACGGCCATCGCCGGCTGCACCCAAGGCATCAACCCGACCGACACTGACCGCGCGCTCATCGGCGCCGGCGTCGGCGCGACCGTCGCATCGGTCGGCGGCACCAACGTCGTCAAGGGCGCGGCCATCGGCGGCGCGGCTGGCGCGCTGTGCAACGACTTCCGTCTGTGCCAGTGACCTGCTGATCGGCGCGCCCGGCGCGCCGACCGTCTGCAAAGCCGTCCGGAGCCCTGCGCTTCGGGCGGCTTTTTCACGTTCCGTCCTGGGGGGGAGCCCATGTTCAAGAAGATCCTGATCGCCAACCGGGGCGAGATCGCCTGCCGTGTCATCAAGACCGCCCGCAAGATGGGCATCGCCACCGTCGCCGTCTATTCCGACGCCGACCGCCATGCGCTGCATGTGCGCATGGCGGACGAGGCCGTCCATATCGGCCCGGCCCCCGCCAACCAGTCCTATATCGTGATCGACAAGATCATGGATGCGATCCGCCGGACCGGCGTTGAGGCCGTCCATCCCGGATACGGCTTCCTGTCCGAGAACATGAAATTCGCAGAGGCGCTGGAGGCCGAGGGCGTCGTCTTCATCGGCCCCCCGTCCGGCGCGATCGAGCAGATGGGCGACAAGATCACCTCGAAGAAGCTGGCGCAGGCCGCGGGGGTCAGCACGGTTCCGGGACACATGGGCCTGATCGCGGACGCGGACGAGGCCGCGGCCATCAGTGCCCAGATCGGCTATCCGGTGATGATCAAGGCCAGCGCGGGCGGCGGCGGCAAGGGCATGCGCATCGCCTGGTCCGACGAGGAGGCGCGCGAGGGTTTCCAGTCCTCCAGAAACGAGGCCGCCAACAGCTTTGGCGACGACCGGATCTTCATCGAGAAATTCGTGACGCAGCCGCGCCACATCGAGATCCAGGTCCTGGCCGATCAGCACGGCAACGCAGTCTATCTGCACGAGCGCGAATGCTCGATCCAGCGCCGCAACCAGAAGGTCATCGAGGAGGCGCCGTCGCCGTTCCTGGACGAGGCCACCCGCGCGGCGATGGGTCAGCAGGCCGTGGCCCTGGCCAAGGCCGTCGGATACACCAGCGCGGGCACGGTCGAATTCATCGTCGACGGAAGCCGCAACTTCTATTTCCTGGAGATGAACACCCGCCTGCAGGTGGAACACCCTGTGACCGAGCTGATCACCGGCGTCGACCTGGTCGAGCAGATGATCCGCGTCGCGGCCGGAGAGCCGCTGCCCTTCGCGCAGTCCGACTTGACGATCACCGGGTGGGCGATGGAGAGCCGGCTGTACGCCGAGGACCCCTATCGCGGTTTTCTGCCTTCCATCGGGCGCCTGACCCGCTATCGCCCGCCGGTCGAGGTGGCCGCAGGGCCGATGCTGACCGGGGGCAAGTGGCTGGCCCATGGCGCGCCGACGGGTGCGGCCGCGGTCAGGAACGACACCGGCGTCTATGAGGGCGGCGAGATCAGCATGTTCTATGACCCGATGATCGCCAAGCTGTGCACCTGGGCCCCGACCCGCGGCGAGGCGATCGAGGCCATGCGCACCGCGCTGGACGCCTTCGAGGTCGAGGGAATCGGGCATAACCTGCCCTTCCTGTCGGCGGTGATGGATCACCCGAAATTCGTCGCGGGCGACATCACCACCGCCTTCATCGCCGAGGAGTATCCCGACGGGTTCCACGGCGCGGCCCTGCCCGAGGACGAGATGCTCCGCATCGCTGCCGCCGCCGCCGCCATGCACCGCGTGGCCGAGATCCGGCGCACCCGTATCAGCGGCCGCCTGAACAACCACGAACGCCATGTGGGCGACGATTGGGTGGTGTTCGCGGACAAGCAGGACTGGTCCGTCCGCATCACCGCCGATGCCCATGGTGCCGACGTCGCCATCGCGGGGCGCACGATCCGGGTCGAGGGTGATTGGCGCCCCGGCCAGTCGCTGGCGCGGCTGGAGGTGGACGGACGCCCCCTGGTGCTGAAGGTGGACAAGATCGCCGCCGGGCTGCGCCTGCGTGCGCGCGGGGCTGACCTGCGCGTGCATGTGCGTCGGCCCCGTGCGGCGGAGCTGGCACGGCTGATGCCCGAAAAACTTCCGCCCGACACGTCCAAGTTCCTGCTGTGCCCGATGCCCGGCCTGATCGTGACGATCAATGTCGCCCAGGGGGACGAGGTTCAGGAGGGTCAGGCGCTGGCCACCGTCGAGGCCATGAAGATGGAGAACATCCTGCGCGCCGAACGCCGGGGCATCGTGAAATCCGTCAATGCCGCGCCGGGCGAAAGCCTGAAGGTCGACGACGTGATCATGGAGTTCGAATGATCCCCGCCCTGCCCGCCTATCTGCTGTCGGCCGGACTTGGGCTGGCGGGCGCGGCGGGCATCCTGTCGGCGGTGGCGGCGCAGACCGTGCCCTTGCTCGGCACGCAGGTGCCGCTGGCCTATCTGCTGCCGCCGATCGTCGGGCTGGCGTTCTTCCAGCTGGTTTTCGGGGCATGCACCGGACGCTGGCGCGGGTGGCGGTTCTGGGCGGCGGCCATCCCGCTGTCGGCGGTCATCTGGGGCGCGGCATTGATGGCGCTGCTGGGCGGTCATGCGTCGTGGCAGGCCGCGCTTGGCGTGGCGGCTTTCGGTCATGTCGCCGCAGGTCTGGCGGCGCTGTCGCTGACACGGGGGCGCGTGGCATGATGCGCGGGCGCTATCGCATCTCCTGCTGGCGCATCGGCATGCTGTCGATCAGGGACAGGATGTCCTCTGCCGCGACGGGCCTGGCCGACCGCATCTTGATCCCGCCATCCTTGCCGATCAGCAGAACCTGGAACCCCTGCCCATCGCGCAGTGCGTCTGCACCGGGTCCGTCGGTCAGGATGACCACCTCGCGTTCTGCCAACTGCTCCGCATGTGCCTGCAGGTCTGCGATCTGCCGTGCGACCTGCGCCTCGGGTCCAAGGACAACGACAGGGCGCGCCTGCCAACGCAGTGCGGCAAGCGTGTCCGCCTGCAGCGGCGCGGGGCCGCGGGCAGTGTCGGCGGGTGCCATGGCAGGCCACAGGGCCAAGACGGTAGACAGGCAGAATCGGTGCATGATCGCTCCTTCCGAAACAGGACGCGCATGGCGCGAGACAGGTTCCCATGGCTCCGCTTGACCAATGGCTCAGCCCGCAGCTGCAGCAGGCGGTCGTCACCGGCCTTTTCGTGGCCATCGGTTGGATCGTCGTCGCGTCCCAGACCCGCCGCCGCGACGCCACGCTGCGCCGCGCGCGCGAGACCGACCTGCAGCGCGCCCTGCTGGCAGAGATCCGGGCGCATGTCTTTGCCTTGGAGCAGCAGGTGCCGTCGCCGCAGGACGCGGCCCTGCTGGTGTCGCGCATCGAGTCGGGAGATTTCGTGCCGACCCTGCCGCAGCAGGCCAACGACCGCATCTTTGCGGCCGTGATTTCCGACATACACATCCTGCCCGCGCCGGTCATCGACCCGATCGTGCTCTACTATCGGCTGTTGTCGATCATGGGCGCGCTGGCCACGGACCTGCGCCGGATCGCCCGCAGCGACGGCAAGCGGGCGGCGCAGATGATGGCCGATTACCTGGAGCTGATGGAGGAAACCCGCGATACCGGCCTGCAGGCGATGCGGGTGCTGACCGAATGCCTGCGCGGCGGCGCCGAAGCGGTCGAGGCGATGCTGGACGAGGACGAGGCGCAGGCCGCGGCACAGATCGGTGCGCGCCTGCCGCAGGAACTGGCGCAGATGCGCGAGCGTCTGTCGGCGACCGAGGTCAGTAACCTATCTTCGGACCCGAGAGGCCGGTGATGGGACGCAATCCGATGGCGCGCACGATTTCGTTCGCACGGCTGACGGCGGTCGGTTTCGGCTTGGCTTCGCTGCGCAGCACGGGTGCGTCGGGTCGGGCGGACGCCTTGGGCGCGCGCGGTTGCGACAGGCTGCGGTCGGAACGCGAATTGGCCATGATCAACCCTCCTGCTGATCCGGCAACCGTGCCGGATACCGGTCATGATATAGGGAACGCGCCGCAAATCCACAAGTTTCGCGGCACTGCGCCTTATCGCATCACGCTGCCGCGCCCGATCTCCTGCCGGCGCAGGGGCAGACGGTCGATGGCGCGGCCGATCTCTCTGGCATCCCATGGGACGGGGCGGCGGATCTTGACCTGTCCGTCCTTGTCGATCAGCACCAGCGAGAACCCCTGCGGGCGCAGCTGCTGTCGCCACGTGCTGTTGGCCGACGGGTCACTGTCGAGGACAAGCACCACGTCGCGCGACGCCAGCGCCCGACCGTCACGGCGCAGCGATGCCACCTGGTCGACAAAGGCCGGGTCGTCCGCAGTGTCGGCAAAGATCACCACGGGGCGCGCCGTCCACAGGAACTGGTCCGGGTCGACCGTAGCGGCGTCCAGCACCTGCGGAGAGCCGTCGTCCAGGGGGGACGCGTCCGGCAGCGGGTCGGGCTCGACGCGCTGCGCGACCGGCGGCAGACGAGCAGGGTTGCGTTGCGGCACCGTGTCGCGCGGCTGCGTCGCGGCCGTCGCCCCGTCCGGTGTCCGCACGGAGGCGCCATCCGGCGGGGG
>NZ_VDDD01000162.1 GCF_006151785.1 Paracoccus marcusii
CGCGGCCCGGCGGCGGGCCATGGCGGCGCGCGAAATCGGCGGCGGTCACCGGCAGCAGCGCCGCCACGCAGGCCCCCGCAAGGTCCGCGTATTGCACCGCCGCCTCGTCCGCGCCGATCAGGCCGCGCAGGTGATGGACGCCGATGCGGAACTGCCATTCATGCGCCCACCGCCGCGCCGCATCCAGCGCCCGTTCATAGCCACCGCCAGGTTGGCTCAGGGCCCGTTGCAGGACCGCGTCCAGTTCCTGGACCAACCCGGCCTCCCGCGGCCAGGGGGCGAAGAAGCTGCCTGCCAGCACGCCGTCCAGAACGGACGGATGGCGCGCCAGATAGGCGGCCAGCGCGGGCGCCGTTCCGCAGATGTCGACGATCAGGTCGATCAGCTGGGGATTGGCCTCGAACAGCGAGAACAGCTGGACCCCCGCAGGCAGGCCGGACAGGAAACTGTCGAAGCGGGCCAGCGCCTCGGCGGGGTGGCCCGCGCGGGCCATGCGCGACAAGAGCGGCGCCTCGATCCGGCGAAAGATCTGGCGCGCCCGGTCGGACCGCAGCGCGGGATAGGTCTGCCAGCGCTGGATCACCGCCCGCGATTCGTCCGACAGGTCGGGCAGGCTTTCGGTCGGTTCGGTCGGGGCGAAGAACCGTTCGGTCAGCGCATGCACGCGTTCCAGCCGCGATTTCAGCCGGGCGCACCAGGCTTGGACATCGCCCTCGCCCATCAGGGCGGCGATCGTGGCCAATCCCTGATCGTCCTTGGGCAGGCTGTGGGTCTGGGCGTCGTTCACCATCTGGATGCGGTGTTCGATGTCGCGATGGTCGCGGTAATGCGCCGTCAGTTCCTCTGCGACGTCCCGGGGGATCCAGTTCTTGGCGGCCAGCGCCGCCAGCCCGCCAACCGTGTCGCGGCATTGCAGGTCGCGGTCGCGCCCGCCCGCGATCAGCTGGCGGGTCTGGGTGAAGAACTCGATTTCGCGGATGCCGCCGCGTCCCAGTTTCAGGTTGTGGCCCGCCACCTCCAGCCGCCCGCCCAGACCCTTGTGGTCGCGGATGCGCAGCCGCATGTCATGGGCGTCCTGGATGGCCGCGAAATCCAGGTGCTTGCGCCAGACGAAGGGCCGCAATTCGCGCAGCAGCCGTTCGCCCGCGGTGATGTCGCCCGCCGCCGCGCGCGCCTTGATGAAGGCGGCGCGTTCCCAGGTCCGCCCCTCGGCCTCGTAATAGGCCAGCGCCGCGGCGGTCGAGATGCAGACCGGCGTCACCGCCGCGTCGGGCCGCAGCCGCAGGTCGGTGCGAAAGACATAGCCGTGATCGGTCACGTCGGACAGGGTCGCGGCCATCCGCCGCGTGGCCCGGATCAGGGCGGCACGAGCCTCCATCTGGTCGGCCTCGGCATAGGCGGTCTCGTCGAACAGGACGATCAGGTCGATGTCCGAGCTGTAGTTCAGTTCGCGCGCGCCGCCCTTGCCCATCGCCAGCGCGAAGATGCCGCCCGCATCGGCGTCCGTGGCGGGCAGCTTGCCGCGACGGATCTCGGTCGCGACATGGGCGCGCAGGGCGAGGTCGACGGCGCGGTCGGCCAGGTCGGACAGCGCGCCGGTGACCTGCTCCAGCGTCCAGACGCCGCCCAGATCGGCCAACGCCGCCAGCAGCGCCACCCGCCGCTTGGCGCGGCGCAGCGCCACGCCCAGGGCATCCGCGTCCAGCGATTGCAAGCCCGCCGTCTCGCGCACGACGACGTCGTCATGGTCCAGCGCATCGGGCAGCCAGTCGGCCTCGGACCGCAGCAGGCCGGCCAGATAGGGGCTGCTGCCCGCGGCGCCCGCGATCAGGTCGCGCATCCGGTCGGACAGGGTTGGGAACAGCGCCGCCGCATCCGCCCCGCGGGCGGCGTCGACGGGCAGCGGAAGGCGGGTGATGCGGGACTGAAAGCTCATGCGCGCCACCTTGCCGGGGTCGCCCCGGCCCGTCAACGCAACGCGCGGTAAACCATGTTGCGCAGAACCGGCGGGCCCGCTGCTTTCCACGCTTGGCCTGCCGGGAAATCGTTGCTAGGCTTTCGCGCACACCAACCCGCGATACGGAACCTTCTGCGCCCGCATGATCAGTCGCGACCTGACCAGATGCTGCAAGGGGCGCACCTGATGCGCCATACGCTGCCCCATGCGCCGCAGTTCTATGTGACCGCGCCACAGCCCTGTCCGTACCTGCACGGGCGGGCCGAACGCAAGCTGTTCACCGCGCTGCAGGGCGACAATGCGGCGGAACTGAACAACGCGCTGTCGCGGCAGGGATTCCGCCGGTCGCAGAACGTGCTTTACCGACCCAGCTGCGAAAGCTGCGTGGCCTGCATGTCGGCGCGCATCCGGGTGGCCGATTTCCGCCCCTCCAAGACGCAGCGCCGCATCACGACCCGCAACGCCGCCCTGCGCCGCCTGGCCACCAGTGCCTGGGCGACCGAGGATCAGTTCGAACTGTTCCGCCGTTATCTGGACAGCCGCCACGCGGATGGCGGCATGGCGGACATGGACATCTTTGAATTCGCCGCGATGATCGAGGAGACGCCGGTCAAGACCCGCGTCATCGAATACCGGTGCAGCGACGATGCGATGCCGGCGCTGGCGCAGGGCGACGATCACCTGGCCGGTGTCTGCCTGACCGACGTGCTGGATGATGGGCTCAGCCTTGTCTACAGCTTCTACGATCCGCTGCTGCGGCCGGCCAGCATGGGCACCTACATCATCCTGGACCATATCGAGATCGCGCGGGCCGCGGGCCTGCCCTATGTCTATCTGGGCTATTGGGTGCCGGGCAGCCGCAAGATGGACTACAAGGCCCGCTTCAGCGCGCTAGAGATCTACAAGGGTGGCGTCTGGCAGGATATCGGCAACCCCGAGGATCATTCGAACGAAGCGCATCCCCTGTCCGTCGATCCGATCGTCGAACAGGTCGCCCGTATCGCGCTGCCGCAATTCGACCGATAGCGTCCGTCAAACCGCGAAATAAAGTTTCAATTTCTGGCGTACCTGCGTCACTTTCTCCGCCAAATGCCATTGACCCTGTCCGAACCTGACCCTAGGTTGCGCCGACGCGGGGCCGCGACGGGTGTGCTTTGCGGGTGTTTTTGATGGATGGAGCAAGACGATGTCCCGAACAATGACGGGTGCGAGAATGGTGGTCGAGGCGCTGCGCGATCAGGGCGTCGATACCGTATTCGGCTATCCGGGCGGGGCCGTCCTACCCATCTATGACGAGATCTTTCAGCAGAACGACATCACCCACGTCCTGGTCCGCCACGAACAGGGCGCCGTCCACATGGCCGAGGGCTATGCCCGAGCGACCGGGAAACCGGGCGTCGTGTTGGTCACGTCGGGCCCCGGCGCCACGAACGCGGTCACCGGCCTGACCGACGCGCTGCTGGATTCGATCCCGCTGGTCGTGCTGTCGGGCCAGGTCCCGACCTTCATGATTGGCACCGACGGCTTCCAGGAGGCCGACACGGTCGGCATCACCCGCCCCTGCACCAAGCACAACTGGCTGGTCAAGGACACGGACAAGCTGGCCGCGACCATCCACAAGGGTTTCCACGTCGCCACCTCGGGCCGTCCCGGTCCGGTGCTGATCGACATCCCCAAGGACGTGCAGTTCGCGACCGGCACCTATGTCGGGCCCAAGCAGGTCGACACCGGCCGCTATCAGCCGACGAAGAAGGGCGATCTGGGCGCGATCACCCGCCTGGTCGAACTGATCGAGCAGGCCGAGCGTCCGATCCTCTATACCGGCGGCGGTGTCATAAATTCGGGTCCCGGCGCCAGCCAACTGCTGCGCGAGCTGGCCGAAGCGACGGGCTTTCCGGTCACCTCGACGCTGATGGGGCTGGGCTGCTATCCGGCATCGGGCGACAAGTGGCTGGGCATGCTGGGCATGCACGGCACCTACGAGGCGAACCTGGCCATGCACGGCTGCGACCTGATGATCAACATCGGCGCGCGCTTCGACGACCGGATCACCGGGCGGATCGCGGATTTCAGCCCCGGATCGGTCAAGGCGCATATCGACATCGACCCGTCGTCCATCAACAAGGTCGTGCGCGTCGACGTGCCGATCGTCGGGGACGTGGGCCATGTGCTGGAGGATCTGCTGAAGGTCTGGAAATCGCGCGGCCGCAAGACGAACAGCGCCGCGGTCCAGCAATGGTGGGGCCAGATCGAGCAATGGCGGGCCCGGAAATGCCTAGCCTATCGCCCTAGCGACACGATCATCAAGCCGCAGCACGCGCTGGAACGGCTGGAGGCGCTGACCAAAGGCCACGACCGCTACATCACCACCGAGGTCGGCCAGCACCAGATGTGGGCGGCACAGTACCTGGGCTTTGAAGGGCCGAACCGCTGGATGACCTCGGGCGGTCTGGGCACGATGGGCTATGGCCTGCCTGCATCCATCGGCGTGCAGATGGCCCACCCCGAGGCACTGGTGATCAACGTCGCGGGTGATGCTAGCTGGCTGATGAACATGCAGGAGATGGGCACGGCCGTGCAGTTCCGCCTGCCGGTCAAGCAGTTCATCCTGAACAACGAACGCCTTGGCATGGTCCGCCAGTGGCAGCAGCTGCTGCACGGCGAGCGTTACAGCCAGTCCTGGTCCGACAGCCTGCCCGATTTCGTCAAGCTGGCCGAGGCCTTCGGCTGCGCCGGCGCGCAGGTGCGCGACCCTAAGGATCTGGACGCCGCGATCCAGCAGATGATCGATTACGACGGCCCCTTCATCCTGGACGTGCTGGTCGAGAAGCACGAGAACTGCTTCCCGATGATCCCTTCCGGCAAACCGCATAACGAGATGCTGCTGGGCGAGGCCGAGACGCAGGGCGTGATCGAATCCGAAGGCGCGGTGCTGGTCTGAGACCGGCCGGAAAGAGAGCAGAACCATGAACGCTTTGAACATCCAGAAGGGCATGTCCAGCCATTCGGCCTATGACCTGCGCGACCCGCACGCCCCGCGCGAGGAGAGCCATACCTTGGCCGTCCTGGTCGAGAACGAGCCGGGCGTCCTGGCGCGCGTGATCGGCCTGTTCGCAGGGCGCGGCTACAATATCGACAGCCTGACCGTGGCCGAGGTCGACCACAGCGGCCACCGCTCACGCATCACGGTGGTCACGCGCGGCACCCCCGAGGTGATCGAGCAGATCAAGGCACAGCTGGGCCGCATCGTGGTCGTCCACGAGGTCCACGACCTGACGGTCGAGGGGCCGGTGGTGGAACGCGAACTGGGCCTGTTCAAGGTGCGCGGCACCGGCGACAAGCGCGTCGAGGCGTTGCGCATCGCCGAAATCTTTCGCGCAAACGTGGTCGATTCGACGTTGGAAAGCTTTGTCTTCGAACTGGTCGGCACGCCGTCCAAGCTGGAGGCCTTTGCCGATTTGATGCGTCCTCTGGGCCTGACGGACCTGGCGCGCACCGGGGTCGCCGCGCTGTCACGCGGCGCCTGATCGCCCCCTTAGCGTGCGGCCCCGCTGCGGGGTCGCGCATAGGTCGTCGCCGGGCGCCGGGTGGACGACGCCACGGATCCGCTTGGCACCGCATCCTGATGCGCCACGACGCGCAGGGCTGGCCGCGACGGCTGCTGTTGCTGCGAATCGGCCAGGATTCGCGGCAGCTGCAGACAGCTTTTCTCCGACAGCATGGTCACGTTCAGGGCATGGCGCAGATTGCCGACGGTCCGGGTTTCCAGTTCGACCAGATCACCGGGCTGGGGCCATTCGCCGGGCCCGACGAAATTCGCGGTTCCCTGCAGATAGGCCAGCGTTGCTTGATCTTCGCACCAGATGATCGCCTTTTCACGCGACCCGCTGCTCCATACGACAACCCCGATCATGGGCGCCCCTTCATAGAAAAGGCGCCGAAGCGCCGGATGGTATCGATTCAAGGATCTGTCTTGTGCAAACCTTTGCCGACTAAAGCAGAAAACCGCCGGTATGCCAGCTTTTTCCTTTCACCACGTGAATTTTATTGCAGCCGGAGGTTGTCGCGTTGCGGCGCAGGCACAACCCCACCACCAGCCCTAGCGGATGCGCCCCGCCTGCACGTCGGCGACCGCGCGGCGGACCTGCGCCAGGCGTTGCGCGCGTGCCGGGTGGGTGCCCAGGACGTGGTTTCCGGGATCGGGGATTCGCTGGAACAGGCCCGAACCAGAGATCGGATCATAGCCTGCGTTCAGCGTGATGATCGCGCCAAGATAGTCCGCCTCCAGCTCCCATTCCTTGGAATAGTAGCGTGCGCCGACCGATGCGCCGATCTCCTGAGCGCGGGCGATGGCGCCGGTGTCGCCGCCATAGGCGGAGGCCAGGCTGCCAAGGACGACGGCGGCGGCGGTGGCCGCCCCGGACTTGCGATCCAGGTGGTTCAGAATGTGGTGCGCGGCCTCGTGCCCCACGACAAAGGCGATTTCGTCGGGATTCTGGGTCTGCGCGATCAGTGACAGGGTAAAGCCCACGACCGGGCGCCCGTTGCGGTCGACGGTCTGGAACGCGTTCGGCTCGAGCCCCGGGCGGTCGTCGACGACGAACAGGAAATCGCAGCTGATCGGCGCGGTGCGGCGGTTCAGGCAGTCTTGGCGGACGGCGGGCTCCATCCGGCGCATCACCTGGACAAAGCTGCGCGCAGCGCCGTCCGGCGTTGCCGCGTGCGGGGCCGACGGGGCCGGCAGGACCGGGACCTGCGGGACGGGCGCGGGCATGGGGGCGGTGCCGGGTGCGGGCA
>NZ_VDDD01000163.1 GCF_006151785.1 Paracoccus marcusii
CCTAGAAAGGATGAATCACAAGCAGACCCCTATGAAAATCCCATGATTCCGGGTTTTGCAGAAACGCTCTAGCTTGTCGTCGTCGATCAGGTGGATCAGCACGTTCTTCATCGCGTCGCCGTCCATCTTGCCCTGGGCGAACAGGCGCTTGACGAAATTGATGGCGCGCAGCTGATTCATCAGGCTGCTGTTGAAGCTGACCTCGTTCACGCGGTCCGATATCTCTACCGGGGTGCGGGGCAGCACCTCGCGCATCAGCGGGTTGATCGCCACGATCAGGATGTCGCGGGGCAGGCTTGCGCGATACAGCGGGAACAGCGCCGGGTTGCCCGCATAGCCGCCGTCCCAATAGGCCTCGATGCGCCCGGTGTCGCTGTCGTGGATCTCGACCGCGCGGAACAACGTCGGCAGGCAGGCCGAGGCCATCACCGCATCGACCGTCGCCTGGCCACCGGTGAAGACCTTGATGCGGCCCGTGCGGACGTTCGTGGCGGCGACATACAGGTCCGGCCCCCGATCGCAGGTGAAATCCGCCCAAGGCAGGTCGCGCAGCAGCGATTCCAGCGGGTTGACGTAGAACGGGCCGTAATCATAGGGGCTGAACAGCCGCGTCAGGTTGTCCATCCAAGCGGCCGGGGACACCATCTCGGTCCAGCGCTGCATGCCGCGGGACATGGGCATCACCGACTGCGTCCAGCGCACCACGCGGTTGTCGCTTTTCGATCCGACCTGCATCCACAGGGCATCCAGGTTCTCGCGCGCGGCACGCCGCCCGGCCAGGCCCTTGCCCGCCGCCAGCCCCGCCTTGAGCGCCGCCCCGTTCAGCGCCCCGGCCGAAGTGCCGCTGATCGCCGCGAATTCCAGCCACTCCTCCTCCAGCAGGCGGTCGAGGACGCCCCAGGTAAAGGCCCCATGCGCGCCGCCGCCCTGCAGGGCCAGATTGATGCGTTTGATCTCCATGGCCCGCCCCTTGTTCATGATGCAGTCGCAGCATCATACAAAGGTCCGATATCATGGCAAGTTCCGCGCCGATGCCGCGCTGCGGCATCACGCCCAGCCTTCGGGCCCCTGCGCCATCGCGGTGCCATAGCGCGCGCCATGCGCCCACCCGGCGGGCAGGATCGCGTCGATCCGGGCCAGCTGGTCGGCGCTCAGCGACAGGCCCGCGCCGCGGGCGATCTGACGCCAATGCTCCAGGCTGCGCGATCCGGGCAGCGCGATGACATGCGGCGCGCGCGACAGCACCCATGCGATCGCCACGGCCGCCGGGCTTTCGCCCTGATCGCGCGCCCAGTCCGCAAAGGCCCGCAACCGCGGCAGGTTGCGCGCCCAGGTGTCGACCTGAAACCGCGGCATGCCGGCGCGCAGATCGCCCGGCGCAAAGCCCGCCGGGTCCGGCGGCACATTGGCAAAGACGCCCCGCCCGACCGGAGAGAACGCGACCAGCGCCGCCCCGTGACGCGCGCAGGCATCGACCATGCCCAGTTCGACCTGGCGCGACCATAGCGAATATTCCGACTGCACGGCGGCCACCGCACCGACGGCGCAGGCCCGTTCCAGCGTGGACGGCGCCACCTCGGACAGGCCGATGGCGCCGATCTTGCCTTCGTCGCGCAGGCGCAGCAGCGTCTCCATCGCCTCCTCGACCGGGCGGGCGGCCTCGCGGCGGTGCAGATAGTAGAGGTCGATCCGCTCGACCCCCATGCGGTGCAGCGACCGCTCCAGCGCGGCGCGCAGATAGGCGGGCGAATTGTCAAAGGGATGGCCCGGATTACGGGTGATGCCCGCCTTGCTGGCGATGGTCACGCGGCCCCGGTGGCGCGCCAGGACCGGGGCCAGCATCTCCTCGGCCCCGCCCGCGCCATAGACGTCGGAGGTATCGATATGGTCGATCCCCATGTCGATGCAGGCGTCGATCACCCGCTGGCTCTCCGCCGCATCCGCCGCGCCATAGGTGCCCTGAAAGTTCATCGTCCCCAAGGCTACGGCCCCGACCCGGGGACCGCCCTGCCCCAGCTGGCGCCGTGCGATCACTCGGCGTTGGCCTCGGCGCGGCTTTTCCCGGCCACGTCCAGGGCCAGGGTCGCGGCCATGAAGCGGTCCAGGTCGCCGTCCAGCACGCCCTGGGTGTCGCTGGTCTCCTCGCTGGTGCGCAGGTCCTTGACCATCTGATAGGGGTGCAGGACATAGCTGCGGATCTGGTTGCCCCAGCCCGCATCGCCCTTGGCGGCGTGCTGGGCGTTCACCTCCGCGTTGCGGCGGTCCAACTCCATCTGGTACAGGCGCGCCTTCAGTGCGGCCATGGCGTTGGCGCGGTTCTGGTGCTGGGATTTTTCCGACGACGTGACGACGATGTTGGTGGGCAGGTGGGTGATCCGAACGGCGGAATCCGTGGTGTTCACGTGCTGACCGCCGGCACCCGACGACCGATAGGTGTCGATGCGGATGTCGCGGTCGGGAATGTCGATCTCGATATTGTCGTCGACCACCGGATAGACCCAGACGCTGCTGAACGAGGTGTGCCGCCGCGCCGCGCTGTCATAGGGGCTGATGCGCACCAGCCGGTGCACGCCCGATTCCGATTTCAGCCAGCCATAGGCGTTGTGCCCGCTGACCTTGTAGGCGGCGCTGCGGATGCCGGTCTCCTCGCCCTGCGTCTCGGACAGCAGCTCGACCTCGTATCCCTTCTTCTCGGCCCAACGCACGTACATGCGCGCCAGCATCGACGCCCAATCGCAGCTTTCCGTGCCGCCCGCGCCCGCGTTGATCTCCAGGAAGGTGTCGTTGCCGTCAGCCTCGCCGTTCAGAAGCGCCTCCAGTTCCTTCTGGGCGGCCATCTTGGCCAGCGCTTTCAGGTTGCCCTCGGCCTCGGACACCAGTTCGGCGTCGCCCTCCTCCTCGGCCAGCTCGATCATCTCGGCATTGGCCGACAGGTCGCCCTCGATCCGGCGATAGGTCTCAATGGCGTCCGACAGCGACTGCCGCTCGCGCATCAGCTTCTGCGCGCGGGCCGGGTCCGACCACAGGTCGCCATCCTCGATCATGGCGTTCATCTCTTCCAGGCGATGCGGCGCGGTGGTCCAGTCCAGGCGCTGGCCCAGCAGGGTCAGGGAACGGCGGATGGCCTCGATGGTGGACTGCGTCTCGGCGCGCATGGGCGGATTCCTTCGGTCAGGCGTCAGGTCCGGGGTGATACCGCGAAGGCCGCCCTTGGGCAAGACCGGCACGGCCCTACGCCACGCCCGCTGCGCCATGCACCCACCGGTCCCGCTCCGGACGCCCCCCGTGACACCTCATCGTCACCGCGATGGGCGGGGGGTGCGGGGGGCAGCAAGCCCCCCGCCCGTCGCGGGACGCAAACGGGCGCGCGGCCTCAGTACAGCCCGCCCGACGACATGGTGCCGAAATCGGTCCGCCCCGGAATGACCCGCCTCTCGCCGGTCGAGGTCGTGATCGCCTGCCCCCCACCGCTGGCCCCGGCTTCCCAGGGCAGGATCACCACCTCGTCGCCAAACCCCGACACGACATAGGGTGTCAGCCAGTCGGGATCGGTGCCGTCGCGGAAATACTCGGCGATGACGTTCGGGCCGCTGGCATCGTCCGGCAAGCGCTGGCCGGTGATGCGGTCGATCTTGACCCAATAGCCGCCCGGCGGGACGGTGAACTCCGTCCCGCCATACTCGGCCACGGCCTCGCGCATGAAGGCGTTGAAGACCGGAACGCACAGCGTCCCCCCATAGGCCCGTTCGCCCAGCGAACGCGGCTGGTCATAGCCCAGATAGCAACCCGCCACGATGTTGCTGGAATAGCCGATGAACCACACGTCCTTGGCATCGTTGGTCGTGCCGGTCTTGCCCGCGATCGGCACGGGCAGATCGACGCCCGACCCCGAACCGCGCTCGACCGCGCCCTCCAGCATCGAGGTCAGTTGATAGGCCGTGACCGCGTCCATCACGCGTTCGCGGTTGGTGTCGATCACCGGCGCCTGCCCGGCGGGCATGGCCTGCATCGCGCAGGTCTCGCAGACGCGCTGGTCGTGGCGATAGACGGTGCGCCCGCGGCGGTCCTGGACACGGTCGACCAGCGTGGGCTCAACCCGCTCGCCGCCGTTGGCGAACATCGCATAGGCGGCGACCATCTTGAACAGCGTCGTCTCCTGCGCGCCCAGGGCGTTGGCCAGGAACGGCGCCAGCGTGTCATAGACGCCGAAATCCTCGGCATACTTGGCGACCCGATCCATGCCGATGTCGTCGGCAATGCGGATGGTCATCAGGTTGCGCGACTGCTCGATCCCCGTCCGCAGCGGCGTCGGCCCGTAATGGCGCCCCGACGAGTTCTGCGGTTCCCACAAGCCCTGGGGCGTGTTGATGCGGATCGGCTCGTCCACGACGATGGTCGCGGGGGTATAGTTGCTGTCCAGCGCCGCGGCATAGACGAAGGGCTTGAAGGACGACCCCGGCTGGCGCTGCGCCTGCGTAGCGCGGTTGAAGACGCTGCTCTCGTACGAGAACCCGCCCTGCATCGCCAGGACGCGGCCGGTATTGACGTCCATCGCCATGAAACCGCCCTGCACCTCGGGCACCTGGCGCAGGCTCCAGCGGTTGAAATCGGCACCATCCATCATGGCGCGGACCAGGACCACGTCGCCCACCTGCACCAGATCGCCCGCCACCTGCGCGCGCGGTCCCAGCGTGCGCGTCTCGCGGTCCAGGGGCCGGGCCCATTGCACGTCGGATGCCGGGATCCAGTGACCGTCGGCGTCCTCCTCGATCCCCTCGATGCCGATGCGGGCGTCGGATGCCCCGACCTCCAGCACCACGGCCGGGTGCCAGCCCGGAATGTCGCGCGGCAGGCGCAGGTCCCACAGCGCGCCGCGCCAGCTGGCCTCGTCGGTCAGCAGTCCGGCCTCGATCACCTCTCCGGTACCGCGCCAGACGCCGCGGTTGCGGTCGTAATCCTCCAGCGCGGTCTGCAGCGCGCTTGCAGCCTCCGACTGCAGGTCGGGATCGACGGTCGCGCGGATGGTCAGCCCGCCGCCAAAGAACTCCTCCTGGCCGAACTCCAGGCTCAGCTGGCGGCGGATCTCGTCGGTGAAATAGTCGCGCGGCGGCAGCGCACGGCGGAACGACGGATAGTCCCCGTTCTGCACCGACCGCAGCGGCAGCTTGGCCTCGGCCTCATAGGTGGCCTCGTCGATGAAGCCGTTCTGCCACATCTCGCGCAGGACATAGTTGCGCCGTTCGGTCACGCGCTCCTTGGCGGTCACGGGGTGATAGCGGCCGGGCGCCTGCGGCATGGCGGCCAGCATCGCGGCCTCGTGCGGGGCCAGTTCGGACAGCGACTTGTTGAAATAGGTCTGGGCCGCGGCGGCCACGCCGAAGCTGTTCTGACCCAGAAAGATCTCGTTCAGGTACAGTTCTAGGATCTGGTCCTTGGACAGGCTGCGTTCCAGCCGCGCGGCCAGGATCAGCTCCTTGACCTTGCGTTCCACGCTGCGGTCGCTGGACAGAAGGAAGTTCTTCATCACCTGCTGGGTGATCGTGGACGCGCCGCGCACGCTGGACCCGCCAGAGACCGCGGCCTCGAAGGCGGCGGACAGGATGCCGCGCAGGTCATAGCCCGGATGGCTGTAGAAGTTCTTGTCCTCGGCGCTGACGAAGGCCTGCTTGATCAGGTCGGGCACCTCGTCGATGGGCACGAAGATGCGGCGCTCCTCGGCGAACTCGTCGATCAGCTGGCCTTCGGCGGAATAGATGCGGCTGATGGTCTTGGGCGAATACTGGGCCAGCGTCTCGTGGCTAGGCAGGTCGCGCGAATAGATCCAGAAGATGCCGCCGACGGTCAGGGCCGCAAAGAACACCCCGGTGACCACCCAGGAAAAGATCGCACCGAAGAAAGACAGGATGGGTCGCAGCACGGGGTCAGCCTTTGTCGGGGTTTCGCCGCGTCTATAACGGCCACGGGTCCCCCGGTCAAAGCAACACTGGGTGTGTCAGTGACGAAGCAGTCCCGCGCGCGCCTGTTCGTCGCGCCACCAGCCGGTCGTGGCCTCGGCCACGGCCTCGACCATGCGGGCGCGCCATTCGGGGTCGGTCAGGTTCGCAAGGTCCGTCTGGTCCGAGATGAACCCCAGCTCCAGCAGGACCGACGCGATGTCGGGCGATTTCAGCACCGAGAACGCCGCCCCCTGCACCGGCCGCCCGTGCAGCCCGATCCCCCGCAGCGCCATGCGCGAGGTCAGCAGCCGCGCGAAGGCCTCGGACCGGGGCTGGGTGTCGGTGCGCGCGAAATCCATCAGCACCGTGGCCAGCGCGTCGTCCTGGCCGCGCAGGTCCATCCCCGCCAGCAGGTCGTCGCGCTGGTGGCGCATCGTCAGCTGCTGGCCCGCCCGCGTGTCGGACGAACTGTTCCAGACATAGACCGTGGCCCCCGCCGCCTGCCCCTGCGGCAGCGCATCGGCATGCAGCGACAGCAGCAGGTGGGACCCCGACTGCCGCGCCGCGGTCATCCGGTCCTCCAGCTTGACATAGACGTCGCTGTCGCGGGTCATCGTGACCGTCACGCCTCGCGCCTCCAGGGCGGTGCGCAGCTCCTGCGCGAATGTCAGGACCAGCGCGGCCTCGGTATCGGGGCCCGCCTGCGCGCCGGGGTCGAAGCCGCCGTGACCGGGGTCCAGCGTCACCGCCAGCCCCGTCGCAGTGGCGGGCGGCGGCAGGTCCGCCGGATCGGGCAGGTTGCGCAGCGCCGCC
>NZ_VDDD01000164.1 GCF_006151785.1 Paracoccus marcusii
CAAGGGCGGCTGCCGCAGACCCGCGCGCCATGCCCTGGCCGTGATCGCCGTCGCCCGCGATGGCGTCGATGCGGCCCAATTCTGCCTCTGCCTCGGCCAGCGCCCGGGCCAACCGCGCCACGATGTCGGCCACGCAGCCGGCCTGCTCCGCACTGGCGGGTTCGCCGCGCGGAACCGCTGCGATGGCTGCCCCTTCGCGGGCCACCTGACGCGCGCCCTGGGCAGCCACGGTCCCCTTGCGGAAGGCGGGTGCATCAGCAGGCGCACGCCACAGATCGGCCAGCGCATCGTCCAGCCACAGGATCGACAGAGAGCACCCCTCCATGTCCAGGCTGGTCACGAACTCTCCGACCTCGGGGTCGATGACGGTCAGGCCGGCGTCGGTCATCAGCCCGGTCAGGTGATGCCACAGGACGAACAGTTCCTCGTATTTCGTGCGGCCAAGGCCGTTCAGGACCACGGCCACGCGGCCGTCATGGCCCTGGGGCCGTTCCGCCAGCAGCGGCTCCAGCAGCATCCGGGCCAGATCGGCGGCGGGCAGGATGGCCTGCGCGGCGATCCCCGGCTCTCCGTGGATGCCCAGGCCAAGGGCGACCTGCCCCTCGGGCACGGTGAACAGGGGTGCCGCCTGTCCCGGCAGGGTGCAGCCGTCGAAGGCCAGCCCGAAGGACACGGTCCGCGCATTGGCGCGTCCGGCCAGATCCATCACCGCGTCCAGGTCCAGGCCCGCCTCGGCCGCGGCACCGGCGATCTTGAAGACCAGCAGGTCGCCCGCCACGCCCCGCCTGCGCGCCGCGTCGGTCGCGGGCGAGCTAGCCACGTCATCGGTCACGGCCAGGATGCGCGCATCGATCCCTTCGGCGCGCAGACGCTCGGCAGCGGCGCCAAAGTTCAGCACGTCGCCCGCATAGTTCCCAAAGCCCAGGATGACGCCTCCGCCCAGGTCCGCCGCCCGCGCCACCCCGGCCACCGCACTGGTCGAGGGCGACGCGAACACGTCCCCCGCCACCGTTCCATCGGCCAGGCCCGGACCGACATAGCCCAGAAACGCCGGATAATGCCCCGACCCTCCACCCACGACCAAGGCCACCTTGCCCGGCGCCCCCGCATGGGCGCGCAGGGCGCCATGCGGGATGGGAATGACCCGGTCGGCATGGGCGGCGCAGAACCCCGCCAGCGCGGTCGCGGCGAAATCCTCGGGGCGGTCCACGATCTTGGTCATGGCAGGGTCCTTCTCTGCGCCAGGATGCGGCGGATGTAGTCGCGGTTCTCGGCGCAGACCCCAAGTCCGTCGCCGCCGTAATGCTCGACCAGGAAGGGGCTGGAAAAGCCCAGGTCCAGCGCGGTGTTGATCGCCGCGCGCCAGTTGATGGTGCCGCCCATCATGGGCGCGGGATGGGACAGGATGACCCCCGACGGGTCGGTCATCCGGTAGTAGTTCTTGACGTGCCAGTAGCCCGCGAAGGGCGCGCACAGCGCGATCATCTCCGCCCAGGGCTGCACGGGCCGATGCAGGCGGATCAGGTTGCCGATGTCGATGTTCAGCCGGACCGACGGGAGGTCCACGTCGGTGACGAAGGCGACCGCGTCGGAGGCGGTGCCCAGATAGGTGTCCTCGTACATCTCCAGCGCAACGTGGATTCCGCGATCGGCGGCGTGGCGGCCCAGGTCGCGGATGCGGGCGACGGCCAGGGCTCGGATGGCGGGGTCGTCGGGGTTCGTCACCCCCGGCTCGGTCCAGAACCACAGGGCGGCGCGCTGCGCGTCGCTCAGCGGTCCGAACAGGCCAAAGCTAACATGCCCCGCGCCAAGATCGGCGGCGCAGTCGATGACACGATGGCAATAGGCCAGATGGTCGTCACCCTGCACCGGATCGATCACGCTGCGCCGTGAGGTCGAGATGGCCGGAACGGTCAGTCCCAGGTCACGGCAGATCGCTACGAACCGCGCCCGTCCAGCATCGTCCAGATCGGCCAGCCGCAGCCAGCTGTCGGTCGGATCGACCGCATCGAACCCCGCCGCCGCGACCTGGCCCAGATCGCGTGCCCAGGCGGCCGGCCCGGCATCCTGAACGGACGCGAACGGGATCATCGCACAGGCGATGGGCCAGTCCTGCGGCGTCCAACGCATGGTGTTCCCCGACATCGATCCCCCTTCCGAATCACGTCCCGGGTTCTTGCTAGCACGGCCCCAAAAGCGTATCAATAATTCTGTATACAACACACAGAAGGCAATATTGACTTGCCACCCCCTCCGTCATAGCCAGAGACAGACGCGCCAACGGAGACGCCGGTAACCGACATGTCAGACACAGACGCCCGCATCGAACGCCTGCCCCTGCTGGACGCGATCCTGTCGCGGCTGCGCGACATGATCATCGAGGGGCAGCTGCCACCCGGGACCCGCCTGAACGAGGGCCAGATCGGCCAGCAGCTGGGCGTGTCCCGCACGCCGCTGCGCGAGGCGATCAAGTACCTGGCATCCGAGGGGCTGGTCGAACTGGTCCCGGCACGGGGCGCGGTGGTCAAGCAGTTCGGCGCGCGCGAGGTCCGCGACATGCTGGAGGTGATCCGCATCCTGGAGCAGCAGGCGGGGATCATCGCCTGCGCACAGGCGACGGATGCGGGCATCGCGGGCGTGCGGGCGCTGCATGACAGGATGCTCGACTGCTATGCCCGGCGCGACCGCATGGCCTATTACAAGCTGAACCAGGCGATCCATACGGCCATCGTGGCACTTGCCGACAACGGTGCCCTGTCCGAGGTGCATGCCCGCCTGCAGACCCGGTTGAAGCGCGTCCGCTTCATCGGGCACGAAGGTGCGGAAAAATGGGCCAGCGCGGTCGCCGAGCACGAACGGATGATCGCGGCGCTGGAGGCGCGGGATTCGGACGGACTGTCGGACATCCTGGGCCGCCACCTGACCCTGGCGTGGGAGCGGGTGCGCGACGACCTGCCTGCGCAGACATGAAAACACCCCGCGCAGGGCGAACCTGCGCGGGGGGACCGTCAAAAGATATTACCAGGAAAAGTCGTCGCTGCTCATCTGGTTCAGGCGGAAATCCTCGATGACCAGCTGGTTGGGGCCGAAACTCAGCACGACGTCGGACCCGCTCTGCACGGCGGCGCCGCGGATCTGGGCATAGTTGTCGACATTGGCCAGGGCGCGCAGGTCGATGTCGTCGTCGCCGTTCTCGAAGTCGGTGATCCGGTCGCGCCCGCCGTTGAAGACGAACACGTCCGCCCCCTCGCCGCCGGTCATCGTGTCGTTGCCCAGCCCGCCGTTCAGCGTGTCGTTGCCCTCTCCGGCGATCAGGCGGTCGGCGCCGAAGCCCGCGATCATCCGGTCGTCGCCCTCGCCCCCGGTCAGGATGTCGTTGCCCGCCCCCGACGCCATGCGGTCGTTCCCATCACCGCCGTCCAGCGTGTCGCGCCCGGCGCCGGCGTACAGGACGTCGTCGCCATCGCCGCCCCAGATGCGGTTGTTGCCGTGGCCGGCGGCGACGATGTCATTGCCCTCGCCCGCGGCGATCACGTCGCTGCCCGCGCCCGCCCAGATGCGATCGTTCCCCGAGCCGCCGGACACGCGGTTCGCGCCCTCGCCGGCCCAGATGCGGTCGTTGCCCTCGCCTCCGTCGATCGTGTCGTTGCCACGAAAGCCATAGAGCGCATCGTCGCCCGACCGGCCATAGATCAGGTCGGCCACGCTGGTGCCGGTCAGGCGGTTGTCGTCGTCATTTCCGAACAGTCGTGCCATGGGGTGCATCCTTCTGAAAATCCCGGCGCCGCGGCGATCTTGCGACGGGGCGCGACGCCGGTCCCCGCTGCACGGACGGCCTTTCGGGCCATTCGACAGCAGAACGGCACGACGGGTCGTTCTATTCCCTGACGACGGAAAAAATCAGTGGCGGTGCAGCTTGGCCGACCGCGCGACCAGCATCTTGCGGCGCAGGGGGGTCAGGTGATCGACATACATCCGCCCGGCCAGGTGGTCGATCTGGTGCTGGACGCTGGTGGCCCACAGGCCGACGAAATCGCGGTCCTCCTCGACGCCGTCCTGGTTGAGGAACCGCACCGTGACCGCCCGGGGGCGGCTGATCGGGGCCGAGACGCCGGGCAGGTTGGGGCTGGCCTCCTCGTACTCGCGCAGCTTGACGCTGGCATGCAGGATCCGGGGGTTGGCCATGCGGACCGCCTGTCCGCGCGGCCCCGAGGCATCGACGACGGCCAGCGCCATCATGATGCCGATCTGGGGCGCAGCCAGTCCCACGCCGGGCATCGCCTCCATGGTGTCGACCATGTCGTCCCAGATCATGCGGACGGATTCGGTGATCTCTGCCACCGGCGCGGCGGGGCGGTGCAGGCGGGGGTCGGCATAGGGCAGGAACGCGCGCGCGGCCATGGTCAGTCCTTCACGATCAACAGGCCGTCCAGGTGATCGACCTCGTGCTGGGCGATGCGGGCGGCGGGACCCTGCATGTCGCGCACCTGATAGCGGCCGTCCAGATCATACCAGCCGATTCCGATGGCGGCGGGGCGCATGACCTCGACGGGGCCGCCGGGAATGGACAGGCACCCTTCGGGCGCGGTCTCAGTCTGCGGCGACCTGACCAGGATCTCGGGGTCGATCAGGACCAGGGGGGCGGGCGCGCCGTCCTTCCAGCCGGCATCCATGACGAAGATCCGGCGCAGCACGCCGATCTGCGGGGCGGCCAGGCCGCGGCCCTGGGCGTGATACATGGTGGCCAGCATGTCGGCGGCCAGCACGCGCAGTTCGGGGCCGGTCATGTAGCCGGCGGGTTCCGCGCGCAGGCGCAGGCGCGGGTCCGGCCACAGGACGATGTCGCGCAGGGTGCCGCGGCCAAGATCCCCCGGCAGGTCGGGGCGCATCCAGCCGCTGGCACCCGTGCGATCAGGCACGGGCCAGGTCCCGCTTCAGCTTGACCATCTTGCGGGTGATCATCTGCCGCTTGATGGCGGAGAGGTGATCGATGAACAGCACGCCGTCCAGGTGATCCAGCTCGTGCTGGGCGCAGGTGGCCCACAACTCGTCGAACTCGCGTTCGTGGGTCTTGCCGTCCAGCCCCAGCCAGCGCATGCGGATCTGCGCGGGCCGCGTGACCTCTCCGTACTGGTCGGGGATGGACAGGCAGCCCTCCTCATAGGTGTTGGGCGTGTCCGACGCCCAGGTCACCTCGGGGTTGACCAGCACCAGGGGCGCGCGCGGCGCCTCGGGGTCGCGGTTGGCATCCATGGTGAAGACGCGCAGGCCCACGCCGATCTGCGGCGCGGCCAGGCCGATGCCGGGCGCCTCGTACATGGTGGCCAGCATGTCCGCGGCCAATGTCTCGATCTCGGGCGTGATGCGGGCCACGGGTTGGGCCACCTTCTTCAGGCGCGGATCGGGATGGATCAGGATGGGTCTCAGGCTCATGGCAAGGGATTTAGGGCAAGCCTTCACCATAAGCAACAACCCCGCTAGGCTAGGGTGACGCAGCCCGCAGGAGCCCCCATGACCCAGCCCGATTTCGACCGCATCATCGACCGCCGCGGCACGCATTGCAGCAAGTGGGACGACATGCAGGCCGCATACGGCGTGGGCGCCGATGACGGCCTGGCCATGTGGGTGGCCGACATGGATTTCGCGCCCCCCGCGGCGGTCCAGGCGGCGGTGGACCGCGCCGCGGCGCATGGCGTCTATGGCTATCCCGGCGCGAACCCGCCCTATCTGGCGGCGATCGGCTGGTGGATGGCGCATCGCCACGGCTGGCAGATCCGGCCCGAATGGGTGTTGACCTGCGCGGGGCTGGTCAACGCGGTCGCGATGGCGCTGAACGCCTATACGCGGCCCGGCGACGGGGTGGTCGTGATGGCGCCGGTCTATCACGCCTTCGGCCGGGTGATCCGCGCCGCCGGCCGCGACCTGGTCGAGTTGCCCCTGGCGATGACCGACGGCCAGTACGCCCTGGACTGGGACGCGTGGGAAGGGATGCTGACCGGGCGCGAACGGATGATGATCCTGTGTTCGCCGCACAATCCCGGCGGCCGCGTCTGGTCCGAAGCCGAACTGCGCCAGGTCGCCGATTTCTGCGACCGCCACGACCTGATCCTGATCTCGGACGACATCCATGCCGACCTGGTCCTGCCGGGCGGCCCCCGTCACCGGATGATGGCGACCGTGGCACCCGACATCCTGCCGCGCCTGGTGACGCTGACCGCCGCCACCAAGACCTTCAACATCGCGGGCGCCCATATCGGCAACGCGATCATCCCCGACCCCGGCCTGCGGGCGCGGTTCCAGGGCGCGCTGGCCGCCGCGGGGATCTCTCCGGCGATGCTGGGCCAGGACATGGTCGCGGCGGCCTATTCGCCCGAGGGCGCGGCCTGGGTCGATGCGCTGGTCGATTACCTGGACGGCAACCGGCGGATCTTCGATCAGGCGGTGAACGCGATTCCCGGTCTGCGGTCGATGCCCCTGCAGGCAACCTATCTGTCCTGGGTCGATTTCCGCGACACCGGCATGACCGACGCGGAAATCACCCGTCGCATCCAGGACGACGCCCGGATCGCGGCCAATCACGGCGCGACCTTCGGGCTGGGCGGCGACGGGTTCATGCGCTTCAACATCGCGACGCCGCGGGCGCGGGTGATCGAGGCGGCGGACCGGCTGCGCGCGGCCTTCGCCGACCTGCAGTGACGCGGGCGCGGCGCCCGGCCCC
>NZ_VDDD01000165.1 GCF_006151785.1 Paracoccus marcusii
CAGGGACGGGACGGGTCAGCGCCGCAGCCAGGCGGTCGGTGCTGTCGGCCCCGGTCCAGTCCGTCGCCGCGGCGGCGGGGGCTGCGGGCGCGAACAGCCGCGTCAGGTACTGCGGGCCGCCGGCCTTGGGTCCCGTGCCCGACAGGCCCTCTCCGCCAAAGGGCTGGCTGCCGACGGTGGCGCCGACCTGGTTGCGGTTGACGTACAGGTTGCCCGCATGGACCGCCTGCGTGACCTCCTGCACCCGGCTGTCGATGCGCGAATGCAGCCCGAAGGTCAGCCCGTACCCCGTCGCGTTGATCGCCGCCACGACCCGGTCCAGGTCACGCGCCTTGAAGGTCGCGACATGCAGGACGGGGCCGAAGATCTCGCGCTCCAGCGCCTGGATGCCGTCGATGCGGATCAGCGTGGGCGGTACGAAATGCCCCGTGGCGGGCGCCGCGATCTGGTGCAGGATCCGGTCGCGGTTCTGGTCCAGATACGCCAGGATCCCGGCCTGCGCCTCGGCGTCTATGACCGGGCCGACATCGGTGGACAGATCCCACGGGTCGCCCACGCGCAGCTGGTCCATCGCCCCCTGGATCATCGCGATCAGGTGCGGGGCCACGTCCTCCTGCACGTAGAGGCAGCGCAGCGCCGAACAGCGCTGGCCCGCCGACCGGAAGCTGGAGGCGATGATGTCGCGCACCGCCTGTTCGGGCAGGGCCGTGCTGTCCACGATCATCGCGTTCAGACCGCCCGTCTCCGCGATCAGCGGGGTGCCGGGGGCCATGTGGTCCGCCATGCTGGCGGCGATCAGCCGCGCCGTATCGGTGCCGCCGGTAAAGACGACGCCCTTGATGCGCGGATCGCGGGTCAGCGCCGCACCGACCGTCGCGCCGTCGCCCGGCAGCAGCTGCAGTGCGTCGGCGGGAACGCCCGCGCGGTGCATCAGGCGCACGGCAAGGGCGGCGATCAGCGGGGTCTGTTCGGCCGGCTTGGCCAGCACCGCGTTCCCCGCCATCAGTGCCGCCGCGACCTGTCCGGTGAAGATCGCCAACGGAAAGTTCCAGGGGCTGATCGCAGCGATGATCCCGCGCGGGGCATCCGTGCGGCCCTCGCCCTGCTGAGCGTAATAGCGCAGGAAATCCACCGCCTCGCGCAGTTCGGCCACGGCGTCGTTCAGAGTCTTGCCCGCCTCGCGGGCCAGGATGCCGAAGATCGGGCCGAAATCAGCCTCGAACAGGTCCGCGGCGCGGCGCAGGGTCGCGGCCCGTTCCGAGGCAGGGGCCGCCCAGGGGCGGGCCGCATCGATGGCGCGGGTCACCGTGGCCTCGTCCGCCTCGGTGACGGTCGCCAGGATGTCGCCGGTGGCGGGGTTCAGCACCGGGCTGGCCTGTCCGGTCGCCGCCTGCGCGGTCAAGGGGCCGGCATCGGCGATGGACCCGTCACGGGCGGCAAAGATCCGGTCCAGCTGGTCGCGGGCGGCCAAGTCAAAGCCCTGCGCGTTCACGCGGCCCGCGCCATAGATCGCATGGGGCGCCAGCAGGGTCGCGGGGGCCTGGGCCGTCGCCAGCGCGTCGAAGGGATCGCGGGCGATCTGTTCGGGCGTCACGTCCAGATCGACGATCTGGTTCACGAAGCTGCTGTTCGCGCCGTTCTCCAGCAGGCGGCGCACCAGATAGGCCAGCAGGTCCTGATGCGCGCCGACCGGGGCATAAATGCGGCAGGCGGTGCGATGATCGCGCATGACGATGTCGTGCAGCCGCTCTCCCATCCCGTGCAGGCGCTGGAATTCGAAGGGCGCATCGCCCGCAAGTTCCAGGATGGCCGCGACGCTGTGCGCGTTGTGCGTGGCGAATTGCGGATAGATGCGGTCGGTCATGCCCAACAGCCTCTTCGCCAGCGCGACATAGCTGACATCCGTCGCGGTCTTGGAGGTGAACAGCGGGAAATCCGGATGCCCTTCGACCTGGGCGCGCTTCATCTCGGTATCCCAATAGGCGCCCTTGACCAGGCGCAGCATGATGCGGCGGTCGTGGCGGACCGCCAGCGCGTGCAGCGCATCGATCATCGGCCCCGCCCGCTTGCCATAGGCCTGCACGACCACGCCGAACCCGTCCCATCCGGCCAGATCGGGGTCCGGCAGGACGGCCTCGATCACCTGCAGCGACAGGGCCAGGCGGTCTTGCTCCTCGGCGTCGATGTTCAGGCCCATGTTCGCCGCACGCGCCCGGCGGGCCAGATCGCGGACCACGGGGACCAGTTCGGCCATCACCCGATCCTCCTGCGCGACCTCATAGCGGGGGTGCAGCGCCGACAGCTTGATCGAGATGCCGGGGTTCCGGGCGACGGAGCCATGCGTGCAAGCGCCGGCGATGGCCGCGATGGCCTTGCGGTATTCGTCGGCATAGCGGTCGGCGTCGCGGGCGGTCATCGCCGCTTCGCCCAGCATGTCATAGCTGTAGGTGTATCCCTTGGCCTCCTGACCCTTCGCCCGGTCCAACGCGGCGTCGATGGTCTGGCCCAAGACGAACTGGCGTCCCATCTCGCGCATCGCGCGGGTGACGGCGGTGCGGATCACCGGCTCTCCAAGGCGGCGGACCGCGCCGCGCAGGGTGCCGGCCAGACCGGGCTTGCTGTCGTCCAGCACCCGCCCCGTCAGCATCAGCGCCCAGGTCGAAGCGTTGACCAGGCTGGAAGAGCTGTCGCCCAGGTGGCGGCCCCAATCGGAGGGGGCGATCTTGTCCTCGATCAGCGCATCGATGGTGGCACGGTCGGGCACGCGCAGCATCGCCTCGGCCAGGCACATCAGGGCCACGCCCTCGCGGGTGGACAGGCCGTATTCGGCCAGCATCAGCTCCATCATCGTGGGCCTGGATTCGGCGCGGATGCGGCGGATCAGGTTGGCCGCGCGGTCGCTAATCCGCGCACGGGTATCAGGCGACAGCGCCGCATCGCGGACCAGCCGGTCCAGCAGGGGCGCTTCGGGTTGGAACTTGGCGGAAAAGGAAAGGTCGGTCATGGCGGCACCCCTGTCTGATATCGGCAGAATATCGCGTGCCGTCTGGACGATGGGACCAATGATGGGCAGGATCGCAGCCATATCGTCCAATCACGGGGCATAAGACGTGACCGAAATCCTGGACCCGATCAATCGCCGCATCCTGGCGGAACTGGTGGCCAACGCCCGCATCCCGGTGACCGAACTGGCGCGCAAGGTCGGCCTGTCCAAGACCCCCGTGGCCCTGCGCATCCGCCAGCTGGAGGAGGCGGGGCTGATCACCGGATACCGGGCCATCCTGTCGCCCGTGCGCCTTGGCCTGACCCATGTCACCTATGTCGAGATGCGCCTGTCGGACACCCGCCACAAGGCGCTGGAATCGTTCAACGCCGCCATCCGCCTGATTCCCGAGGTCGAGGAATGCTACATGATCGCGGGGGGGTTCGACTATCTGCTCAAGGTGCGGTCGCGCGACATGGCCGATTACCGTCGCATCATGGCGGAAAAGCTCTCCGCCCTGCCGCATGTCGCCTCGACTTCCAGCTATGTCGCGATGGAGGCGGTGATCGAACAGGGCATCGCCCCGATCTAGCCGAACAGGTCCAGCCGGTGCGGGTTCAGGCGGCGCAGATCCCCCCGGCGCAGCGTGACGCCGTGCCGGTCGAAGAAATCCAGGATCTCGATGGCGACCTTGCGGCCGTTCTGAACGCGGTCGCGAAACAGGGGGGCGGTGAACCAGCCGTCCGGCGTCGCGGCCGCCACATCGCGCAGGATGGTCACCATGTCGGCGGTCACAGCGCGCGCAAAGAAATGGTCATGCGCGATCTGGTCGGTGCGGCCCAGCTTCTGCGTCATGCGCAGCACGCGGCGCACCTCCTTTTCGTCCACCCCGAAGTCGGTCGCGAAATCGCGCACCCGCGGCGGGCGATAGCGCAAATCGCCCGTCAGGGACGGAAGGATGCGGGCCCACAGCGCCTCGTCATCGGCCGACAGGCGCACCTCGTGGCCGGGCAGGCGCAGAAAGGCGCCGTCGGGGACGATCCGGCCGGCATCCGCTTCGCCCCGCAGCAGCGCCAGATAGGCGTCCTTGGGCAGCCGCGGCGTCAGCGCCAGGCGCAGCCGTTCGCGGCCCATGCCCGGCAGGTCGGGGTTCTCGGCGTGAAAGGCGGACAGCGCGTCGATGATGCCCCGCTGCAGCGCGTCCAGATGCGCGGGCGACAGGGCCAGCCCCGCGACGATCCGTGCTCCGGACAATGCCGCGGCCGCATCGGCGGGCGACAGGGCGCGGTCGCGCACAAAGACCGCCGAATCGACCGGGCCCACCGCCAGCATCGCTTGCAGCGGATCGGGGGCTTGGGCGGCGTCGATCAGCGCCAGCCGTTCAGGGGTGCGCCGTTTGCGGGCGGGAGGGCGCAGGTCCAGGAAATGCCCGCCGCCGATGGTGCGGCTGGCCGACACGTCGCGCAGGATGAACCGGTCGCCGATGGTCGCGGCGATGGGACGGTCTAGCACGATCTGGACCGGACCGCTGTGACCGGGAGCGATGGGGTCGCCCAAAGGCACGATCCGCGCGCCCAGTTCGGCGGCGTGGCTGTGCAGGCGGGCGGGAAACCACGTGCCGATTGGCTTCGGCTCCGTGTCCAGCACGGTCAGGACGGCATCGATCCGTTCGGTCGGCGCATGCAGCGCGGGGGCCAACACGATGTCGCCCCGATGGATCGCGTCCTTGGCGACTGCCTCTCCCGCCAGGTTCAGGGCGCAGCGTTGCCCGGCAAGACCGTGGGTCGCCTGCCGGTTCTGTGCATGGATGCCACGGACCCGCGCCGCGATCCCCGACGGGCTGATCGTCACCAGATCGCCGACGGCGACCTGCCCGGACAGCACCGTGCCGGTCACCACCGTCCCTGCGCCCTGCAGGGTGAAGCTGCGATCGACCGCCAGGCGAAAGCCCGCATCGGCGGCGCGATGGGCCACCTGCGCCTCGGCGGCGATCAGGGCGTCGCGCAGGCTGTCCACGCCCTCGCCGGTCAGGGACGACACAGGGATGATCGGCGCATCCGCCAGCCCGCTGTCGGCCAGGGCGTCGCGGATCTGGGCCGTGACTTCGGCGCGGCGGTCGGCATCGGCCAGATCGGCCTTGGTCAGCGCGACCAGCCCCTGCGACAGGCCCAGCAGGTCCAGGATCGCCAGATGCTCTCGCGTCTGCGGCATGATGCCGTCATCGGCGGCCACGACCAGCAGGGCCAGGTCGATCCCGCCCGCGCCTGCCAGCATGGTGTGGATCAGCCGTTCGTGCCCCGGCACGTCGACGAAACCTGTGACGGTGCCGCCGCCAAGATCGGCATAGGCGAATCCCAGGTCGATGGTGATGCCTCGGGCCTTTTCCTCTGCCAGGCGGTCCGCATCGGTGCCGGTCAACGCCTTGACCAGCGCGGTCTTGCCGTGGTCGATATGCCCCGCGGTTCCGACGATCACGTCAGCGCCTCCAGCAGGTCACGGTCGTCGTCCAGACAGCGCAGGTCCAGGATCAGCGCGCCGTCGCGGATATGGCCGATGACCGGACGCGGTCGGTCGCGCAGCCACGCCGCCAGGCGGTCCGGCGCGTCGCCGCCCGCCCCGCTGATCCGCAGCCCGGCGGACGGAATCGTGTCCGTCGGCAGCGAGCCCGATCCGATCTGGCTGGCGCAGTCCGTTGGAACGACCCGATGATCGGGCAGCAGCGCCGCGACCTGCGGCGCCAGACGCGCGGCCTGCGCCGCGATGTCGGCCTGCGAACGGGACAGCATGCGCAGCACGGGCAGCCGCTGGTCCAGCCGGTCGGGGTCTCGATAAAGGCGCAGCGTCGCCTGCAGCGCGGCGATGCGGATCTTGTCCAGCCGCACGGCGCGCTTCATGGGGTTCCTGTTGATCCGCGCGATCAGGTCGCGCCGGCCCACGATGAACCCCGCCTGCGGCCCGCCCAGCAGCTTGTCGCCTGAAAAGGTGATCAGGTCCGCGCCTTCGGCCACGGCTTCGGCGACGGTGGGTTCGCGGCGCAGGCCCCAACGGGACAGATCGACCAGCGACCCCGCGCCCAGGTCGTTCAGCATCACCACCCCGGCATCGCGCGCGATGGCGGCCAGGTCCGGGGGCGGAACCTCGGCGGTGAACCCCTCGATACGATAGTTCGATGTGTGGACCTTGAGGATCAGCCCGGTCCGGTCGGTGATCGCGTCGCGATAGTCGCGGGGGTGGGTGCGGTTGGTCGTCCCGACCTCGACCAGCCGGGTGCCGGCGCGGGCCATGATGTCGGGCATGCGGAATGCGCCGCCGATCTCGATCAGCTCGCCGCGCGAGACGATGCTGTCACGGTCTTGGCCGAAGGTGTTCAGCGCGATCAGGACGGCGGCCGCATTGTTGTTGACGATGGTCGCGTCCTCGGCCCCGGTTAGCTCGCACAGAAGACCGCGCAGATGGTCGTCACGCTGGCCGCGCCCGCCGGTCGCCAGGTCGAATTCCAGTGCCAGCGGCGCGGCCATTGCGGCGGAGGCGGCCTCGATCGCCTCGTCCGCTAGGATCGCACGGCCCAGGTTGGTGTGCAGAACGGTGCCGGTCAGGTTCAGGATCGGGCGCAGCTGCGTGACCGCCGCCGCCGCCAGATCGGCGGCCAGCAGGTGCGGCAGGCGTGCGGCCTCGGCCGCGCCGTCGGCCCCGTCGCGG
>NZ_VDDD01000166.1 GCF_006151785.1 Paracoccus marcusii
CGCCCGGCGGCCGACCTGCTGGGCCGCCAGGACGACCTGACCGGGTTCGACCGGGCCGAACGCGCCGCCGTGATGCGCGCCCTGGCCCGCGCGCAGGGCAACGTGTCGGCAGCCGCACGCGCGCTTGGGATCGGGCGGGCGACGATGTACCGGCGCATGGCGCGCCTTGGGCTTGGTGAAAATCACGGGGGACTGTCTCACATGTGAGACAGCTTCTGCGCTGCGGCGTGGATCGGCGGTTGCGACGAATCACGTGCTGTCCGACGCTTTGCGCATACCCGGACCAGGAGATCCGGGGGCTGACATCCTGAGGAGGAGGAACCGATGCCGAACGACCAGACGCACGAATTCAAGGGCGTGGGCGTGATGCCCTTTGCCCGCCGCTATGACAACTTCATCGGTGGCGAATGGACGGCGCCCAAGTCGGGCCGCTACTTCACCAACACCACGCCCATCACCGGGGCCGAGATCGGCGAGATCGCCCGGTCCAATGCCGACGACATCGAGGCCGCGCTGGACGCGGCGCACAAGGCCAAGGGGGCTTGGGGCCGCACCTCGACCACCGATCGGTCCAACGCGCTGCTGAAGATCGCCGACCGGATGGAGGCGAACCTGGAGCTGCTGGCCACCGCCGAGACCTGGGACAACGGCAAGCCCATCCGCGAGACGATGGCCGCCGACCTGCCGCTGGCCATCGACCATTTCCGCTACTTCGCGGGCGTCCTGCGCGCGCAGGAGGGCGGCATTTCTGAAATCGACAACGACACGATCGCGTACCACTTCCACGAGCCCCTGGGCGTGGTGGGCCAGATCATCCCGTGGAACTTTCCGCTGCTGATGGCCTGTTGGAAGCTGGCGCCCGCGCTGGCCGCCGGCAACTGCGTGGTGCTGAAACCCGCGGAACAGACCCCGGCCACGATCATGGTCTTTGCCGAACTGATCGCAGACATCCTGCCGCCGGGCGTCCTGAACATCGTCAACGGTTTCGGCCTTGAGGCGGGCAAGCCGCTGGCGTCGAACCCGCGCATCTCCAAGATCGCCTTCACCGGGGAAACCACCACCGGCCGCCTGATCATGCAGTACGCGTCCGAGAACCTGATCCCGGTCACGCTGGAACTGGGTGGCAAGTCGCCCAACATCTTCATGGAGGATGTCTGCCGCGAGGACGACGACTTCTTCGACAAGGCGATCGAGGGTTTCGTGATGTTCGCGCTGAACCAGGGCGAGGTCTGCACCTGCCCGTCGCGCGCCCTGATCCACGAGAAGATTTATGATCAGTTCATGGAACGCGCGCTGAAGCGCGTCGAGGCCATCGTGCAGGGCGACCCGCGCGACAGCGCGACGATGATCGGCGCGCAGGCCTCGAGCGAGCAGAAGGAGAAGATCCTCTCCTACTTCGACATTGGTCGCAAGGAAGGCGCCGAGGTGCTGATCGGCGGCGAGGCCGCGGATCACGGCGGAGAGCTGTCGGGCGGGTTCTACATCAAGCCGACGGTGTTCAAGGGCCACAACAAGATGCGGGTCTTCCAGGAGGAGATCTTCGGCCCGGTCGTGTCCGTGACCACCTTCAAGGACCAGGACGAGGCGCTGTCGATCGCCAATGACACGCTGTACGGTCTGGGCGCGGGCCTGTGGTCGCGGGATGCGAACACCTGCTACCGCTTCGGTCGCGCGATCCAGGCGGGCCGGGTCTGGACCAACTGCTATCACGCCTATCCGGCCCACGCGGCCTTCGGCGGCTACAAGCAGTCGGGCATCGGGCGTGAAAACCACCGCATGATGCTGGACCACTATCAGCAGACCAAGAACATGCTGGTCAGCTACAGCCCCAAGAAGCTGGGCTTCTTCTAAGACCTTGCGGGCGGCCTTCGGGTCGCCCGCAACCCGCACCGATCCTGCGGCGTTGGGCCACACGCCACCTGCGGAGCGCGCCATGCCCAAGGACAGTATCATCGACCCCGAGGACGCCGCGATCAGCGCGGGCCTGACCTATGTGAACGACGACATGCCGGGCATCACGCGCCAGCGGTCGGGCAAGGGGTTTTCGTACAAGGGACCGGACGGGCGCACCATCACCGACAAGGCGGAACGCAAGCGGCTGGCGTCGCTGGCCATTCCGCCCGCCTATGTCGACGTCTGGATCTGCCCCGATCCGCGCGGCCACATCCAGGCGACCGGACGCGACGCCAAGGGCCGCAAGCAGTACCGGTATCACCCCGAATTCCGCGAGCTGCGCGACAGCAGCAAGTATGACCGCATGCTGGATTTCGCGCGCGGCCTGCCGCAGCTGCGCGCGCAGGTCGATGCCGACATGTCGCGCCGCGGCCTGCCGGTGGAAAAGGTGCTGGCGACCATCGTGTTCCTGCTGGAGAACACCATGATCCGCGTGGGCAACACCCGCTATGCGCGCGAGAACAAGTCGCACGGGCTGACCACGCTGCGGATGCGGCATGTCACGCTGGACGGCAATCAGGTCCGCTTCAAGTTCAAGGGCAAGTCGGGCAAGGAATGGAACCTAGGCCTGCGCGACCGCCGCATTGCCCGCATCATCCGTGCCGTGCAGGAGATCCCCGGCCAGCACCTGTTCCAGTATGTCGATGACGACGGAACCCGCCGCCAGGTCACCTCGACCGAGGTGAACGACTATCTGCGCCAGATCACCGGGCGGCAGGTCACCGCCAAGGATTTCCGAACCTGGACCGGCACGGTCCTGGCCGCCCTGGCATTGGCCGAATACGAGAAGGCCGACAGCGAAGCAGCCGCCAAGCGCAACGTGCGCGACGCCATCGAATCGGTTGCCGCGCGGCTTGGCAACACGCCCACCATCTGCCGCCAGTGCTATGTGCACCCCCAGATCATCGACGCCTATCTGGCCGACGAGTTGCGGTTGGAGCTGGCCGACACGATCGACGACACCCTGACCCAGACCGACCTGCGCCCCGAAGAGACGCAGGTCCTGCGGTTCCTCAAGAAGAGGCTGAAGACATGAGCACCGTCACCGCCACCCCCGCCGCGCTGGAACTGATCGCCGAGATCGTGGCCGATCACGGCCCGGTCCTGTTCCACCAGTCAGGCGGCTGCTGCGACGGGTCGTCGCCGATGTGCTATCCCCAAGGCGATTTCCGCGTGGGCGAACGCGACGTGCAGCTGGGAGAGATCGGCGGCGCGCCCTTCTACATCTCGGCCAGCCAGGCCGAGGCGTGGGCCCATACCGACCTGATCATCGACGTGGTGCCGGGGCGGGGCGGCATGTTCAGTCTGGACAACGGTCGCGAGAAGCGGTTCCTGACCCGATCCGAGATGTGCAGCATCTAGCGCCAAGCAGCGTTGTGACCAAGGCCGCGCTGCGCTAGACACGGGCGACACCTGCGAAAGGCTTGCCCCATGACCCACAGCGTCTTCATCGATGGCGAGGCCGGCACCACCGGCCTGCAGATCCGCGACCGCCTGCTGGGACGCGACGACATCCGCCTGGTCCAACTGGACCCCGCGATGCGCAAGGACCCGCAGGCCCGCGCCGACTGCTTTGCGCAGGCCGATGTCGCGATCCTGTGCCTGCCGGATGCCGCCGCGCGCGAGGCCGTGACCCTGACGGCCGACATGGACGTACGCCTGATCGACGCCTCGACCGCGCACCGGATCGATCCGGACTGGGTCTTCGGCTTTCCCGAACTGGCCCCCGAAATGCGCGAGCGCATCGCCGCCGCGCGGCTGGTCAGCAATCCGGGCTGCTATTCGACCGGCGCGATCGCCATCGTGGCCCCGCTGGTCGCTGCCGGCCTGGTCGACGAGACCGAGGCGCTGTCGATCAACGCCGTCAGCGGCTATACCGGCGGCGGCAAGGCAATGGTCGCGGATTTCGAGGCAGGCACCGCGCCCGTGCATTTCATCTATGGCCTGGATCAGCGCCACAAACACATCCCCGAGATCATGACCCATGGCGGCCTGCTGCTGCAGCCGGTCTTCGCGCCTTCGGTCGGGAATTTTGCCCAAGGCATGGCGGTCCAGCTGCCGCTGCAGCTGGATGACGACCGCAGCGTCGCGGCCCTGCACCAGGCGCTGGCCGATCATTACGCGAACGAGGCCTTCGTGCAGGTCGTGTCCGCCGACCAGATCGGCGCCCGCATCGACCCGACCGCGCTGAACGGCAGCAACGTGCTGCGCATCAGTGTGCATGGCGACGATGAGACCGGATGCGCCACGATCGTCGCGGTGCTGGACAACCTGGGCAAGGGCGCATCGGGCGCCGCGGTCCAGAACATGAACATCATGCTGTGCCTGCCCGAGGGCACCAGCCTCTGACGCCCCACGCCATCCTTGCGGAAACGTTAACGACGTTGCGCGATAGGTTTTGACGCCGGTCGTGCGACGTCGTTAATGAATGCCATTCTGTCCCCGCACATGAACGGGACAGAGTCGTTTTTCATGGTTTTTTTGCAAGGGGTTAACGATGGCGCGCGTACAAGCGTATTCCGGTTTCGACATCACGAATTTTGATCTCAGCGTATTGTATTACGATGCATTCAATGTCGAATTCTTTGACAATCTTTATTTCAATTATGACGGACAGCAGTTTGAGGACGTCTTGCTGGTCGATTATTACAGCGGCGGTTACGATTTTGCGACGATCTTCGGCGGCAGCGGTTTTCGTCAGACTGGTGAGGACATCACGGGTGGAACCGTCACTCTGATCGCCGGGGCCGCCGATATTGGCGGATATTACTACGATCAATGGCAGATCGATCAGCTGAGGGTGCCCTTGGCGGATATCTACAATGCCTCCCTGACATTCTCGCGTGTCGATGATCAGCGGATCATCGAACGGATGTTATCGGGCAACGACGTCTTCACCCTCAGCTTCGAGGACGACCGCGCTTTCGGGATGGCAGGCGACGACACGCTGTACGGCAATGGCGGCAACGACATCCTTGGCGGCGGGATCGGCCATGACGCGCTTTATGGCGGCGCCGGCCTGGACCGGGTGCTGATGGATGCGGGCAATGACGTGATCGACGGCGGTTCAGGCGTTGACACGGTCGTGCTGCAGGGCGCCACGGGCGGCCGCATCGATCTGGCGCTGACCGGGCGGCAGGACACCCGCCATGGCCTGGACATCATCCGCGGGGTCGAGAATGCCGAAGGCGGCGCCGGCCATGACGTGCTGCTGGGCAACGCGCAGGGCAACCTGATGCGTGGCAACGCGGGCAATGATCGGCTGGAAGGGCGCGCAGGCAACGACACGCTGGAGGGCGGGTTCGGCAATGACCGTCTGCATGGCGGGCAGGGGGCGGATCGGCTGGCGGGCGGAGCGGGCAACGACACCCTGATCGGCGGACAGGGGGCGGATCTGCTGACCGGGGGCGTCGGTGCGGATACGTTTGTCTTCGGGTCGATGGCCGACAGCCAGGGCGCCCAGACCGACCTGATCCTTGATTTCCGGCGCGGCAGCGATCGGATCGACCTGTCCGGCATTGATGCGGACTGGCGGACCCCCGGAAACCAGGCGTTCCACATGACCGACAGCTTCGAGCCCGGGCAGGGTGCACAATTGATGGTGCAGTATGTCCCGCAGACCAACGTGACGCGTGTGATGATGGATGCGAACGGAGATGGCCGCGTGGACGGGATGATCCGCCTGTCAGGCCAGCTGTCGCTGACCGAGGCGGATTTCATTCTGTAGATGGATGATCCGGATATGGTGGAGCCGAGGGACACCTGCATTGGGTCTCAGCCTGCCGCAATCCGAAAAAACAGCCAAGCAATTACAACAGATTATCTGGAGCGCCCGTAACATCATGTTGCGTCCAGTATCACGCATCAACTACGGTTTTCGATGGGTAGGCCGTGGGTGCGATATGCCGAAAGTAGTGCGTGAACTTTCCCCTATCGAGGTGAAGCGGCTGAAGCACCCGGGCAAGGGGCTAAATGCCATGCTCGCTGTCGGAGGGGTGTCGGGCCTATATCTCCAGATCACACCGTCCGGTGCGCGGAGCTGGATTTTGCGCACGACCGTCGGCACAAAGCGGCGCGACTTGGGCCTTGGCGCCTATCCCGAGGTTGGCCTCTCGCAGGCACGCGAGAGAGCCAGAGAGGCTAAGGATAAGGTTTGGCGCGGCATTGACCCTGTTGAGGAGCGGAAGGCGTCCAAGGCGGCAATGACGGCGCTGCAGAAGCGAGGAATGACGTTCGAGACCGCCTTTAATCAATATGCAGACGCCAGGTTGTCAGAGCTTGGAAGCGACGCGGACCGGATCCGATGGAAGTCGTCGATTGAGCGCTTCGTACTGCCACATATCGGCGACATGCTCGTGCATGAACTGGCTGTCCAGGACATGCTCCGCGTGCTTCAGCCTATCTGGCATGACAAGACAGAAACAGCATCTAGGGTTCGGTCCCGTATCGAAGCGATCCTGTCGTGGGCCACGGTAGGGGGCTATCGCACGGGCGACAATCCAGCCCTATGGCGCGGCAACCTCAACGCTTTGCTTCCCAAGCCCGCTAGAGCGCGTTGCGTTTAATCGGTTTCATATCCGGCGGCTTTGAAGAAATTGTAGCATTCCTCATCGGTGAAA
>NZ_VDDD01000167.1 GCF_006151785.1 Paracoccus marcusii
ACAGAAACCGCGGGATAAATCCGTCCGGGGAAAGGGGAACCTCGGACATCAGAGGCTTTGTGCAACAAAGCCACATGCCGCTGCGCTTGAGAGACTTGAAGCCAATGGCATTCCCCGCGCGACGGTCCTGAAAGCGGCTTATGCCAACATGCCAGAAATAACGATTGAACCTCGTTATGTCCCGCAATCGACAGAGGCCAGTGGTGGCGCAGAATGGAGCCATCGGATCACGACAAAGATTGAGCAGAAAACTGTCCGGGACATTGCTGCCACAGTGAAAAATGGCAGCAAGGCACCAAAATCGGCGCTTGTCCTTGGTCAGATCGAACCAGCATGGTTTTCAGCGTTGGATACGACCATTAAGGAATTTGACGAATGAAGATACTTGCGGCTGTTAGCATTTTCGGCCTTGCGGCCGGACCGGCATTTGCTTGGAACCATAAAACCGATTTTCGTGGCCTTGAGATTTATGACCATGAAAACGGAACGGTTGATCTTCAGATTATATGTGATCCGAATGGCGCATTTATTCCGCCGATATTTTCCGCCGAGGTTGCGTTCAATGGCATCGCCTATGAGGGCGATATGGTTTTGAAGACAGATGCTGGCACTTTCACTGCTCTAGCGGTCAATGGCGGCGTATCTGCGAAGGATGCGACAGGCTGGGCAAATCTTATAAATGCCTTCCGCAGTAGTGCTGATATTGAACTGACTGCTGGCAATCAAACCTACCAAGTAGATACCGGAACCCCTTTCCCGGTATCTTGCGGGGCAGCCGAGTAAAGCCGACCCAAAGCCCCTCCTTGGAGCTTCTGTTTTTCCTCCGGCATCGCCTGTCTAACCAAATTGGATTTGTCCACCCGTGGCCCTTGAGGCCACGGGCTTGCAGACCGCGAACGGAACGGCCCCCATAGAGCGAAGGGACGCGAGTGGGCTGTGGTCAAATCCATCCTGTAAAGCGGCACCTTTCCCCATGCACCCGCGGCGGCGCAGCCGCCGCCCAAAGCCGCCGCCAGGCGGCGTCTGCGTGAAGCGCACCAGGATCATGTGGCGCGGCTTGCCGCGCTGCGATGTAAGGCGAAGCCTCGGGCGGGCGCGCTGGCGGCGAAGCTGCCGGCGCGCCCGCCCGACATTCTCCCTGCACGTCAGGACAGAGGGGTAGGGCAGGGGGGTCAGCAGACCCCCACAAACCTTTCGCCACCTTGGCTGTCTATCTCATAGATCAGAACGGGCGATCCGATCCGGGCGGCGCGGCGTCTGCCGCGCCGCTCTGCTTCGGCCAAGGTGGCGCACGGGATGGGAAGGTCGTCGGGGTCGTCGCGGATTTCGTAGGTCACAGCGCGATCCCCGGTTTCACGTTCCCGTCCCGGTCCAGCCAACCGCGCGCCTCTGCGCAACCGATGCAGATGCAGGTTCCGGCTCCCCCGACCGTGACAGGGGCCAGATAGACCGGGGGATTGGTCGTGCCGCATTTGCGGCACGACAGGTCGGGCAGAGGGCCGCTCACGCGGCCGCCCTTTCTTCTTCGACGTGCTGGCGCTTGGTCAACAGGTCAACGGCTTTCTGGGCCTCGCTGGCGGCTTTGAAGATCAGGCGTTTGTCGTCGTTCAAGGCACGCAGCCAGCTCTTGATATATGCGCCGGACTGTCCAAAATCGGGCGTCAGGCCAAGCTTTGCGCAAAGCATGGCATTTCCCAATTCCGCCACCATTTCCTCGAACGCATACCCTTTGCGGTCATTAAAGCGGGAAAAGCGGTCAAGGCGGGTGCTGTGGCCTGTGGCGTGGATTTCCTCGTGGGCCAGCGTCCCATAATAGCCCGCCGCATCGTGAAACGTGGCAATCGGCGGCATGTGGATGTAGTCGGCGGCGGGGCTGTAGTAGGCTCGCGGGTCATCGGTCGTGCGGATTTCCACCCCGATCCCCGCAAAGAAAGCATCAAGCGCCGGGTCGGGTTCGGTCCCAAGATCGCGCGCGGCCTCGGCGGGGCTGCCATAGTATTCCGGGGCCAGCCCCTCGATCTGCTCGGCGTTAAACACGCTGTAAGATTTCAGGTAGGGCAGGCGGCGTTCCTCTCCTGTCTCTTTGTCCTCGCGCTCAAACGTCCCATATTTGACAACCGTGGCGCATTTCTCGCCCTTGCGGACCTGTCCGCCCGCTTCTTGCGCTTGGCGATAGGTGAACCAGAACGGGGCGCGGTAGCCCTTGGCGTCGGCGGCAAGCCACAGCATCAGGACATTGATGCCGGAATAGGGTTCGCCGTTGCTGCGCAACGGGAACGGTGCGCCACCCTTCTCACCCGTCCAAGGCTTGCGCCATGCCGGGGTGCCCGCCTCGATGCTGGCAATGATGCTGTCGGTGACGTGCTGGTAGAGGTCGAACGATTGAGCCATTTGGCGTTCCTTCTTTTGCGACGATCCCGCCCGGTCTTTGCGCCGTGGTCGGGTGCCCAAAATGGGCGTGGCAGGGGGCAGATAGTTCTGCCTTCAGGGGTGAGAAAAACTGCGTGAAAACAGGGGGGACTGTCCCCGATGCGAAGGCGGGCTTGCCTTTCCTGTCACAAAGGTCTGCCTCTGATGGGCCGCAGCCCAATCTCTGGCCCGTGTGTTGATCCGGTCCGACATGTCGTGACGCTCCTTCCTGTTCCGCCAGTGGCGAAGCCATCGCTGCTTTTCACTTTGGATGACTTCATGTCATCCGAAGGGCAAAGCAGGGTGGGCGCAGCCCGACCTGCGGCCGGACGGTGATCTGACACACGGGGCCGGAGCGGTGAAATTGGGAGGGACCCGCGCGCTTGCGCGTGGGAGGAACCGGATTTCTCCGTGGAGGCTGACGCGCAGCGGCACCAGAGCCCGTGTTCGGATCGCCGGCCGGATGGCAGGCGGAAAAATGAAATGAAAGATCGTCAGCCGTGCCAGAGCGAAGCGGAGGCGCGGCTGTCCTCTGGATCAGCGATCGCGGTGCCCGCGATCACCATATCTCTGAAAAAGCAGCCTCTCGACTGCCAGGCAGCATCGACGCGAAGAGCCCTTATGCGACGTTCGCATGGTTTCCATCGAAGGCAGGTGCAGCGCGAACGACTGCCCCAAAGCAACCTCTCGAATGGTTCAGGTCCCGTAGGGCGGCATTGTCAAAGTGGCCACCGACTAGGCAGCATACCCAAGACCTCGACAGCAAACCGTTCGTTCAAGGCGGACCGGCCGAACAAGCTGTGGGTTTCGATGCTCGCATGCAGTTGGGATATTGCGACACGCAGCTCAGTTCCGACTTGGACCTTCTGGTAACGCATGAGCTTGATTACCGCTTGGGCTATTGTAGGTGTGGCAAGACATGGATTGCACTTCTATCTTGTGCTATAGTCTCTCGATAAGAGCTACTCCTCTATAAAAAGCTGGTTTCATCGTTTACCCGATGATGCGTGAGGATGGAAAAAATGAGATTTGCCAGCCTCCTTCTCCAAGCTACTCTCAGCTGTGCGGCTGCACCAGCAGTCGCCTGCGTAGACCTGATCTCTGGCACGCCCCCCTTCGCACGAGAAAGTTTTAGGAACTTGGAAGAGTTTAAGCCAAGGCCGACGCTGCCTCAGGGCGTAACTAAAATCCAAGACTTAGCCGAACATGGTCAAGGTGAACTCAACATCGACCAATACAGCATAAAAATCGATTCTGCGGGCCAATCCGCACAAGAATTTATGGCCGAGCTCAGGATGTCTTTAAACGAAGTAGTCTATGATGGTTCCTACTATGGGGGCCTACATCCAGCCGACACTATAAGCGCTGATAAATGGGCATCTGAAAATCCCCTGGGCGCAGTAATGCTTTTCGACTTGGCAAAATTGAGCGGATGGGAAACTACGTTGCCAGGCTTGGGCCGCATGAGATTGCCCGACCTAAGTTTGGAGCGGGCCGGAGTGATGGTTACCTGTTGGAGTGACACTTCCTTTATTTTCACACCGGTCACCATGGGATCAAAGCTCGCACCAAATGTTCCTGGTCTTCATCCCGTAGCAGGTCATCGTGGTTTTGGCATTAAGGACAATGAGGATGGAAGCTTGACAATATTTGTTCAAGCTGCGGACCGAGTTACCAATGAAGGTATCTTTTCTACTATGCGACTCGGCACACAAGAAATTATCTTTCACTTTGGAGCTCAAGTCTGGGAAGGTATGCTCGCGAGTCTCGAAAAAAAGTTTTCCCACCGTCGGCCTAGAGAGAAGGTTATATTTTCGGACCGGCTTCCTGGAAAAGTTAGAATTGACGATCGACGCAAATATTTGTACGGAGACAGTTTCCTTTCGGATGAGTTTCTATTTTCGAGAAATTTGCGATACGTAGAAGAAGAAAGTCATAATTTTGGCGTGGGTTTTGATAATGGTTTCTTAGAGTTATTTTTTAAAGAAAAACCATCTGGATACGGCGTTCTTGCTTACCCATTTGGCGCTGATATGAGAATAAAAGAAATTCAAAATGAACAAGGAACACGCGGCGAATCAAGTATCATTGACGCAGTGATTGAAGTCGCAATCAAACTCGACACCCCAGAAATTGGTGAGCAATACGACCCTAATGAGCTTGCTGCGCTTATGGATGGCCCCGCGGTATACATTGAAAGTTATCAAAGCGGGTACCTGATGCAAGCCATTGAAAATCGGATCTGGCAGGAATTTATGCCGTCTTTAATTGACGCCAGCTTAATTGAAGAGAGAGCCATTCGCCGCCATCAATTAATGGAAGTTGAGATAAAGAAATTCTCAGAATTTGCCGAAAGCTCGCGCAGGTGGGCTCAGGCAGAAAGACAGGGCATGCGGCAAGCTATTTCGGCTCAGCAGTTTGGAGCGGTTTCTGACCAGCCCACCATCCAGCTCGAAGGCATCGGGAAAGAATGTGGTATTAATTGCATCAGACAAAGGATTAAGTGAGATGAAAATTATAATTTCGTTCTTTTTCTGGGTTCTATCAGCGCTTACCGCGTCCTCCAATTCCCTTCATATCTGCCCAACATTGTCGGATAAATACAGTTGGCATCAGTATGTTGGCGGACTACCCTTGGAGCTCAAAGATCCAGCGACCCAAAAATCAAAATACTTGCCATTTGCGATAATCCTGCGTTTAAATGATGAGAGAGGTGAAACCGCCAACGACCCACTCGGTAGAATTCTTGGAAGCTCTCGATATACACTTGTCCGATACGGTCGTTCACATCCAACTAGGAACCCAGAAGATTTTTTTCTCGTCTCTGGAGGCGATGATTATCGTAATTGCTGGGGCCTCCACCGCTCGGAGATTCCCGAAGAAACCGGTCAGGTTTCTATTTTTGGAATTAGATTAAATTTTGATGACCGTGGGCGAGTTTTTGATGGCGGTATGCGCTATGTAGGAGATCTTTCTTGTACCCTTGCAACAGGTCGAGATCTCTATGGTGTTCATTATGATGATCTTCAAAGAGGAAGATATAAGGGGTGTGGAAACGGAAGCGAGGATCCTCGAAGGCATCTTCTATTGCCCCAGTAAGCATGCCGAACTACAGCGCGGCATCAATTTACGTAGGCGTCCCGCCTTTCTCGTGCCTTGATCACCATTGGCGAGAACGACTGCTACCCGCTCGTCTCATGTGTTCGTTCAACCGTAGCGAAAGTCCGGTTTCCGCCCTTCACGTCGATGATGCTGTGCCTGCGAATGCGTTCAGGGAGATCGGGGCGACCGGCAGCAAGGTCCCGCATTGCAGACGCTAGCCCGTCGCCGCCGTGCGTCTGCTATGCGGGACGAAGCGGACGGTTGCTGTTTCACGTGCCCTTTGTAAAGTTCGCCGCTATCCAGGAGAGTTAGGCGATAGTGCGGCTTCCAATCGAAGAGGCTATTTTTGTCTTAGGGCGCGAGAATGTGCCGGAAGGCCATTTGATATGGCCACGGCACTGTCCTGAGCCGTTCCTGACAAATCTTAGCCTTGATCAAGGCTATCGAGGCAATTGTGAAATCCTCCACCATGGGAAGGTGGTCTTTTCTGGTTTGGCTCTGGTGAAACGCCATCAGCAATACGGAAAGGATCTACTCGTAATCTTACTGCCTGATGTGGATCTGGGAGAGCTCTCGCCAGATGCCACTGTCGAGATGAATCCCTGTGCACTCGAACTCGATTGACGGCTGTGGGCTCTTCGCGTCGGGTGCTTGGCAACCCTTCAAGGGCTGCTTTCGGCCAAGAAATTTGCAGCTCTGCTGGTGGTAGAGGAAGCTTTAATTGGCAAGGAAGGACGTTTTGGTGTGTAAACGTAAAATTAAGCTGCTGATTTCATTAACGCGGTGAGGACGTTTATCGTGGCAAACCACAGCGCCTGTGGTTTGCCACGATAGTTGTGCTTTTTGGCCACTATTTGTGCTTTCCGGCCAATTAAAACGTCTTCTACAGGCGCTGCGCGCCCGTTGCACCCGAAGTGACCTGCTACGGGATTTTTCCTCCACCATCGATTAGAGTCCGATCCAACTTGAGGACGGACAATGAAGCG
>NZ_VDDD01000168.1 GCF_006151785.1 Paracoccus marcusii
TCTGCTCATGCATCACAGCTACCACGCTGGATTCACGAGATGAATCCCTGACGCGATTTGTGCAACAGAGCCATGTCGTTGCCTTGGGAATGGAGATGACCAAATGGGAAATCAAAAATATCAAGTGCTGAACGAAAGTTTTATGATGCTTGCACCGTAGTTTTTGGAGATACTAAACGCTTTGCCAATAAATAGAGACCCCTATTTTAAGGCTGTGTAGGAACCTGACCAATAGGCATCCTTACTAGGACTGGAAGGTATTAATGCATTCACTTCATGCAGGACAACTTTAGCCTTTAAAAGGCGCAGGTTGCATTCATTCAGAGCGTTATGTGCAATCTCTAGCTGCTGTATTGCTTGCGCAGTTCGCTGTTGGCAGGCAAAGATGCGGGAGCGAATATTTGCCCAATCATCATTGTTCCAGAGAGTGTTATTATCTACAACATAATTGATAGCATGAATTGAAATAATTCGCATTGTCTTTTCCATGCTCGATTAAAATCTATGATACATTATGCAATTGTATGCGCCCAAGAATACCGGTTCTGCTTTTTGAAGGCGCAACAAAGTATTCAGTTGCTATGAATGGGCGTAATCCGGATTTTGTCTGTACTGTGATATTTGGCAAGTTTCTAAATGTCCGCAGGCCCGTTTTTATATTTTCGAATGACAATACGTACCCGGAACCTGTTTCGCTTACCAAGCTTCCCTTGAACGGGCCATGGCTTCCCACCATGAATGTGACATTTTCCATGAAAGCTATATTTTTCCCTATTAAACAAAATCAGTTTATTTACTATTGAATAGGATTAAATTGCAAAGCGAGAAATGTTAGTTCATTCCTCGCTTCCTCTCGCGACGTCCATCAATCCGTCTGTTTTGGCGGATCGATCCAGATACCACAGAAGCGACTGCCATCGCTTGTAGACGCGACCTGCCCGCCTGCTGCCGTGCAATAGGTGAGAGGGTACTTTCCGAACGCCCGTGCATCGCCGCGTCCCTGGATGAGGAGCAGCGCCACGATGCCGAGAACGCCCCCGAGAGCCAGCAAGCCCCCGAAGACGGCCAGACCCCCTCCGAAGTTGTACAGGGCCTCCTTACGGCCTCTGACGGCCTCCAAGCGCATGTGGTTGGCCGCAGCCTGGATCTCACGTTCCAGTTCTCTTACGGCCTGTCCTGCGGCCTCCCGGGCAGCGGTGACGCTGTCGCGGTGCATGCGACGGGACATCTCGGCCGCGGTGCTGCCGATCTGTCGGTTCTGCTCCAGGGCGTCGATGGTGATCTTCTGCACTCCGGCCATGAGCTTTGCCGCCTCGGCCTTGGTGGTCGCGGTGGCGGTAAGGTTGCCCACGTCCTGGCGCAGGAGCCGCACCTGGTCGGTCAGATCGGCAATCAGCTCGGCGGGGGATTTGGCGGCCGCGCTCATGCGGTGCCCGCCTTCGCGTCCAACTCGGCCAGGAGTCCGGCGATCTCTTTCTGATCGACCTCGCGGGTGGCGTTCTTGCGTAGGGTCGCCGCCATCCATTTGGCGATCTTGGGGTCCTTCAAAGCCTCGGTGGTGACGATGGCGCCGACGATGATCTTGCGGCGGGTATCGCTGGCCTTCTGTCGGGTCTTGAGACGGTTCAGCTTGGCCTGTGCCTCGGCGATCTGCTGGTCAATGGTCCTGGGCATTTTGAAATCCTATAGTCGCTCAATGGTTGCAAGTTTGGATGCCCAGAGCGTAGGGTGCAAGACACGAAGTGCCCACTTATACAAACGCTGCGCGTTTGTGTGGGCAAAGGGGCAACTGCATTCCCCTTCGAACCCCAGGCAAGAGCGCGCGCATATGGCGATCTATCATCTCAGGGCCACGATGATCTCTCGCTCTGCCGGGCGTAGCGCCACGGCGGCGGCGGCGTATCGCAGCGCTGAGCTGATCGTGGATCAGCGCACCGGTCTTGCCTTCGACTACCGCGCACGCGGCGGGGTCGATCACGTCGAGACCCTCGCGCCTGCAGATGCCCCGACCTGGGTGCAGGACCGGGCGGCGCTGTGGAACGCAGTGGAGCTGGCCGAGACACGCAAGAACAGCCAGGTCGCTCGCGAGGTCCGCGTGGCCCTGCCGCATGAGCTGGACGCCGCGCAGCGTCTGCAGCTGGTCCGCGACTTCTGCAAGCGGGAGTTTGTGGACAGGGGCATGGTGGCGGACATCGCCCTACACGCCCCCGGGCGCGAGGGCGACGAACGCAACCACCATGCCCATATCCTGCTGACCACCCGGGAGATCGGTCCCGAGGGGTTCACCACTAAGAACCGGGACTGGAACGCCAAGGAGCTGCTGGAGGGCTGGCGGGAGGCCTGGGCACGCGACACCAACCACGCCCTGGAGCGCTGTGGTGCCGAAGAGCGCGTGGATCACCGGACACTGGAGGCGCAGCGCGTCGAGGCCCAGGAGCGCGCCCTGGAGGCGCGGGAGCGCGGCGACGAGGCCGAGGCGCTGCGCGAGACGGTCCGGGCCGTCTCGCTGGACCGTCAGCCCTTGCCGCAGCTTTCCGCCGGAGCGTGGCAGCTCAAGGAGCGCGGCATCGAGGTTGCGGCCGTGCAGGTCTGGCGAGAGATCAAGGAGCAGGCCGTCGAGGTGACCCGCGTGGCGCAGGAGCTGACCGAGAGGGTCCGTGTTTGGCTGGAGCGGGTCACGGAACGGGCTGCGGAACAGGTGCGGGACGTGGTGGAGCGGGTCGCGCCTGCCGATGCCTGGGGCGATTTCTTTGCCGCCGCAGCGCCCGGCGCGTCAGCCGCCGCAGAGGGGCTAGCGCGGGATCTCGAAGTCGAGCGCCGGCTAGAGGCGCATGAGCGGGAGGCGCGGGAACGGGTGCAGGAACAGGAACGCCGTGCTCATGAGCGCGACGACGGTCACGATCACGGGTGGTAGGTGCTCTTTGCGCCCTTGTAGAAAGGGCGGGCGATAAAGGGTTGCGCACGCATCACATCGGCAATTAGCAATTATCCCTTCAAACATGCCGAAAACCTTGCAGACGCTGCATTGCAAGGTCATGGTTAGTGAACTCACTAAAATCGGGGATGGCGATGCGTATCGTAGGAATTTGCCGCTATTCGTTGCTTGGGCGCGGTGACTGGCATGCCTATCGAGGAAAGACTGATGCAGAAGTCGAGGCGGTCGCCAAAGAACAAGCTAAATTGCTTTTTGCAAAAGATCGAATGAATGCCAGGCTTGAGTCATTCGAACATTTGACCCTAGAAAGCCTTCGCGCCCAGACTGATCAAGACTATACCTTTATTGTTTTGGCATCAGAAATGATGCCAAAAATCTACAAGGATAAACTATTAAGTTTGTGCAAGGATATGCCGAATGTCCTCGTTCGATTTTTTCCTCTGTCTAACGCAATCGAAGCGCAATCCAAAGTTTATACCGAACTTGGTCTTACGTACAGAGATGCCGTTCAGTTTCGCCTAGATGACGACGATTGCTTATGCCGAACATTTATTCAAATGCTCCGGCATCACGCTGAAAAATTCAATGAACCGTTGCCGTTTGCAATGAGCGTAAGCAGCTTTCTGTATGCTGTTTCTGGAGGGAGTGGAAAAGGCGTATATGACTGGCAAACGCCTTTTCTTGGTGCCGGCGCCGCTGTCTGGCATCCCCGTAAAAGTATATACGCATTCGGGCACTTTGCTTTGGGAGTAAGGTTTCCTTATTCCATAATGGAAGGGCATCAGGCTCTAGTAACAAATACAGGCTTGAACGATACAGAGGCCACTGCCGAAAAAATCATGAAAGCTGGAATGATCCGTCTAAATCCTGAACAGATTATGGAGGATATTGAACGAGATTTCCCTTTTCTCTCGCAAAAAGCGTTTGAGATTACTGGAATGCCGTTGCAGGTTTCGCTGATGCGTAAGGCCTCAGAGGTTCGTGGAATACCTATGCCTCGAAAATTTTTAACTAAGCTATCCGATACTAAATCTGCGAAAGCAGGGTATGCATCACGCTAATTATTATGAAATAACAGCAAATAGAATTTCCTAAACCTGCTGTTCGCAGGCAGACCGGGTCAGACAGTCAGAGAAACCCTGTGGTTCAAAGTAGCGGCTTTACGTAGGGCCTGGTTCAACTGAGTCAGGTGCCGCCCTCTTTCCTAAACAGTCTAGACCAAAAACCCCGTGGACGCTTCTGCGAAATTGGTACTGGAGGCGCGATGGAAAGGCGCTCTGCAATCTGGTGCCATCTGTCTCGTTCCTGCCGCGCCTCGATCAGTGCCTCAAGCAACATCTGATTTTCACGCTCCAACACTCCCGTTTCATTGGTTTTCTCAGGCGTTGCAGGTTGTTTCAGTGTATGCGTTTCAGGTGGTTCATGTGCAACAGGGGGGAACACACGGTGTAGTTCGGAAGGATCTATGCTCCATGCCCCGTTCTCATCCTTTACCCCTGAAATCTTACCGCTTTTTAGCGCCCTAGTGATCGTTGCCTTAGAAACTCCTGTTGCCTTTGCGGCTTGGCCTGCTGTGTATTTCATGGCGTATCAGGGTATTTCATAGCGTATCGTGATCTAGACATGCACCTGTTTCGCACCGCGTTGCAGAATTCTTGCATCAGGGCGCGTTCCTTTTGACCGTCGCCGGCAGGTCAAACTCCAACCCCTCGAAAGATGGCTGCGATTCCGGCGGCAAACCCTCTCCTGAGGGAAGCTGTTGCTCACCTGGATAGAGACTTGGAAGCTTCCGTAATGGTTCTTGATGATCCAGGGCATCGCTATCGGGCTGCTCGGCATTCGAGATCACGACATTAGCCGTAAACAGGCTGTATCGGATGCCTTCACGCGGGCCGCTCCACGCAACACGATCATTAATGATATAGGCATTGACCGTGCCTCGATCCCCGATCTGTCGGGTTTCAATCCAGCGGTGCTCTTTAAGCATGGCCACGGCGCGGCGTACCGTCCGCATGTCGATGCCCAACAGACCTGCCATGGTTTTTTGCGACATGACCACAGCGTTGTGCTCTTCGACGCGAGCAATCAGCAGATGAAGCACCCGAGAAGCATTCAAAGATCCAGGCAAACCTAGGAACATAGCCCATGCTTCATGGGCGGCACGTTCGGTCTGAACCCATGTTCCACGCTGTTTTTTCACGGGCAACGAGCTTGGATGGTCATCATTAGGCATAGGTCAGCCTCTGTCCTAAGGGTAGGACAAGCAAAGACGAAAAAACGTCAATCATTGTCCAGTAAATTGCATTGATGTTGTATTTTATTGGACAAACAACGCAAGAAAAAAGCCTACCCTAGGACACACTGTGTCCGGGGGTTAGGACACACTGTGTCCTAACCCCCCCTAAAAAAACACCAAAAAACAATGCGTTATTTTTTTGTCTTCTAATGATCTTAAGGCAGGCAAAAAATCCACAGTCCGGGCGCGCTTGCGCGCCGGGGGGAAGCGCCCGCCAGGAAGCTGGCGACCCCCCGCCGGATGGACGGATTGTGGAGTTTTTGTTTGCCGTCGTTTGCGAAGCCCCTTGTGGGCTGAGCGGACGACTCCGCGAGCGTGCGCGCGCGCGGCGGGTGGGGGTCAGGGGGAGGGATGGATTTGAACAACAGTTCTTCTGGAAAATCGCATACGAGCCTAAGCTAGCAAGGCACTGAAACGAGAGAGAAGATTTTCTATGAATTTAGAGAGTTTCGCATCCGGCCTTGCTGACCTTATCGGTAAACCCAGCAGTTTGAGGCCCTTTGTCTGTGATGGATCCCCGTTACATTGCCGGGTCTTTATCGTGGGCCACAACCCTGCAACACCTTCGGATCGCGATTTCTGGACTGACTGGGGATCAGACGGTTTTGACAAGGCGAGTTGGATGAAATCCTATCTCGAAGAGCGAGCAAATAGCCCCCTCAAACCTGGAAAGACGTTCAGACCAAAAATCAGTCCCAGCAGACGTGTCATCGATCAGGTGGTTGCCGCAGCAGGAATCCCGATCCTTGAGACAAACATCTTTGCAGGACCATCACCTGACATGCCCTCTCTCAGGGAGCGCGACATAGCCCCGTTCCTCTATCTGGTGGACACCTTGAAACCCGATCTCCTCGTCACTCACGGGAACGAAGCTGAGGAGGCTGTAAGTCGACTGTCACCTCCTGGTGAAATCATCTCCGTATCTCATTTTTCCCGAGGCTGGTCCGGGGAAAGAGCGGCGGAGCTAGGAAGATCTCTGCGATCAAGGTTTTGAATGCGCACCTTCAACCCCTGGCTGCGCTCTGGCAGATATGAGGTGTTATGCGCCGGAAAGCGCAGGGGGGCTGAGATCAGCCGGGGGTTGTGGGGCGGTTGAGCCGATCGAGGAGAAGATTTGAGGCCCTGAACCGAGGAACCCGTTTGGCGAAGACCGGGACAGCCTCACCAGTTCTGGGATCGC
>NZ_VDDD01000169.1 GCF_006151785.1 Paracoccus marcusii
CACCCCGATCGCGGCCAGGCCCTGCGGCGCGCGGGCCAGATGCGCCGCATCCGCCCCCGTCAGGGCCAGCGCCGTCTGCGGAAAGCGCGTGTCGGCCACGCGGGCCTCAGGGCCCGTGACCGGGGCCATGGGCGCGGCCGGGGACCAGCGGATGGTGACGGTCTGGCTGGTCTCGCCCTCCAGACGATAGGGCCAAGGCCGCGCCAGGGGGCGGTTGTAGGTCTTGAAGGAGGCATCGCCCCATTGGCGCTGATCCTCCATCTCGAAGATGTCGCCGTCGAAGCGGCAATGGACGCGCCAGCCGCCCGCCTGATGGGTCAGGCCGGAGATGTCCATGAAGGGCTGCCACGGCGCGATCAACGTGGGAAAGCGCGCCTGCTCGGGCGGGCCGTCCGCGTGATCGACCGTGACCGGCGCCCCCGCGACCCCGGTGATCGGGTGCAGCAGCGTGAAGCCGGTGCGGTTCGTCCAGACCTGCCCCTCGGCCCCGATCACCGCCCGCGCGGTCAGCCCGTCGGGCGTCAGATCGACCATCAGCGCGGCGTGGACCGCCCCCGCGCCCATGTCGTACCGCGCCGTCCAGGCGATGCGCGACCCGTCCGGCCCGTCGGACAGGCGCAGATCGCAGATGTTGGGCGCGACAGTGCCCCAATCGCGATCGCGGACCAGGAAGGACAGGCCGCGGATCGCCTCGACCCCGTCCAGATGCAGGTAGCGCAGGCGGTCGCCCTCCAGCACCAGCCGCGCCGGCCCGCAGGAGAGCGTCCGCGTCACGGCCGGACCCGGCTGCCGTCGCGGGCCGAGGCATAGGCGGCCTCGACCAGGGCCAGCGTGGCCAGGTTGTCGCGCCCCGAGGTCTCGGGCGCCCGGCCCTCGCGCAGGCAGGCCACGAAGTCCTGCTGGATCAGCGCGACGCTTTCCTGGATGTTGTGCCAGGGCCGTTCGGCCCAAGGCAGCAGCGGGGGCGAGACGTCGTGGACCTGCCGGTCGCAGCCGCGGTCGATGACCAGCCGGTATCCGGCCTCCAGCCGCAGCGTGCCCTCGGTGCCGTCGATCTCGATCAGGGTCTGGGGGAAGGTCTCGTCCCGCCGCGTCGCATAGGAACAGTCCACGAGCGAGGTCACCCCGCCTGCGTGATCCATCAGGATCGTCGCCACGTCCTCTCCGCGGATCGCGGGGTTGATGCGCGCGGTGCTGGCCGAGAGGCGATCCACCTCTCCGAAGAGGGCGCGGGCGATGTCCAGGATGTGGATGCCCAGATCCTGGATGATGAAGCGCGGATCGGTCGCCAGATAGGGCTGCCCCGAGAAGACGTCATAGCCCGACCGGAAGCTGACCCGCCCGAAGAAGGGCCGCCCCACCGCACCCTCGCGCAGCGCGGCCAGCACGGCGCGGATGGGCGACTGCCAGCGGAAGTTCTCGTGCACCATCAGCACGCGGCCCGCGCGGTCCATCGCGGCGACCATGGCGCGGGCATCCTCCAGCGTCTCGGCGAAGGGCTTCTGGCAGATGGCGTGGAGCCCGGCCTCGGCCGCCGCCATCACAAGCGGGCGGTGCGAGGGGACGGTCGTGGCGATGTCGACCACGTCCAGATCCGCCTCGCGCATCATCCGCGCCGCGTCGTCATAGCGCTGCGCGATGCCGAAGCGCGCGCCCATCGCGGCCAGCCGGTCCGGGTCGCGGTCGCAGATCGCGGTGACGCAGGCCCCTTCCGCATCGGCCCAGCCCTGCATCTGGTTCACCGCGAAGAAGCCGCAGCCGATCAGTCCGACCTTGATCATGGCATCATCCACCAGCCCAGCCCCAGGGAGATGGCGGGAACATAGGTGATCGCCGCCAGCATCACCAGAACCGTGGCGATGGGCCAGACCAGCGACCGGAACAGCGCCTGCACCGGAACCTTCGCCACGGCGGCCGCGGCAAAGAGGTTCACCCCCAGGGGCGGCGTGATCATGCCCAGGGCCAGGTTCACCACGATGACGATGCCGAAATGCACCGGGTCGATGCCGAAGCTGATCGCCACCGGCGTCAGGATCGGGGCCAGCACCAGGATCGCGGCGCTGGTCTCGATGAACATGCCCACGACCAGCAAAAGCAGGTTGACGCCCAGAAGGAAGGTCAGCGCGCTGCCGAAATTCTCCTGGCTCCAGGTGCCGACGGCGCCGGGCAGGCCCGACAGGCTGATCAGGAAGCTGAACAGCGCCGCCGCCGAGATGATCAGCATGACCGCCCCGGACGACACCGCCGCCGCGCGGAAGATGCCCGGCAGGTCGGACCAGGACAGTTCGCGATAGACGAAGATCGACAGGATCAGCGCATAGATGACCGACACGGCGGCGGCCTCGGTCGGGGTGAAGACGCCGCCATAGATGCCGCCCACGATGATGATCGGCATCATCAGCGCCCCGAAGGCGCGGCGCGCGGCGGGCAGGATGGCCTGGCGGCCCTCGCCGTCCCGCTTGCCGTGGCCCTTCACGCGGCACCAGATCTGGACCATCACGACCAGCGCGGCGGCGATCATCAGTCCCGGCACCATGCCCGCCAGGAACAGCCGGGTGATCGAGGTCTCGGTCGAGACCGCATAGAGGATCAGCGGCACCGAGGGCGGGATGATCACGCCCAGCTCGGCCGAGGACGCCTGGATCGCGCCCGCCATGCCTACCGGATAGCCGTGGCGCAGCATCGCCGGGATCAGGATGGAGCCGACCGCAAAAGTCGTGGCCACCGACGACCCCGAGATGGCCGCGAACAGCATGCAGGTCAGCACGCAACTGCTGGCCAGACCGCCCTGGATGTTGCCGACCATGGATTTCACCAGATCGACCAGCCGGGCCGAAATACCCCCCTGGGTCATGATCGCGCCCGCCAGGATGAAGAACGGCACCGCCATCAGCGGAAAGCTGTCCAGCCCGGTGAACATCTTCTGCGGCACGACCAGCAGCGGCAGGTTCGAGAAGAAGTGGATCGCGATGATCGAGGCCAGCGCGATGGACACCGCCACCGGCACGGACAGCGCGAAAAGGCCCACCAGGCCTGCGGCAAGAGCGGCGTTCACGGACGTTCCCTTTCCTGTTCGACATGGCGCAGCAGCACGCCCGGAATGGCCATCAGCGCGCCCAGGGGGATCGCCGCATAGAACCAACTCATCGAGGTGCCCAGCATCGCGACCCGCTGCGCCTGCACCCGCAGCGTCATGGACCAGCCCTGCCAGACCAGCACCACCAGAAAGGCCAGCGTCAGCAGCGTGACCAGCCGGATCACCCAGATCTGCGCAGGGCCGGGCAGCAGCCCGCGGAGAAAGTCGATGGGGATCATCGCGCCAAGTCGGAAGCCCGCCGCCGCGACCAGCAGCGTGGACCAGATGATCAGCCCACGGGCCAGGATCTCGGACCAGCCGGCGGCATGGCCCAGGCCGAAGCGCGTGACGACCTGGAAGAAGACCAGCCCCGTCGCCACCGCCAGCAGCAGCGCGGCCAGGTTGTGGGCCAGCCGGACGACGCCCTCGGCCCAGGCTTCGACATGTCTCATGATGGTGTCCCCGTTCGCAAGACGGGGCCGCGGACGGCCCCGCCGGACGCCCTAGTCCTGCGCCGCGCGGATGCGCGCGATCAGCTCGGGCGCATAGCGGTCGGCGAACTCGTCATAGGCGGGCTGGACCGCGGCGGCGAAGGCGGCCTTGTCGATGCCGTCGATCACCTCCATCCCGTTCTCGCGCATCAGGGCGATGCCCGATTCCTCGTTCGCGGCGACGGTCTGGCGCGATGCGGCGGCGGCGGCCTGGGCGGCCTCCACGAACCAGCCCTGCTGTTCCTCGGTCAGGCCGTCCCAGTGGATCGCGGACATGGCCACCACGGCGGGCGAATAGACATGGCCCGTCAGGGTGATGTTGTCCTGGATCTCCCACATGTTATTGGCGGTGACGATGGGGATGGGGTTCTCCTGCCCGTCAATGGTGCCCTGCTGCAGCGAGGTCAGCACCTCGGTCCAACTCATCGGCGTGGGGGCGGCCCCGGCGGCGCGGAAGGCCGCGATATGGACCTCGTTCTCCATCGTGCGCAGCTTCAGCCCGGCCAGATCGGCCGGCTCGCGGATCGGACGGACCGAGTTGGTGATGTGGCGAAACCCGTTCTCGGCCCAGGCCAGGCCCACGATGCCGTGCGGCTGGAAGCTGGCCAGCAGCTCCTGTCCGATCTCTCCGTCCAGGACCGCGTGCGCGCTGGCGTAGTCGTCGAACAGGAACGGGAAATCCAGCGCATAGACCTCGGGGACGAAATTGCCGATGGGTCCGGTCGAGGAGATCGTCAGCTCGACCGTGCCGATCTGCAGCCCCTCGATCACGTCGCGCTCACCGCCCAGGGCGCCTGCCGGGCGCAGCGCGATCTCGAAGGCACCGTCGGACAGATCAGCGATGGTCTCGGCAAAGGCGCGCGCCGCATCGCCGTAATGGCTGTCGGCGGGCGGGGTGAAGGCCAGGTTCATCACCTTTGCCTGGGCCAGCGCCGGTCCCGCACCCAGCAGCATGGCCAGCATCGACGCGGCGGTCATCATCTTGGTCATCGAAGGTCTCCTCCCTTGTGTTGATGATCGCGGCGGACGCTCCCCCGCCCGCCGCGCGATGTCAGGTGATGCGGTGGATGCTGGCCTCGACCTCGTCCCATTCGAAGACCCGCTTCCAGTCGTCGCGCATCAGCATCGGCTTGCCGAACTCGATGGCCTTGTTGCAGGCATCCGAGAACGCGCCCTCGCGCTCGTTGAACAGCACCGCGCCCAGGATGTTCATGTGGCCCAGCAGAAAGTCGCGGGCGCAGTCGTGGCTGACGCCGCTGCGCGCCACGCATTCGTCCAGCGCCTCGCGCATCACCGCCAGCAGCGAGGCGCAGACCGTCTCGGAGAGGCCCGGCTCCAGCATGGCCATCTGCCTGACGGTCACCTCATAGGTGCGGGCAACGGGGGCATAGATCGCGCGGGCGATGCTGTCGCCCAGGGCGTAATGTTCGCGCGGGCCCTGCATCAGCGCGTTGACCACGCCCTGCTTGGCGGCGACGCCGCCGAAATGGTCGGCCCGGCCCTCGGGCGTGTCCTCGTCGTTCCAGATCGGCGGGTGGCAGGGATGGGTCACGAAATAGGTGATGTCGGCCCGCTCGGGCAGATGGCCCGCAAAGGGCGCGGCCGCGTCCAGCACCACGACCATCGTGCCCGGCGCCAGCTGCGGCACGACCGCGCCCGCGACCTTGCCGATCACCGTGTCCGGCACCGCCAGGATCACCACCTCGGCACCCGCCAGCGCCGCCTCCTGCGGGACGCAATCCAGCCCCGTCTCGGCCTTCAGCCGGGCCTGTCCGGCGGGGCTGACCTCGACATGGGCCACCTCGAAATCGGTCCGGGCCAGGTTCGTCGCCAGACGCACCCCCATCTTACCGCCCGCCCCCAGCAGCGCCACCTTGGTCATCTCAGTCTCCTCCGGCCTTCGGGAATCACTTGCCTAACTGGTATGATGAGGTGATAATTATTCCGTTACGTCAAGAGGGGATGCGAATGACCGATCTGCGGCTGGCCTGGCTGGGCGACGACTTCACCGGCGCCGCCGCGGTGATGGAGGTGCTGACCTTCGCGGGCCTGCCATCGGTCCTATTCACCGAACCGCCCACAGCCGCGCTGATGGCGCGGTTCGCGGATTGCGCGGCGGTGGGGCTGGCCACGACCGCCCGCGCGCAGGGACCGGACTGGATGGCCGAACACCTGCCGCCGCTCTTCGCCGCGCTGGACGCGCTGCGGCCGCAGATTCTGCATTACAAGATATGCTCGACCTTCGATTCGGCGCCGCATCTGGGCTCGATCGGCGCGGCCATCGCGGCGGGGCTGTCGGTGCGCCCGTCCCGGGCCGTGCCCCTGCTGACCGCCGCCCCTGCCATGCGCCGCTATCAGGCCTTCGGGCATCTCTTCGCGGGCAGCCCGCAGGGGGTGTTCCGTCTGGACCGGCACCCGGTCATGGCGCACCACCCCGCGACGCCCATGGCCGAAGCCGACCTGCTGGCCCATCTGGCCGCGCAGACCGACCTGCCCGGCGCGCTGATCGACCTGGAGGCGCTGGCCACGGACCCGCAGGCCCGGCTGGAGGAGGCGCTGACCCAAGGCGCGCGCATCCTGTCCATCGACAGCATGGACCCGGCATCGGAGGCCGCGGCGGGCGCGCTGATCTGGCGGAACCGCGCGCGGATGGGCCTTGTCGCGGGCAGCCAGGGGGTCGAATACGCGCTGGTGCGCCACTGGCAGCAGACGGGGAACCTGCCCGCGCCGCCCCCGCCCGCCTCGGCCGGGCGC
>NZ_VDDD01000170.1 GCF_006151785.1 Paracoccus marcusii
CGGCGCCCCCGGCACCGGCGCGGGGGGCGATGCCGGCAGTGACCTGGCGCTGGCGACCGGGCTCGCGCTGCAGCTGGAGCTGTCCTGGGGCCTCGGCGGGGGCCTGACCTGGCACGCCAACCCGATGGCGCGGCTGGCGGCCGACCCGCATCTGCGCGACCGCGTCGAGGCGCATCTCCAGCGTGGTCATGGCCGCGCCACGGTGCTCCTGAAGGAGAGCCGGCCGCTCCTCGACGCGCTGGCGTCCCGCCTCGAGGCGGAACGGGTGATCGAGGGCGATCCGTTCGAGGACCCGGTGACGGCGGTGGCCATCACGGCGGGCGAAGCCTCGCGGGCCGATGGAGAGAACCCATCGACGGCACCGACAGCCAGAACGCGGACGGCGTCGGATGGCGAGACGCCGCCTGCGGCCGGTAGTGCCGGATCAGCCGGGTCCGCGCCGCCGCCCCCCGGTCCGGGCACGGGAGGATCACCCGATGTCTGAGCAGGTCCCCGACCTTGCCTTGCTGCGGGGCGCCCTCGTAGATGCGCTGGACGAGGCCGCTGTCCTGCGCGATCTTCTTGGGCTGGTCTTCTGGGCCGCCGAGGCGGTGCCCAGACCCAAGGGCGCGGGCCTCTCCCGCGGCGCGATGATGGCCCAGGATCGACTTGAGCTGCTCATCGCCCAGATCGAGGCGGCGAGGTCGCAGCTGCGGCCGCCGGCGGGAGGGTGCGGGTTATGGTTATGACCGCGATAGGCGGCGGCGGGGATGATGCAGGTGGCGGCGCTGTCAACTGCAGCAACGCCGCGGACCCTATCAGGGCCGGGGCACACTGGCGGCGGCATGCTCCGTCTCGATCTCGGCGACGAAGGCCGCCAGCGGCATTCCAAGCGCCAGTGCGATGCCATCGACGGTGGCCAAGGTGGGCTGGTATTTGCGGGTCTCGAGCAGCGAGACGTAGCGCGGGCTGACACCGGCCTTATGGGCCAGCTCCTCCTGGGTCATCCCGGCGGCGAGGCGGTGCCGGCGCAGGACGATGGCGAAGGCGGAAAGGAGGGCATCGGCACGATCGGTCATCCCGATCCTAGAACTGAAATGACCCGAGTCGCGCCACGAAGTATACTATGGAAATAGAAGCATCCTGTGAATAAGATGCGCCAAGCCCGCACTTCTCCCCAAGCCTTGGCCTCATTCCTCGCAGCCGAGAGACCCCGATGCCCGAGACCCCGCCCGTTGATGCCCCCGTCCCGCGCCTGCCTCCGGGCACGCCGCGGCTCCGCCCGCCCGCCGCCGGCTGAGCGCCGACGCGCCGCGACAGCCTTATCTGCCTGCCCTGCCGTTCGTCCTGCCGCGCTCAGCTGCCCGGTGGCCGGATGGAGACTGCCTGATCCCTGCCACCACCCGAGGATGACTCTGATGACCTGCCTCTTCCCGAACCGCCCTGCCACCGTGAGGGCCACCATCATGGCCGCCGTCCTGCCCGCCGCCGCTCTCGCGGCCTCGGCGCAAGCCACCCCCGCGGCCCCGGCGACCACGGCAGAGGCCGATGCCGCGGCGGAGGTCCGCGGGGCCGAGCTGGCGCAGGGCGTCGAGCGGATCACCGAGCCCTATCTTGTCTCCCTGCACTGCTTGGCCCGGATGAGCGAGGCGTTCGGCTTCGAGCGCGACGCGGCAGCCGATGCGGCCGGATCCGCCTGCGAGGCCAAGGCCGGCGCGCGGCTCGTCGAGATCGCCGGGGAGCGCGCCAGCCGCGCCCTGTCCGAGATCGAGGCTGCGCCCCACACGCTCGACGCGGCGATCGAGGCGAATGGCTACGCGCCTGCCGACAACGACTTCGCCCGCATCTCCGCAAGCGCCGCCTACCGCGCGGGCGCGCGTGAGATCGACGCGGCCTTCGAGGGAGCCCGCCGCGCCGGCGCGGCCAGGCGGAACGAGGTGCTGGAGGCCGAGCGGCAACGCCTCGACGCAGCAATGGACGCGCTCGATCCCGCGCGGCACGAGCTGGCCGACCTGCCGGAATGCGCCGCCTTTGACGCAGGCCAGCCGTGGCTGCGTCCTCTCCTGTCGCATTGCCGGGACCTCCGGCAGCGCTTCGCGGCCCGTCACACCCATCTGCGCTGCGAGCGGCTCTTCGAGATCGCCCCGGCTGAGCTGCGCTATGGCGCCTTCGATGTCGGCGGCGGCGAAACGGTGAACGCCACCGCGCTCCTCTGCGATTACGGCTTCGAGGCCGAGGCGAGGACGCGCGGCGGGATCTTCTCGGCCAGCCGGACTGAGCTGAGCCTGCAGCTCGGGCCGCTGGAGGCGCCGCTGACCCTCACTGGCACGCTCCACGGTCCGGACGCGGCGGGGCTCTGGCAGCTGCGGGACCTCTCCCTCATCCCCGGCCGCCTCGCCCGGGACCTCGATCCCGATGCGCCCGAGACCCTGCACCAATGCCTTGCCAATCCGGCGCGCTGTCAGGAATGACGACCACCCTCACCCACCCCCAGCAATACGGAGACGACCATGACCCTCACCTCGACCACCGACCACCGTTCCACGATCCCCCTTCCTGCCCTCCTGCTGCCGGCGCTCCTGCTGCCCGGCGCGGTGACTGCGGCGCCCTATCTCGGCCGCTGCCAGATGGGCGAATGCATCCATGTCGATCAGGTCTCGCACCATGTAGTGGGCGACGGCAGCGCCGCCGTGCCGGGCGATCTGGTGATGGTCTCGCTGCGCACCGCCGTCTCGGACGCACCCGAGACCGATCCCGCCACCCTGAACTGGGAGGCCCCGGCCCCGGTCCAGTTCTTCTGCTCCGAGATCCGGCCAGCCTTCCGCTCAGGCGACGGCAGCTACCAGGGTCTGGATCTCGTGACCCCTGTAGGCGCCACCACCCTGGTGACGGCGATGTATCTGCACGCCTGTCACCCCGAGGCGGAGATCGGCGCGGATCCCTTCGCCGCGGCCGACGCGCTCGGCTACGGCGCCACCGGCACCGAAGTCTTCGCGGACTTCGATGCCCTGACGGCACGCTAACGCACCGCCCGTCTCACCCTGCCCGAGGCGGCCGCATCCCGGCTGCCTCTCTCCGCCCCAGCCCTTTCCCGAAGGACCGCACCATGCCCCTCTCCCCCCGTCGCCGCGTCATCACCGCCAGCGTCCTCGCGCTTGTCACGGCCCTTATCGTCGTTCTCATTCTGACGACAAAAGGTGGTGCCCTCAGCGGCGCCGATCGCCGCCTCGTGGACCGCCATCACGCCAGCATGGAGCGCTGCATGGCGGACGGCATATCGATCACCGAACGCTCGATGGCCTGTGTCGAGATGAGTCGCATCCGCGACGACATCCGCGCCCGCGGTCTCTGCTTCGATCTCACCGGCCGGCGGCAGAGCTATCAGGATGTCTTCCGGTGCGACGAATGAAGCCCGTCGCGATAGCGTGTCCGATAAGCTCGAAAGCGTTTTGAAACGATAGTTGATTAACCATTCCGTGAACGGTTTTCTTATCTCAGCCTATTTATTCCGCCTTGAATGCGGATGAAGACATGGCACCGCCCCGAAGACGCTTACAGTGGCCGCTCTCCTAGGCTCCAGACTCATTGATCGTCAAAGCCAGAACATGACGGTAGCTGCGAGGGCGACTGCTGACAGGAAGGTCTTTGCACATCGATCGTAGCGGGTCGCGATGCGGCGCCAGTCTTTGAGCCTGCCGAACATGATCTCGATGCGGTTGCGCCGTTTATAGCGGCGCTTGTCGTAGCGGACGGCCTTGCCGCGCGACTTCCGGCCTGGGATGCAGGGCTTCATCCCTTTGTCTTTCAACGCTTCCCTGAACCAGTCGGCATCGTAGCCCCGGTCGGCAATCAGCCATTCGGCTCCGGGCAGGCTGCCCAGCAAGGCCGCGGCTCCGATGTAGTCGCTGACCTGCCCGGCGGTCATGAAGGACTTTAAGGGCCGTCCCTTGGCGTCGGTGACAGCATGCAACTGGTGTTCAATCCGCCCTTCGTTCTGCCAATCAGACGTCCGCGTTGATCGCCGGGTCCCCTTTTTTCGCCCGCAGGCTCGAAGCCGTGCGGTGCGCCTTGAGATACGTCGCATCGATCATGATGGTCTTCTGCTCGGTGCCTTCGGATGCCAGTCCCTCCATCATCCTGGCGAAAACTCCCATGTCACCCCACCGCTTCCATCGATTGTAGAGGGTCTTCGGCGGTCCATATTCACGCGGGGCATCGCACCACCGCAAGCCATTGCGATTAACGAAAATTATGCCGCTCAACACGCGCCGGTCATCGACACGCGGCTTGCCATGGCTCTTTGGAAAAAACGGCCTCAACCGGTCCATCTGCGCGTCGGTCAGCCAGAAAAGGTTGCTCATCAACACCCCTGTCAAATCGGGGCCTTGAATCACGCAGCGGCGACAGCCTTAAGCGGATCAATGGGTCCTGATCCTAATCGCCGCCCAGATTTATCCGACATATCTTAAGTAAAACAAACCAAGATCATGTCGGGGGGTGGAACTGAAACGCACCTCCGCTACCAGTCATCCCCCCAGATGCAATCTTATGAACCCTGCCCCAGGTGGTCTGCGGGCATCTTTTCGTTTTGGGCTCACAGGGCCCCCTCGCTGCCGGAATACGTCACGCCCAGCACGCGATGGGCGGCGTCGGTCCGACAGGTCCATGGCGCCTCGGCCCCGGTGACGGCGGCCTCGACCTCGGCGCCTGCCTGCGTTTCGGTCATGGCGACGAGGGTGACGGCGGACAGGCCCCTGCCCACCTGGGCCGCGATGGCCGCACGGCAGGCGGTGGCGGCGGGGCCGGTCAGGTCGTCACCGACGCAGGCGGCCAGCGGCAGCGCCGCCAGCAGGGCAAGGATGGTCCTACCGGTCAAGCGGCGGTCTTCCGATCCAGCGGTGATTCGCGCAGACCAGTCAACCATGCCGGCCGCGACCCGGCTATCGGATCGGCGACATGCGAAAGGGCCCGCGGCGATGCCACGGGCCCCTGTCGTCACGCCGGATCGGCGATCATTCGGCCGGCATCGCCTCGACCGAGATGCGGACCTCGACCTCGTCGGACACGGCGGGGGCGAACATGCCGGCGTTGAAGTCGCTGCGCAGCAGGGTGGTAGTCGCGTCAAAGCCCAGCCAGGGCTTGTTCTCCATCGGGTGGGTGCCCTGCTGGTTCAGCGTGGTGTCCAGCACGACCTCCTTGGTGACGCCGTTCAGGGTCAGATCGCCGGTGATCAGCGCGGTGGTGTCGCCGGTGACCTCGATGCCCGTGGACTTGAAGGTCACCTCGGGGGCGGCACCCTCGGCGCCGAAGAAGTCGGGCGACAGGAAATGCTCGTCACGGCCCGCAAAGCCGGTCATCAGCGAAGCGACCGGGAACGTCGCCTCGACCGAGGATGCGGCCGGGTCCTCGGCGTCGAACATGATCGTGCCGGTGATGTCGCCGAACATGCCCGTCGTGGTCGAGAAGCCCAGGTGGCTGTAGTCGAACACGATCTGGCTGTGCGAGGTGTCCAGGCTGTAGGCCTGCGGCTCGGCCAGGGCGGCACCGGCGACGAGGGCGAAAGCGGCGGTCAGGGCGGTCGTTTTCAGCATCGGAATCTCCGTTTGTTGTGGGGGCACCATCCTTGGAAGCGGCCCGTGGGGCAACTAGCGATGCGCGAACAGGGGCTGTCAGCCAGCGCACATCACCGTGTGGCGGTCAGCGCGACGCTCAGGTCCACCTGGAACCCCACCGTGCTTTCGTCGGCATATCCCGCCCCCACCTGCCAGTCGCGGCGGTCCATCACGGCCTGCCCCTGCATCACGGCGACGCCGTCCGTGATGGTCAGATCGAAGGGCAGCGTGACGGGCATCTGCTGGTCGCGCAGGCGCAGCGGTCCTTCGGCGACATAGCCCGCGCCCTCGGGTCGGATCGTGCCCTCGAAGACGGCGGTGGGATGGGCGTCGACGTCAAAGAACTCGGCCCCCTTGGCCTGGTCGGTGACGGTGCCGATGGTGACGCTGTCCATGTTGATGGTCACCGTCACTGCGCCCGTGCCGCTGTCCGGGTCGAACGTGATTGCCGCCGTCCAGTCAGCAAAGCTGCCAGTCACGGTCGATCCCATCTGGCGCACGGCAAAGCCGAGTTCACCGTCGGTGACCTGCCATTCAGACGCCGCCTGTTCCAGCATCGCCACCGGGGCCGCGTCGCGCGGCGCGGTGGCCAGCGCATAGGCCGCCCCAGCCCCGAAGACCGCCACCGCGACCAGCGCCGGCAGCGCGTGGCGGGC
>NZ_VDDD01000171.1 GCF_006151785.1 Paracoccus marcusii
TCCTGGACGGTATCCGCAAGGGAGACACACTGGTCGTCGTTCGGATCGACCGACTGGCCCGGTCCCTCTCGCATCTGCTGGAGATCATCGAGCAGCTCGAAGCAAAGGGCGCGTTCTTTCGCTCGATCGAGGATCCGATCGATACGGCATCGCCCCAGGGCAAGTTCACACTCCAGGTGCTCGGTGCTGCGGCTGAGTTCGAGCGAGCCCTGATCCGCGAGCGCACGAAAGCGGGACTGGCCACCGCCCGTCTCGAAGGGCGGATCGGTGGAAATCCCGGGCTGCGTGCCCGAAACCCGGAGGCGCTTCGCAAGGTACGCCTGGCGCGGCATGATGGCTACATGGAGCGTCTGGCCAACACGGCGACCGAGTGGGTGCCCTATGTCCGTCGCCTTCGCCCGGAAATGGCGTGGGAGGACGTGCTGCGCATCGTCAATGCCCCATTACCGGAAAACCGCCGTTGGACGCAGCCACGGCTGCTGCGGGCCACTCGCGCCTATGTGTGCGAAGGCTTCCTGCCCGCGACTGTGATGAGGCGCGCAGCAAGGCGCCCGACAGATGACCGCTTGCCTGCACTTATTGCCGCAATCAAAGGCGCCGACGCAGGCATTACACTGCAGGCAATTTGTGAGCGTCTAGAGGCTATGCGAGAGAGGACACCCCGTGGGAGGACTAAATGGCAGCCCTCCTCCGTCAAGATGCTGCTCGGGCAAGCCGAAAAGTTGGGAATGATTTGATTGATCTTAGGAATACGAGCGCACTCCATCGCAGATCAGCGATTTCTTCTCAGTTTTCCATTAATACCTTGCAATTCTTCCATCTTGTGGAGTAATTGCAAGGTATGTATACGCGCCGAGCCAATCAGATCGTTCTGTCAGCCCTTGAAAATCAGGCGGCAGTCGTTCTTCTCGGTCCCCGGCAAGTAGGGAAAACAACTCTTGCTCTGTGGGTCGCCGAACAGCAACCGTCGGTCTATCTGGATCTGGAACGCAGTTCTGATCGACGAATCATGATCGAGCCAGATCTCTATCTGGATGAACAGGCGGGAAAACTAGTCATTTTGGACGAGGTTCAGCAGCTTCCAGGACTGTTCAAAAGCCTTCGTGGTCAGATAGATACGCGACGTCGCCAAGGGTTTCGGACCGGACAGTTCCTGCTGCTCGGGTCAGCATCGAACGTCCTGTTGCATCAATCGGCAGAATCGCTTGCTGGACGCGTCCGCTATATTGAAATGCCGCCCCTTCTTCTTGACGAAGTAGGTACGGATCGGCTTAACGACCTTTGGCTGCGGGGAGGGTTTCCCGACAGCTTCCAAGCCGATACCAATAAGACCAGCATGGACTGGCGTAAGGATTTCCTACGCACCTATCTGGAACGCGATATCCCGGCCCTGGGTCCGCGGATCCCTGCAAACACCTTGCGCCGTTTCTGGACCATGCTGGCGCATGCGCAAGGCGGACTGCTGAACGCCGCTGCACTGGCCGAGGGCTTGGGCATCTCGGGCCAAACAGTTGGACGCTATCTTGACCTGCTTGTCGATCTGATGCTGGTCCGACGCCTTCAGCCGTGGCATGAGAATGTTGGCAAGAGACTGGTCAAGTCACCTAAGGTCTTTGTCCGGGATAGCGGTCTTGTTCACGCCCTGCTTGGACTAGAGACATTTGAAGACCTGCTGGGTCATCCCGTGGTGGGCGGGAGTTGGGAGGGGTTTTGCCTTGAGGCCCTCATTGCGGCTGCACCGGCAGGAACCGAACCATTTTTCTATCGGACCTCAGCGGGAGCGGAGGTCGACCTCGTCTTGCGGCTTCCGGGCGGCGGAACTTGGGCCATCGAAGTCAAGCGGACGACCACACCGAAAGTATCACGGGGGTTCCATCTGGCGGTTGCAGACATCAAGGCAGATCAAGGCGTCCTGGCCTATGCGGGGGAACATGATATCCCGGTCGCTCAAGGAATAAGGGCCATGCCGCTGGCTTCGGTTCTGGAAACGTTGCGGGGCCTTTGAAAAACTCATAACCGCCGTGTCGAAGTGGTGTAGCAGTCCGAAGGGAGGCCGCTCAGAATATGATCTCGACCTTTCTGATCGCGCCGAACTCACTGCTCGCCACGTCCTGCAAGCGCTTCTGATGATGCGTGACGATGTACTTTGCCACAAAAGAAGACGGCGCCCGAAGGCGGAGCACTGTCTGCTCAAAATCCTCGAAAGCCAAAGCGGAAAACCAGCTTTTATAAAAATCTGGGTCCATATCAGCCAGGCGCACGCATGTACGCCCCCATGCCGTTTTCTGCGGATTATCCGTCGCCATCATAGGACGAAAGTTAGCCCGGACGACTGTCGGTCCGACGGCATCCGGGCATTGCCTGTTAGTATCCATCCTGGCGGCAAAATCAGGTCCAACCTCTTCCCAATGGGATTCACTTCTTCGATAGATCTCGCGCTGGTTCAGCCGATAGGCGGCTACCCGGCCCCGTACGCCCGGCCGAAGTTGAATAAGAATCTCGTTCTCCAATAGCCGCTTGATCTCTCGCTTGACGGTTCGTTCATCCACCGACCACATCCTCGAAAGGTCACGCTGTCCAACCGTCAGCTCGTCCAGCTTCCAGTTGTAGCGGGCCGTGACCAAGGCCACTAGGCGAAGCATGGAGGTTTGAAAGACGGCTTTTCCGTGGAGGCCGGCAATGGCCATAGCTGTCAGAAGGTCATATTTTTGAACCGAGGCGTGCGGTCCGGTGGATCTTGTCGCCTTCATTGCCGCCCCCTGGCATCTCTCTCGGCATCTTCGACCGATTCTGCTCCATGCTATGAGAGTGATTAAAATCCTGCTATCTGTCAACGAGTAACTAAAAGCGCGATTAGCGCTGACGCCCACTAAGATTAATGAAAATCTGGTTACATAGGTTATAGGTGACAGCCTGTGTGTCACCCTATCGCCGTTCTGGTGTCACCGAAACGGTCACATCTTGGTCAAATATGTCCCCGTATCCGTCCGAAATCGCGTTCTTAGATGGATCTCCCTAACATTGGCAAAACGCAAAACGCCGGATTTGCTTTCCTGGCGTTTCGCGTTATTCAAAAGGGGAAGCCATAAAACGCGAGCCGAGACATGCGGGACCATACTCATCTTCAAGGAATGAACGAACGCAGCCTTGCACAGCAGGCAGCAGTCAGGAAGGCAACGTTCTCACCTTCCGAAAAAAAGACCCTACGGCCCTTCTCAATTTGGGAAATCAGTCAGTTCATGTTTGACATCCCGGCGGACACGCTTCGCAAAAAGCTGGCGGATGATCCCTCCTTGCCACAGGGGATCGTGGAAGAGGACGGACGTCAGCGCTGGTTCACCCTGAATGAGATCAATGAGCTGCGCCGCAGGCTGCGCTTTCGTGGAAAGACTTTGATGCCAAAGCGCCCGCCCGGACGCGCGATGCGGATTGCGGTCTCCAACTTCAAGGGCGGCGTGGGCAAGACGGTGGTCGCCCATCATCTGGCAAATGGCGCCGCACTGGACGGCTATCGCGTGTTGGTAATCGACTTTGACCCCCAGGCCACGCTGACACATTCGATGGGTCTGGTCGAGGTCAAGGAATGGAATACTGTTTGGGGGATCATGTGCCGTGACCTGTGCCGCGAGGCCGACCGCATTGTAGCTGCATATGACGACCCGGCCGACTGCCCCTACCCTTCCTCTGACGAACTGCCCGAAGATGTCCAATCCATCGGTGCACAACGCGCACAGGACTTTATTCAGAGAACCGCTTGGTCGACGATCGATGTAGTTCCAAGCTGCGCGAATGCTGCCTTTGTCGAATTCGCAAGTGCGCAGTATCGGGCACTTCATAAAGCCTGGAGCTTTTTTGGCTGCATTTCCAGATATCTCAATGAACTTCCCGACGACCAGTATGACATCATCATTTTCGACTGCCCTCCGGCCATCGGCTATCAATCCCTCAACGCTGCATTCGCTGCCGACATCCTCTACGTGCCTTCGGGTCCGGGGTACTGGGAGTACGACTCGACCACCAGCTATCTGGGCCAGTTAGGCGACGCGATGGAGGATATTTCTTCTGGCTTCGCGACGCTGGCCCAGGATGCCGGGATCAGTCTGCCCAAGAAATTCGATGACGTCAGGCTGCTAATGACCCGTTTCGAAGCGTCGAACCCACTACATATCGCGATGATGGGTGCCTTCCGGAACGTCTTTGGCGATGATGTTTGCAAGAATGCTATCGAGATGACTCGGGCTGTCGAGCAGTCCGGGCGTTTCCAGCAATCGGTCTATGAGCAGGACTATCGACAGATGACCCGTGAGACATGGAAGCGCGCCAGACAGAGCTTTGATACCGCCTATATTGAGTTCCGAGAGACCGTGCTTCGCGCATGGGATGGCAAAAACAGCAATGGGGGTATGGGTGCATGAGCGAGAAGGGAAAGTTCGGTTTCGAGCCGTTGGAGCCAGCCAGCGTCAAGCCACGCAAGCGCGAAGTTGGTCCGATGGGTGCGGCGGTTCGCGAAGCCGCGGGAAGCCTTGCCGAAAGCACGGAGACCTTGATCGAGCAGCGCCGTCAGAATGCGTCAGATGCCAAGGCCTTCAGGACAGCGCAGGGTGAAGGACGGGTGCTTGAGATAATTCGCGTCGACGATATTAGGACTGACGACCTTCCACGCGACCGTATCGATCTTGCGGCGACCGCGGGTTCTGACGAGATGGAGGAACTAAAAGCTTCCATTCGTGCACGGGGACAGAAAGAGCCGATCGAGGTCTTCAGAACCAACGCAGGATTTCAGTTGAAGAAGGGCTGGCGACGTTTGACGGCTTTGAAACAGTTGTGGCAAGAGACCGGCGATACGCGCTTCGCGGTCGTGACGGCGCGGGTTTCGTCAGGTCCAGCAGATCGGATCGACCTTTACATCGACATGGTCGAGGAAAACGTCATCCGTGAGGACCTAAGCTTCGCCGAGATGGCGCAGGTGGCCATAACTGCGGCGGCTGATGCTGGCATGGAAGGGCAGGGGGCCGATATTCTTGTGGGTCGGATCTTTGCATCGCTTCACAAGATGAAGCGGTCTTACATCCGAAGCTTTGTTTTCTTGCTGCAGGAACTTGGCGATGTGTTGCCTTATCCCAAAGCGATATCGCGCAATTTGGGAGTCGAGGTTGCTAGGAGGATCCAGGCCTCCCCCGAAGTCTCAGTGTCCCTTCGAAATTCTCTAGCATCGGTTAGGTCGGCGGAAGAGCAAACCGAGGTGCTGTCACGGCCACCGGTCGCCTTGGCAGGTCGGGGCACTACGGGGCGCGGGGGAGATCAGAAGAAGGCGGTGAAATATGAATTTCACGTCGGTGAGGCAAAGGTAACAGCGCGGAAGGGTGAATGCAGAATTCTTTCTGGCACCGACTTTTCTTCGATCGACAGGAAGCGCCTTCAGAGCGCAATTGAAGCATTTCACAAGGTGTTGGATGAGGAGTAACCCGCGGGTTACGCGTCGATCTGAATGCGCGTAACCCATAAGACACAGTTGTCGTGCAGGTGCCAAGGCGGTGGCTTATCGGCGGATCATCTGCGCCAACCAAAATTATTAAATTCTATTGCGGCATCGGCACTAGCATATTAGCAGCCGCCTGTACAAACCACCCAGCACTGCTTGGGCGTAGATTGGGAAGCGGATATCCTTCTGGGTCAAGGCTGAAATGCATAATCTACGTCCAACCAAGCCCAGCAGCCTAACTCTTCGCACGCCTACAATTGCAGCGGTGCCCGAGCAGGGTGTTGAGCCCAAGATAGCAAAATATAGCCTACGAGCCTACGAGCCTACGAGCCCGCTGTAGCAGGTCAGGTCACCCATTCCGCTGACTTTCCGCTTCACGCATCGGCGCTCTCTAAGCCTACGCACGTACCTACTATATCTTCATTTGAAATCGCGCCAGCACAGGACACGTGTGGTCACCGTCCAAGGCTTGTTCCTCAAGAACCACGGCACAGCCTGCGGCTCTCAGAGCCTGGGCCTGCGGCAGCAGTGTCTGATCATCTGTAGAGACGCGGGCATAGCCAATCAGCGGCATGGAGTGCCATTTTTCACAATATGTATATTTCAGTAAACGACCGTTTGTAAACA
>NZ_VDDD01000016.1 GCF_006151785.1 Paracoccus marcusii
CGGCCCGCGGGGTGACGGCCCCCACGGCGATGGTCCCCGCGGCGACGGTCCGCGCGCCGAAGGCCCCCGGGGTGATGGCCCGCGTGCCGAAGGCCCCCGGGGTGATGGCCCGCGTGCCGAAGGCTCCCGGGATGACGGTCCGCGCGGCGACATGCCCCCCGCGCCGCAATTCGACACCGTCGCGGCGAACCAGCGCCTGACGCAGGCGGGCTACAGCGCGTTCGGCCTGATGCGCCAGGAGGGACCGCGGGTCCTGCTGGACGCGACCAATCCCGACGGGGAGACCGTCACCCTGGAACTGGACCCGCAGGGCCAGCTGGTGCGCGAAACCGCCCGCTGATCGCGGCGCCGGCTGCGCCGCAAGGGCCGTCCCGTCCGGGGCGGCCCTTTTTCCATGCCGCGACGGGCTGGCCAAGAAGACACTTTGCCTTGGCGCGGCCCCGGTCTAGGCTGCGGGCCAAGCCAAAGCCCTTGGCGTCGTGTCATTTTATCGACACGCATGCCCGATAACGGGAAACGGCTGAGTGACAACGACATGGAGGATCTTTCTATGACACGGATCGACCGACGCGGCCTTCTGCGCGGGGCTGCGGCCACGGCTGGCGTGGCGCTGGCCTCTCCCTATCTGGCGCGCGGCGCCATGGCGCAGGGTGCGGGGCAGGTGAACATCTTTGCCTGGGCCGGCTATCTGAACGACGAGATCCTGGGCGCCTTTCAGGAGGCCACGGGCATCACCCCGAATTTCACCCCCTATGGCACCAACGACGAGCTGCTGAACCAGCTGCGTGCCAACAACGGCGCCGGGTTCGACCTGATCTGGCCGACCGTCGACCGCGTCCCGAACTATGTCGAGTTCGGCCTGATCCAGCCGCTGGACGAATCGCGCATCGAGGTCGCCAAGGTCCTGCCCAGTGCCTGGGAGAACTCGGTCAACCTGGGCGCGGTCGTGGACGGCAAGCGGTACCAGGTGCCGACCGACTGGGGCACCGAGGCGATCGCCTTCGATACCGAACAGAACCCGCTGGAATACGGCACCGCGTCCTATGGCGATCTGTGGAAGGACGGCGCGCAGGCGACCGTGCGCGGGCATTCCTCGCTGATCGGCCTGGGCCTGTGGCTGGAGGCCGAGGGCAAGCTGCCGCGGCCGCTGCTGGATGCGTTCACCGATCCCGATGCGCAGATCGAGATCTTCGACGTGATCCTGGCCGAGGCCATCGCGCGCAAGGGCAACATCATCCAGTTCTGGACCAACGAGAACGAGGCCCAGGGCGCGTTCCGCGTCAACGGCGCCACCGTGGGCCAGACCTGGGATTCGACCGCGGCCGCCCTGGCGTCCGAAGGTCTGCCCGTGGGCTTCATCGCGCCCAAGGAAGGCGCGCTGGCCTGGATGGAGGGTCTGTCGATCCCGACGGGGGCCGCGAACCTGGACGGTGCCTATGCCTTCATCAACTGGTTCCTGACGCCCGAGGCCGGCGCGATGTACACCAACGCGACCAAGATCAACTCGACCGCGGTGGGCTCCGATCAGCTGACCTCGGACGAGGCCAAGGCCTTCTTCGCCGCCGCCTATCCGGGCGACGCGCTGGAGAAGCTGTGGTGGTGGCCGATCCAGGAAAGCTGGTACATCACCAAGCGCAACGAGTATCAGGACCGCTTCCTGTCGGCCTGAACCCAACCGGGGGCGGTTTGCGCCGCCCCTCAATTCCTGCAGGAGACACAATGTCCCATTCGGTCGAACTTGCCGGCATCGGCATGACTTTTGGCACCACCCGCGCCGTCAGCGATGTCAGCTTCAAGGTCGAGGCCGGAGAGTTCTTCTCCATCCTGGGGCCGTCGGGCTGCGGCAAGACCACGATCCTGCGCATGATCGCGGGCTTCATAGAGCCGACCGAGGGGCGCGTGCTGATCGGCGACCGGGACATGAAGGGGCTAGGCCCCAACCAGCGCCCGACCGCGATGATCTTTCAGTCGCTGGCCCTGTTCCCGCTGATGTCGGTGCGCGACAACATTGCCTTCGGCCTGGAGGCCCGCGGGGTCGGCCGCGCCGAACGCCGGGCCAAGGCCGACGACCTGCTGCGCCTGATCGCGCTGGAGGGATACGGCGACCGCATGCCGGGCGAACTGTCCGGCGGCCAGCGTCAGCGCGTGGCCATCGCCCGCGCCCTGGCCGTGGAACCGGGCGTCCTGCTGCTGGACGAACCGCTCTCTGCTCTGGACCTGAAGCTGCGCCAGCACATGCGCGCCGAACTGCGCGCCCTGCAGAAGCGCACGGGCGTCACCTTCATCTATATCACCCACGACCAGTCCGAGGCGTTGGCCATGTCCGACCGCGTCGCCGTGATGTCGGCGGGGCTCTTGCAACAGGTCGCCACGCCGCGAGAGTTGTACGACAACCCCGCCACGCCCTTCGTGGCCCGCTTCGTGGGCGAGACGAACGCCATTCCCGGCCGTATCACCGACGTGCAGGCCGGCACCGCCCGGATCGAGACCGACTTGGGCCCGCTGACCGGTCGCGCGGGACAGGGTGCCGCGCCGGGTGTGCAGGGCACGATCTATGTCCGCCCCGAGGCGCTGGTGCCCGGTATCGGCCAAAACCCCCTGCAGGCGCAGATCGAGCGCGTCGATTTCGAAGGCTCCTTTGCGCTGGTCCACGGCCGGTTCGACGGCGGGACGGCGCTGACGGCATCGGTGCCCTCGACGCGGCTGGCCGATGCGCCGGTTCCGGGCAGCCGGGCAGGGTTCGGGTTCGACGCGGGACATGCGGTGGTGCTGGGCGATGGGTGATCTGAAAAACCGTTTCGGACCGGGGCTTTCGACGATATTCCTAATCCTGGTCCTGTTCTGGCTGGCCGTGATGGTCCTGGCCCCGAACCTGATGATGATCGACTATGCCCTGCGACCGAACCTGCCGCCCGCGGCGCTGGGGGGGCCGGACGACACCTATACGCTGTCGAACATCCTGTATCTTGCCGGAGAGCCCACGCACCGCGCGATCTTCCTCAAGACGATCTGGGCCAGCGGCCTGGTGGCGGCGGTGACCTTTGCCGTCTGCTATCCCATCGCCTTCTGGATGGCGCAGCGGGCCACGACGGGGCAGTTGGCCATCGCGATGATGCTGATCATCATCCCCTTCTTCATCAACGAGGTGCTGCGGACGCTGGCTTGGTTCATCATCCTGGCCTATCGCGGGCCGCTGAACGCGGTGCTGACGAATATCGGCCTGATCGACGCACCGATCCGCTGGCAGGGCGACGGAGGCGTGCTGGCGGCGATGGTCTATGCCTATATCCTGTTCATGCTGCTGCCGATCTACAACGCCATCGAATCGCTGGACAAAGCCCAGGTCGAGGCCGCCCGCGACCTGGGCGCGTCGCCCTGGCGCATCCATACCCGCGTGGTGATCCCCCATGCCAAGGCCGGGATCGCGACGGGTTTCGTGTTCACCTTCATGCTGGCCGCCGGCAGCTATGTCGCGCCCGCGCTGCTGGGATCGCCCGGCAGCCGATGGTTCACCGAGATCATCTACAACTGGTTCTTCGAGGGCGGCGACTGGAACCGCGGCGCGGCCTATGCGCTGGTGCTGCTGGTGCTGTGCCTGGCGGTCGTCCTGATCACCTTGCGGCTGTTCCGCGTCAACCTGACGGATGTCGCGAAATGAGGGCGGAACGCATCTTCGGCGCCATGTTCCGGCTGTATCTGATGGTCTTCGCGGCCTATCTGTTCGCACCGCTGATCATCATGGGCGCGGCCAGCTTCAATGAAAGCCGCTTTCCCACGGTGATCCCGTGGCAGGGGACCACGACGGAATGGTTCGCCGCCATGTGGGCGGACGCCGCCATGTGGCAGTCGCTGTGGACATCCGTGCTGGTCGCGGTCTGCGTGGTGGTGATTGTGGTGCCGGTGGGCACGGCGGCGGCGCTGGTCCTGACATCGCTGCATGCGCGGGCGCGCAGCTTTGCCTATGCGGTGATGGTGTCGCCCCTGCTGACGCCGGGGGTGGTGATCGGGATCTCGACCCTGATCCTGTGGCGGCAGATGGGCGTGGGCGGCGGGGTGTTCCTGATCGTGCTGGCGCAGTCGACCTTCATCATCTGCTATGTCATGCTGATGGTCATGGCCCGCCTGCAGCGGTTCGACCGCACGCAGGAGGAGGCGGCCCTGGGTCTCGGCGCCAGCCGCGTGATGGTGTTCCGCCGCGTGACGCTGCCGTTCCTGCGGCCCGCGCTGATCGCATCGGCCGGCCTCGCGGTGCTGCAATCGATCGAGAACTACAACACCACGCTGTTCGTGCGCGGGTTCGAGACGCCCCTGACCGTCTTCATCGCGACCAAGGTCCGCACCGGCCTGACGCCCGCGGTGAACGCGTTGGCGCTGGTCATCATCGTGGCCACGGTCATCGGGGCCATCGCCTATGAGGTCGCGCGGCGCCGGCGCGCGGCCTAGCCGTTCGGCAGGATCAGGTCGGGTGCACGGCTGGCGGTCAGCACCAGTTCCATGTTGGGCAGGTCGTTGGCCTCCAGCTTGGCGCTGGCCTGATCGGCGGGCAGGTCGCGCCAGCGGGCCGTCAGGCGGGCCCGCAGCACAGCTTGCGGCACGTCCAGCATCACGGTCAGCGCGAAATGATGCCCCAGGTCGCGCCAGCCGGGCCGGTCCAGCAGCAGATAGTTCCCCTCGACCAGGATCAGCCGGGCGCTGGCGGGGATCTCACGCGCGGCGGCGCGGCTGATCTCCAGGTCGCGGTCGAATACGGGGACCAGCACGTCGCGGCCGTCATCGGCGGCCAGCCGCTCCAGCATGACCGCAAAGCCGTTCAGGTCGAACGTCCAGGGCGCCCCCTTGCGCGGCAGATCGCCGCGTGCCGACAGCAGCCGGTCGTCCAGGTGATACCCGTCCATCGGCAGCAGCGCCGCCCCCGGCAGATCGGCCAGAAGCGCGTCGGTGACATGGCTCTTGCCCGCGCCCGGAGGGCCCGCCAGGGCGACCATGGTCCGGCCGGGGCCGCGGGCCATTGTCCGCAGGCGCTCTCTCAGGTCGGGAAGATCTGTCGTCGTGGTCATCATGTCACCTTTGAGGGCCTGTCACCGCGATCCTTTTCCGATATTCCGGAACCATTCAAGGCGGCAGTGCCTTGAAGCAGACGACAGGGTCTGGGGCAGGCTTACAAGGGACGCGACGTGGACGAACGGGACGACTGGCACCTGACCGAGGCGCTGCATCATGAACACGGACGCGGCGATCCCTTCGCGGCCGCGGTGCGGGCAACGCGCATGCCGATGATCATCACCAACCCCAGCCTGCCCGACAATCCCATCGTCTTTGCCAATGACGCGTTCCAGCGCCTGACCGGGTACGACCGCGACGAACTGATGGGCCGCAACTGCCGGTTCCTGCAGGGGTCGCAGACAGACCAGGACACGATCCGCCGCCTGCGCGAGGCGGTCGAGAACGGGACCGACATCTCGGTCGATATCCTGAACTATCGCAAGGACGGGACGTCGTTCTGGAATGCGCTGTATCTCAGCCCGGTGCGTGACGATGCGGGCCGCATCCGGTTCTTCTTTGCATCGCAGCTGGACGTCACCGACCGGATCGACGTGCAGTCCCGCATGGCGCGCGAGAAATCGCGGGTCGAGGCCGAGGTGACCCGCCGCGTCGCCGAACTGCGCGATTCGCTGGATGCACAGCGTCTGCTGCTGCACGAGGTCGATCACCGCGTGAAGAACAACATGACCATGATCGGGTCGATCCTGCGCCTGCAGCTGCGCGAGGCGGCGGACAGCGACACGGCCGACATGCTGCGCGCGATGATGACCCGGATCGACGCCTTGGCCACGGTGCATCGCCACCTGTACCAGTCCGACGACGTGACGCGGTTCGACATCGGATCCTACGCCGTCAACCTTGCCTCCGACCTGACGCAAAGCCGGGCCGATTGCGACATCCGCATCCGCGCCGATCTGGGCCGGGCCGAGGTGCCTGCGGGGCAGGCGGCGGCGATCGGGCTGATCGTGAACGAGATCCTGGCGCACATGATCCGCCCCGAGAACGTCGCGAAGGGCCAGGTCTTCGACATCTCGTCGCGGACGACGCCCGCGCGGGTCGAGCTGTCCATCGGCTTCGGACCTCCGGGCCAGGGGGACGCCGAGGCCGATCCGGTCTATTCGCCGTCCGGGGTGAACGAACAGATCATCTCTCGGCTTGCCGCACAGACACGAACGCGCGTGGCCTGGTCCAGGACCGATCAGGGGTCGATTCAGGTCAGCGTCGTCATCGACAAGGAAATTCCATGAACCGCCCCAAGGCGCCGCTGTCGATCCTCGTGGTCGAGGATGAGTTCATCATCGCGATGGACATCGAGATGATGATCGAGGATGCCGGCCATCAGGTGCTGGCCGTGGCATCGTCGCTGCAGGACGTGATGGCCCTGCCCACGGACAAGGCCCCGGACGTCGCGCTGGTGGACATGCAGTTGGCACGCGGCAGCACCGGCCTGCAGGTCAACAGCGCCATCCAGAAGCAGTGGCCCGACACCATCGTGGTCTTTGTCACGGCCAATCCCAAGAAGATCCCCGACGATTTCGACGGCGCGCATGGCGTCATCGCCAAGCCGTTCTCATCGGCGGGGTTCGTCGCCGCGCTGAAATACCTGGAGGAGGGCGTGTGCGATCCGCCCCCCGTGTCGCCCGAACCCGGCAGCTTCGTGGCCTCGCCCGCCTTCGCCGCGCAATGGGGCGTCAGTCCAGGGGAGCGGTGATCACCACCCGCAGACCGGGCGCATTCGTGTCCGACTGCAGCTTGCCGCCCAGCTGCTCGACCAGCGACGCCACCATCCGCATGCCAAAGCCGGTGCCCTTGATGGACCCGTCCGACCCCACGCCGTTGTCGGTCACGGACAACAGCATCCCGTTGCGCGTCTGCGACAGCACGACCGACACCGGGCCGGGCTGGCCGTCATAGGCGTACTTGATGGCATTCGCGACGATCTCGTTGGTCAGCAGGCCGATGCTGACCGCACGGTCCGCCGATACCAGAATTGGCGCGAATTCGGTCTGGATAGCGTCGGCCCATGCCGGGTCCAGCGACGATTTCATGTCACGCAGCAGATCGTCCAGATAGATCGCCAGATCCACGATCTGGGCGCTGTCGTCCTGATAAAGGCGGCGATGGACCAGGCTGACGGCCGACAGTCGGCTTTGCGCCTCGTCCAGCTGGGTGCGGACCAGGGGATCGGCGCCGCGGCCCTGCATGCGCAGGAAGGATGCCACCAGGGCCAGGCTGTTCTGGACGCGGTGGTTGACCTCGCGCAGTAGGAATTCCTTTTGCTGGATCAGGCTCTCGTTCTCGCGCAGCGTGATGGACAGTTCGGCGTTCAGCCGGCGGATGCGTCGCGAGCTGCGGGCTTCCAGCATCAGGCGAACCAGGCGGCTGGCGGCCTCGACCTCGGCGGCGGTCCAGGGGCGCGACTTGCCCCGTACCTCGTCGGACCAGGCCGCAAAGGATGCGCGCGGCTCCAGCGTGGCGCCGGGGACCGTGGGGACGTCCTTGTGCGGGTTGCCGGCCCAGGTCACGACCTGCAGCTTTTCGGCGCGGAACCACATCAGGATCGTCGGCACCTCGGTCGACATGGTGACCGACAGCATGCCGCTGGCAACGTCGCGATAGGCCGCCGCCGCAGGGATCACGCGTTCCAGGTTGGAACTGACAAAGGGGGTGATCGCCGCCGACTGGCGCACATGGTCGGCCAGATGGCGCAGCGCCGCCGGATCGGGGCAGCTGCCCGACGAGAACAGCTCGCTGCCCTGAACGGCGGCAAAGCCGTCGGCGCCCACCAGCTCGGCCAGCGGTCCCGCGGATTGCGCGAAGAACTGGTCCAGCTGGTCGTCAGGACCAAGACGGGCCAGCACGGTATCCTCGTGCGCGCGCAGCCGGATGCGTTCACGGTACAGCACCGTCTCCTCGCGTAGGCGGATCTGGCGGGCTAGGCTGTCGGCCAGGGACTGGCAGGCCAGGCGCGTGGCCAGCGACAGGTCGCGCGGTTCGGGATGGTGGCAGGCGACAAGACCCCATAGCGCCCCGTCCTTGATGATCGACATCGACGCCGATGCACCCACCCCCATGTTGCGCAGATAATGCAGGTGCACCGGAGAGACGCTGCGCAGCATCGAATCGCTGAGGTCGATGGCCTCGATCCCGGGAACGCTGCCGGTGATCGGCTGGACCGGGGCATGCACGTCGGCGATGACCCGCACGCGGTTGCGCACGTAGAGGGCGCGCGCCTGGCGGGGAATGTCGGATGCCGGGAAATGGTGGTTCATGAACGTGCCCATGCCCTCGGCACGGCTTTCGCCCACCACGGCCCCGGCCTCGTCGTCGATGAAGCGATAGATCATCACCCGCGCGTGGCCGGTCAGCTGGCGGAACACGCCCGCCGCGTTCCGCATCAGGTCGGGCAGGGACGACGCCCGCTCTAGCACCGCGTCCAGCGCCTGCATCCGGCCCAGGAAACGTGCATCCAGCGGCGGCTGATCCAGCGCGGGCAGCATCTCGATCACGACATGCGCGCCGCTGCGATAGGCCAGCAGGTCCCAGGATGCCCCGTCGATCATCACGGGTGCCAGGGGAACGGGACCAATATCGGGCAGATCGTCGATTGCATTGCGCAGCACGCCGCCAAGCGCCTGCGACAGGGTCTGGCCGATCATGTCGCGCGTCAGGCCGTCGGCGCGTCCCGCGGCGCCGACGATCCGGCCGTCGCCCGGGTCGACGATCAGAAGGTGGCCATGCGCCTGGATCGATCCGGGAACATGGATCGGTTCGCGGTCGCAGGCAGTCAGATCACGGGCATCGGCAGGGTTGGGCAGGGCTGTGGACATTACGGATTTCTAAGGCGGCCCAGGTCAGCCGTCCAATTGCTTTTCGTTTACCGTTGCGTAAATGCGGTCATGGCGGTCTGGAACACCGCCCGCGCGGCCTTGACCGCCCGCGCGGGGTCCGGGTCCGCGGCATGAAGCCAGTCCAGGAACCGCCGCCACCGGCGCGGATCGCCCGTCTGCAGCGCCAGGTGGGACGCGCCGTGGCCCGTGGTGTACCCCAGGGCCGCCGCCCTGCGCGCGATCAGCGTCGCACCGATGGACGATCCTTCGACCACATACAGCGCACCCGCGACGGCCGCGGCGTCGGGCAGGGCAGGCGAGGCCACCGGGGTCGGGCGCCCTGCGCCAAGGTCCGCCAGATCGCGCGCCGTCGCATCCGACAGCATCACCGGCCGCCAGCCGATCCGGGCGGACCCGGCCTCCAGCAGCGGATCGATGGCGCTGCGAAACGCGTGGCTGCCGCGCAGATAGGCCAGATAGGCCGCCGGGCTGTCCAGCGCGCCCACCTGCGCATCCAGCGTGGCGTGCAGATCGCCGGTGCCGTCGCGAAGGACGCTGCGCAGAACATGCTGGGTCACCGGGGCCTCGGGCGGGTTGGGGCGGCGCGGGGCCGCAATCCGGGGCGCCCTAGCAGATCGGCGGGGCAGGGGCCAGCGGCGGCGGTGCTGGCAAACCGCGGCACCATCCCTATGATGGCGCCACAGGCGCGCCCCCGGGCGACGCGATCACCGATGGAGGCGGAATGAACCAGGACCAGGCACAGGCGCTGTTGCGCGACATGTTCGATGCGGCGGTGGGCGCCGCCGATCCCGCGCAGGTGCTTGCCGATCACCTGCCGCCCAAGCCGCAGGGCCGCTGCATCGTGGTGGGCGCGGGCAAGTCCGCCGCCGCCATGGCCGCCGCGCTGGAGGCCGCCTGGCCCGATGTCGACCTGTCCGGCATCGTGGTCACGCGGCATGGGCACCAGGTTCCGACGCGGCGCATCACCGTGTGCCAGGCGTCCCACCCTGTGCCTGACGCGGCGTCGCAGGATGCCGCCGAACGGATTCTGGCTGCGGCCAAGGCGGCGGGACCGGACGACCTGCTGCTGGCGCTGATCTCGGGCGGGGGGTCGGCGCTGATGGCGGCGCCCGGCGCGCCGCTGACGCTGGAGGACAAGATCGTGGTCAACCGCCTGCTGCTGCGGTCGGGGCTGACGATCGAGGACATGAACCGCGTCCGCCGGCGCCTGTCGGCGATCAAGGGCGGGCGGCTGGCGCAGGCGGCCGCGCCCGCACGGCTGGTGACGCTGGCGATCTCCGATGTGCCGGGCGACGATCCGGCGGCCATCGCGTCCGGTCCGACGGTGCCGGACCCCACCGCCGGACAGGACCTGTCCTGGCTGGTCGACCGGCTTGGCCCGGCCCTGCCGCAGGCGGCGCGTGATCTGCTGATGGCGCCGCCGCAGCCCGCTGCGGCCTTCGACGCCGATTACCGCCTGATCGCCACGCCGCAGATGTCGTTGCTGGCGGCCGCCCGCGTGGCGGAGCGGGCCGGGGTGACACCGGTCCTCTTGGGCGACGCGCTGGAGGGAGAGGCCGCGCAACTGGGCATCGCCATGGCCGGCATCGCCCGCGCGACCGCCGCCCATGGCACCCCCGCCCCGGCCCCCGCGGTCCTGCTGTCGGGCGGAGAGACGACCGTGACCATCGGCCAGGGCGATCCCGGCCGCGGCGGGCGCAACACCGAGTTTCTTCTGTCCCTGGCCGTGGCGTTGCGCGGGCAGCCGGGCATCCACGCGCTTGCCGCGGACACCGACGGCATCGACGGGACCGAGGATGCGGCGGGCGCCATCATCGGCCCCGATCTGCCGCAGCGGGTCGCGGAGTTGGGCCTGGACATGCGTGCGGCCTTGGCGGGGCATGACAGCTACAGCCTGTTCGACGCGACGGACAGCCTGATCCGCACCGGGCCGACGCTGACCAATGTCAACGATTTCCGGGCGGTGCTGGTGGTCCCGGCCGGCTAGGCCAGGATGCCCGGCTGGTCGATGCGCAGCCGTTCCAGGATGTGTTCGATATGGCTTAGATGGTCGCGCAGGGCGCCTGCGGCGGCCTCGGGGTCGCGGGCACGCAGGGCGGCCAGGATTTCCCGATGCTCGATGAACGCGGTCGAGGCGCCGTAGGACAGCGACAGAAAGCGCGCGCGGTCCATGTGGCCCTTGTTGTCGCGCACCAGGTTCCAGACGAATTCCTTGCCCGCCGCCGCGCAGATGTCGCGGTGGAACTGGTCGTCCAGGGCATGGAAATCGCTGCGCCGGTCCTCCCGGCTGGCGGCTTCCTGCAGGTCGATCAGGCGTTCCAGGCCATCCCAGTCCGACGGCTGCAACGTCAGCGCCGCGACCCGCATGGTCGCCTGTTCCAGCGCGCTGCGGATGAAATAGGCCTGCATCACCGCCTCGGTCGAGATCGGGGTGACGGTGGTCGCGCGCTGCGGGCGGATCTGGATGAAGCCCAGCTGCGACAGCCGATAGAAGGCGTCGCGCACCGGTTGGCGCGACACGCCCATCCGGGCCGCGACCTCGGCCTCGGACAGCTTTGCGCCGGGGGGCAGGTCCAGCCCGACGACCCGTGCATAGAGATGCTCGAAGATCTGGTCGGTGACGGTGCGGGGGCGCAGATCCTGCAGCGGTGGCAAGCTGTCCAGTTCCTGAACCGACATGATCATCCCCGCGTTGACCGAACCTGTAAACTAGCATATTAGACGACTAGCGGAATGGCAAGTGAGTCGGAGGGGATCACATGACACTGCTGGACGACGACCGCCTGTTCCCGACCCAGGGCCGCGCCCGCGATCTGGCCCGCGCGCTGTACGAACAGGTGCGCGACCTGTCGATCATCAGCCCACACGGCCATACCGATCCGCGTTGGTTTGCGGAGAACGAGGCGTTTCCCGACCCCGCGCAGCTGTTCGTGACGCCCGACCATTACGTGTTCCGCATGCTGTGTTCGCAGGGGGTGGCGCTGACCGACCTGGGGGTGCCCCGCGCCGATGGCGGGCCGACCGAAACGGATGGGCGGACCATCTGGCGGCTGTTCGCGCGGCATTATCCGCTGTTTCGCGGCACGCCGTCGCGCCTGTGGCTGGACCACAGCTTCCAGCACGTCTTCGGCATTGACCGCCGCCTGTCCGAAGACACGGCCGACTGGTATTACGATCACATCGCCGAGTGCCTGGCCCGACCCGAATTCCGGCCCCGCGCGCTGTTCGACCGTTTCAACATCGAGGCGATCGCCACGACCGAGGCCGCGACCGACGATCTGCGCTGGCACCGGATGATCCGCGACAGCGACTGGGGGGGAAGGGTCATCACCGCCTATCGTGCGGACGGCGTGATCGACCCCGAGATGGCCGGGTTCGTCGACAATGTCGCGCTGATGGGCCAGCAGACCGGGTTCGACACCGCGACCTGGGACGGATACCTGGACGCGCATCGGGCGCGTCGGGCGTTCTTCATCGACCATGGCGCGACGTCCAGCGACCATGGCCACGCCTCGGCCCGGACGGAGGATCTGCCCCGCGACCAGGCCGCTGCGCTGTTCGCCAAGGCCCTGCGCGGCACCTGCACCGCAGAGGAGGCAGACGCGTTCCGCGGCCACATGCTGACCGAGATGGCGCGCATGAGCCTTGACGACGGGCTGGTCCTGCAGATCCACCCCGGGTCGCGCCGCAACCATTCCGACGACGTGCTGGCGATGTTCGGCCGCGACAAGGGCTTCGACATCCCTGGCCGCACGGATTACGTGACCGCGCTGCGGCCGCTGCTGAATGCGGTGGGCATGGACCCGCGCCTGACGGTGATCCTGTTCACGCTGGACGAGACCGCCTATGCCCGCGAACTGGCACCGATGGCCGGGGTCTGGCCCTGCCTGCGGCTGGGTCCGGCCTGGTGGTTCCATGACAGCCCCGAAGGGATGCGCCGCTTTCGCGAGATGACCACGGAAACGGCGGGGTTCTACAACACCGTGGGGTTCAACGACGACACACGCGCCTTCTGTTCGATCCCGGCCCGTCACGACGTGGCGCGCAGGGTCGATTGCGCCTGGCTGGCCGACTTGGTCGCATCGGGACGTCTGGAGGAGGACGAGGCCCCCGAGGTGGCGCGCGACCTGACCTATGGCCTGGCCAAGCGGGCCTACAAGCTTTGAGCATCTGTATCTGGGAGGATAACATGAAACTGCTGATGACAACTTTGGCCGGCCTGCTGGCCTCGGCCAGCTTCGCCACCGCCTGCGAGATCACGCTGCGGTCGTCCGACACCCATCCCGACGGCTATCCGACGGTCGAGGGCGTCAAGGCCATGGCCGAGGAGGTCCGCGAGAAGACCGACGGCCGCATCTGCATTGAGGTGTTCCCGTCGTCCCAGTTGGGCGAGGAGAAGGACACGATCGAGCAGACCCAGTTCGGCGTCATCGACATGGTCCGCGCCAGCTTCGGGTCGTTCAACGACATCGTGCCGGTCACCCAGATCATGTCGCTGCCCTATCTGTTCACGTCCGTCGAGCACAGCCACGCGGTCCTGGACGGTCCCATCGGCGAGGAGATCGCCGCCGCGTTCGAGGAGCGCGATCTGGTGGCACTGGCCTGGTATGATGGCGGGGCGCGCAGCTTCTACAACTCGCAGCGGCCGATCCAGTCGATCGCCGACCTCGAGGGGATGAAGTTCCGCGTCATGCAGAACGACGTGTTCGTCGACATGATGGATGCGCTTGGCGCCAACGCCACGCCGATGCCCTATGGAGAGGTCTATTCCAGCATCCAGACCGGCGTGATCGACGGGGCCGAGAACAACTTTCCCAGCTATGACAGCTCGGGCCACGCCGAGGTCGCCAAGTATTTCACCCTGGACGAGCACCTGATCGTTCCCGAACTGGTCGCGATGTCCAAGACCAGCTGGGACAAGCTGACCCCCGAGGATCAGGCGATCCTGCGCGAGGCGGCGCAGAATTCCTCGACCCTGCAGCGCGAGCTGTGGGCGGCGCAGGAACAGGAATCGCTGGACAAGGTGACCGCCGCCGGTGCCGAGGTCATCACCGAGATCGACAAGACCCCGTTCATCGAGGCGATGGTGCCCGTCTACGACAAGTACGTGACCACCCCCGAGAACAAGGACCTGGTCGAACGCATCCGCGCGACCCAGTGACATCACGCCGCCCGCGGACCTCGCGGGCGGCCTTTTCTTTTCCGGGGGATGCGCGATGCGCGAGGGGATGATCAGATTTGCCACGCTGACCGGCGCGGTCGCGCAGGCGGCCTTGTGGCTGGCGGGAATCGGGCTGGTCCTGATGACCGCCTTTGTCTTTGCGCAGGTGTTCTTCCGTTACGTGATGGGGTCCAGCCTGTTCTGGGCCGAACCGGCCGCCGTCATGCTGATGGGCTGGTTCATCTTCCTGGGCGCCGCCGTGGGGGTCAAGGAAGGCTATCACCTGTCGTTCGATGTGGGCCTGATGGTCGTGCCGGAAAGCTGGCGGCCGTGGTTCCACAGCCTGTCCGACGTGGTCGTGACGGCCTTCGGCTTCGGCATGGCGTGGTTCGGCTGGCAACTGGCGGCGCGCGCGGCCAGCGGCGTGGTGCCGGGCATCGGCATTTCGCGCCTGTGGGATTTCGCGCCGCTGATCGGGGGCGGCATCCTGCTGATGCTGTTTTCGGTCGAACGCATCCTGCGCCGCGCGGCGGGGCTGAAGACGATGCGCTTTGGTGACATGGACGATGCCGCGGACGGCGTCGTCGACGGCGCGCCGGGTGCGGTGCGCGCCGATGACCTTCTGGACGGCAAGGCTGCGCGCCCCCGCGAAAGGACCTGAGATCATGGAATTGTGGATCCTGTTCGGCAGCTTCGTCACGCTGCTGATGATCGGCACGCCGGTGGCCTTCTGCCTGGGCGTGGCCAGTTTTCTGACCGTCCTCTATATGGGGCTGCCGCCGGTGGTGGTGTTCCAGCGCCTGAACAGCGGCATCTCGGTCTTTGCGCTGATCGCCATCCCGTTCTTCATCTTCGCGGGCGACCTGATGGTGCGGGGCGACATCGCCCGGCGCCTGGTGGCGCTGGCCGGTGCGATGGTCGGGCACATGCGCGGCGGGCTGGGCCAGGTCAACATCATGGCCTCGCTGATGTTCGGCGGCGTGTCCGGGTCGGCCGCGGCCGACGCCAGCGCGGTGGGCGGCCTGATGGTCCCCCAGATGAAGGCGCGCGGTTACGACGTCGATTACGCCGTGAACATCACGGTCGTCAGTTCGATCATCGCGCTGATGATACCGCCCAGCCACAACATGATCATCTACTCCATCGCCGCCGGGGGCCGTCTGTCCATCGCAGACCTCTTCACCGCCGGCATCATTCCAGGTCTGCTGCTGGCGGTATCGCTGATGGTCACCGCCTGGTGGGTCGCGCGCCGGAAGGGCTATCCGACCGAGCCGTTCCCGGGCCTGCGGATGCTGGGCGCGCTGTTCGTGTCCGCCATGCCCGGCCTGATCCTGATCGCGATCATCTTCGGGGGCGTGCGGTCGGGCTGGTTCACGGCGTCCGAATCCTCGAACGTGGCGGTGGTCTATGCGCTGCTGGTGACGGCCCTGGTCTATCGCAGCCTGCCTTGGTCCGAATTTGTCGAGGCGACCAAGGGTGCTGTGCGCACCACCGCCATGGTGCTGCTGGTGATCGGTTGCGCGGCCTGTTTCGGCTGGCTTCTGGCCTATCTGCGCGTGCCGACACAGCTGGTCGAGATCCTGCAAAGCGTGTCCAGCAACCCCATCGTGATCCTGTTGATGATCAACATCGTCCTTCTGATCCTGGGGACGTTCATGGACATGTCGCCGCTGATCGTCATCACCACGCCGATCTTTCTGCCGGTCGCCACCGCCTTCGGCGTCGATCCGGTGCATTTCGGGGTCATCATGATCCTGAACCTGGGGATCGGCCTGTGCACGCCGCCCGTCGGCGCGGTGCTGTTCGTGGGCTGCGCGGTGGGCCGCATCAGCATCTGGCAGGCGATGCGCACGATCTGGCCGTTCTACGGCGCGGCCTTCGCCACGCTGATGCTGGTCACCTATGTCCCGGCGCTGTCGCTGTGGCTGCCCTCCGTGTTCCGCTGGTGAAGGTGTCGCAATGACCGATCCCGTCCGCACCGTCCTGGCCCATGCGCCGGACCTGATGGTCGTCCGCTTCGCCTTTGCGGCGGGCGACCGGGGCGCGCTGCACAGCCATCCGCATGTGCAGTCGACCTATGTCCAGTCGGGCCGCTACCGCTTCACCGTCGACGGCCAGCCGTCCGAGGTCGGGCCCGGCGACGCCTTCATCATTCCCTCGGGCGCCGAACACGGCTGCCTGTGCCTGGAGGAGGGTGTGCTGATCGACAGCTTCACCCCCCGCCGCGACGATTTTCTGTGAAAGGACCCCTATGACGCATGTCGAAACCCGCCACGCGATCCACCCGGACCACGCCCGCGGCATGGACACCGCCCAACTGCGGCAGCATTTCCTGGTCGAGGGTCTGTTCGCCGCCGGTCAGATCCGCCTGACCTATACGCATTACGACCGCTTCGTGGTTGGCGGCGCGGTGCCGGACGGGGCGCCCCTGACCCTGGACGCCATCGACGAGACCCGCACGCCCAGTTTTCTTGACCGCCGCGAGATGGGCATCGTCAATATCGGCGGGCCGGGCCGGGTGGAGGCCGCGGGGCAGGGTTGGGACATGGCCAATGGCGACGTGCTGTATCTGGGCATGGGTGCGGGGGCGGTGACGTTTTCGGGCGGGGGGCGGTTCTACATCACCTCGGCGCCCGCGCATCGTGCGCTGCCGCACCGGCTGATCACCGTCGATCAGGCCAAGAAGGTCGAGATGGGTGCGACCGCGACCTCGAACAAGCGCGTCATCAAGCAGTTCATCCACCCGCTGGTCATGGAAAGCTGCCAACTGGTGCTGGGCTATACCTCGTTGCAGGAAGGGTCGGTCTGGAACACCATTCCCGCCCACGTCCATGACCGCCGGATGGAGGCATACCTCTATCACGGCATGGCGCCGGAATCGCGGGTCCTGCACCTGATGGGCGAACCGCAAGAGACGCGCCACCTGTTCGTGGCCAACGAACAGGCGGTGCTGTCGCCGACCTGGTCGATCCATTCCGGCGCGGGCATTGGCGAATACACCTTCATCTGGGCGATGGCGGGGGACAATGTCGATTACACCGACATGGACTTCATCCAGCCGGAGGACCTGCGGTGACCCCCTTTTCCCTTGAGGGACGCACAGCCCTGGTCACCGGCGCGAATACCGGCATCGGCCAGGCCATCGCCGTGGCCTTGGCGCAGGCCGGGGCGGACGTGATCGCCAGCGGCCGGCGCGACTGCGCCGAGACGGTGGCGATGATGGGCCAGGTGTCTGACAAGGCGGGGCGGTCGCTGACCTTGGATTTCGCCGATCCGATGGTGGCGCGTGACGTGTTCGCGGACCAGCCGATCGACATCCTGGTGAACAATGCGGGCATCATCCGCCGCGACGATGCGGTCGATTTCACCGAGGCCGATTGGGACGCGGTGATGGACGTGAATGCCAAGGCGCTGTTCTTCACCTGCCAGGCCTTCGCGCGCGCCGCCCTGCCACGGGGAAGGGGCAAGATCATCAACATCGCGTCGCTGCTGTCCTTTCAGGGCGGCATCCGGGTGCCGTCCTATACCGCGTCGAAACATGGCGTGGCGGGGCTGACCAAGCTGATGGCCAACGAATGGGCCGGGCGCGGCCTGAACGTCAACGCCATCGCCCCGGGCTATATCGAGACGAACAACACGCAGGCACTGCGCGCCGATCCCGACCGCAGCCGCGCCATCCTGGAGCGCATCCCCGCCGGCCGGTGGGGTCGCCCCGAGGATATCGCCCAGACCGCCGTGTTCCTGGCCGCGCCCGCGTCCGATTACGTCAACGGCGCGATCCTCAACGTCGATGGAGGCTGGCTTGCCCGCTAGGTTGCACCATACCCCGTCCGCCGGACCCGCGGGCATCGTTCATCTGGGCCTGGGCGCGTTCTTTCGCGCGCATGGCGCCATCTATGTCGAACAGGCCATGGCGGCTTTTGGCGGTGACTGGGGGATCATCGGCGTGTCGTTGCAATCGCCCGGCACGCGCGACCGGCTGGCCCCGCAGGGCTGGGCCTATACCGCGCTGCAGCTGGGACCGGAGGGAGAGACCGCGCAGGTCGTCACCGTGCTGCGCGACGTTCTGCTCGCGCCCGAAAACCCCCAGGCCGTGCTGGACGCGATGACCGCACCCGCGGTACGGATCGTCAGCCTGACGGTCACCGAAAAGGGCTATTGCCATGAGCCTTCCACGGGGCGGCTGAACGCCGATCACCCCGACATCCGCCATGATCTGGACAATCCGCTGCCCAGATCGGCGCCGGGTTTTCTTGTCCGGGCCCTGCAGGCGCGTCGCGCGGCGGGCATCCCGCCCTTCACCGTGCTGTGCTGCGACAACCTGCCGGAAAACGGCCATGTCGTGCGTGGCGTCGTGCTGGACCTGGCGCGGCTGATCGACCCCGATCTGGCCGTCTGGATCGAGGCGCAAGGGGCCTTCCCCTCGACCATGGTGGACCGCATCGTTCCGGCGACCACGCCCACTGATCTGGACCGGGTCGAGACCCTGACGGGCCGGCGCGACGAAGCCCCGGTGATGCACGAACCCTTCCGCCAATGGGTGGTCGAGGATCGGTTCTGCAACGGCCGCCCGGATCTGGGCGCGGTCGGTGTGCAGCTGGTCGACGACGTGACGCCGTTCGAGCACATGAAGCTGCGGATGCTGAACGGCACCCATTCCAGCCTAGCTTATCTGGGCTATCTGGCCGGGCACCAGACCATCGCCGACACGATGGCCGACCCGGTGATGGCGCAATTCGTCGACCGTCTGTGGCGGTCCGAGATCATCCCGGCGCTGACGCCGCCGCCGGGCACCGATCTTGCGGCCTATGCCGACGCGCTGGCGGCGCGCTATGCCAATCCGGCGATCCGTCACCGAACCTGGCAGATCGCCATGGACGGCAGCCAGAAGCTGCCGCAGCGCATCCTTGGCACCATCGCCGAAGGCCGCGCCGCCGGGCGGCCCGTACCGGGGCTGACCTTGGCCGTGGCGGCCTGGATGCGCTATGCCTCGGGTCGCGACGAGACGTGCGGGGCGATCGAGGTCAAGGACCCGCTGGCCCTGCAGATGGCCGCGCTGTGGCGCGACGATCCGGCGGCGACGGTCGACGGGTTCCTGGCCCTGTCGCAGGTCTTTCCCGCCGTACTGCGCGACGATGCGGGGTTCCGCGCGGACCTGACCGATGCGCTGACCCGGCTGGTGCGTGATGGCGCGCGGGTCGCCGCAAGTGGCTGAACCGCTGGTCCTGAATCCGTCGGACACCGTCGCCATCCTGACCGCGCGCGGCTTGGCGCCTGCCGGACACAAGATCGCCCGCACGGACATCGCGCGGGGGGCGGCGGTGGTGAAGTACGGGCAGGTCATCGGCTATGCCACCTGCGACATCGCGTCGGGCGATCACGTTCACAGCCACAACCTGGCCTTTGGCGATCACGACCGCGACCAGACCCCCGGCGCCGGGCTTGCGGCCGCGCGGGCGGCTCTTGACCGGCATCGCGGGCGGGAATTGCAGTTTCAGGGCTATCACCGCGACGGCGGACAGGTCGGCACGCGCAACTTCGTGGCGCTGGTGGCGACGGTCAACTGTTCGGCGACGGTCATCCGCCGCGCCGCCGACGAATTGCAGGCCGAGGGCGCGCTGGCCGATTATCCGAACGTGGACGGGGTGGTGGCCTTTGCCCATGGATCGGGCTGCGGGATGGCCGACAGCGGACCGGGCTGGATCGCGCTGCAGCGGGTGCTGACCGGGCATGCCGGGCACCCGAACGTCGGGGCCGCACTGTTCGTGGGTCTGGGCTGCGAGGTGATGCAGATCGCCCGCATGAAGCAGGAGCTGGGACAGGCCGCGCGCTTTCATGGGCTGACGATCCAGGACAACGGCGGCACCCGCGCGACCATCGACGCCATCAAGGCCCGTGTCCGCCAGATGCTGCCGCAGGTCAATGCGGTGACGCGCGCACCCGCCCCGGCATCGGCCCTGCGGATCGGGCTGCAATGCGGCGGGTCGGACGGATTTTCGGGCATCACGGCAAACCCGGCACTTGGGGTGGCCTGCGATATCATGGCCGCGCAGGGCGCATCGGTCGTGCTCTCCGAGACGCCCGAGATCCACGGCGCGGAACGCCTGCTGCTGGACCGCGCCGCCGACCCCGCATTGGCCGACCGGCTGCTGGCCCGCCTGCGCTGGTGGGAGGGGTATGCCGCGATGAACGGTGCCTCGCTGGACAACAATCCCAGCCCCGGCAACAAGGCGGGCGGGCTGACGACGATCCTTGAGAAATCCCTGGGCGCGGTGGCCAAGGCGGGCGCCACGCCGCTGAACGCCGTGCTGGATTATGCCGAACCCATCACCGCGCCGGGCCTGAACTTCATGGACACGCCGGGTTACGACCCGGTCTCGGCCACGGGTCAGATCGCCGGGGGTGCGCAGCTGATCGTGTTCACCACCGGGCGCGGATCAGCCTTCGGGTCGAAACCCGCGCCCACCCTCAAGCTGGCGACGAACGATGCCCTGTTCGCCGCAATGCGCGACGACATGGACCTGAACTGCGGCGACGTGCTGTCCGGTGTCAGCCTTGACGACAAGGGCCGCCAGATCGTCGATCTGATCCTGCGCACCGCCTCGGGCCAGGTCACCCGAAGCGAGGCCCTGGGCCTGGGCGATCACGAGTTTCTGCCCTGGCAGATCGGCGCGGTGCTGTAGTCAGCGCCGCGCGTCCTCGACCGCCTGCCGGATCAACGCGCCCGGATGGCGGATCACCTGTCGCCCAAGCGCGTGCCCGGCCCGGATGGCACCGGCGCAATCGGCCCCCGTCAGCCGTGCCGCCAGATAGCCCGCATTGAAGCTGTCGCCCGCGGCGGTGCTGTCGACCGGGCTCTCGACGCTGAGATCGTCGATGTGGCCCGCACCATCGCGCCCACCGAACCGGATCGGCCCACCGCCATTCTTGACCACCACCTGGCCCGCGCCCAGGGCCAGATAGCGGTCCAGCGTCGCCTGCGGATCGGCATCGCCGAACAGCGCGGCCTCGTCGTCGAAGCTGGGCAGGACCAGATCCGCGCGGCCGGCGGCGTCCTGCGTGACCGCACGCATGGTGTCCGCGTCGGCCCAAAGGCGCGGCCGCAGGTTGGTGTCGAAGACGACCGTGGTGCCGGCCTGCCGCGCCCGGTCCAGCGCCTGCATCAGGCCGATGCGTCCCTGCGGGGGCAGGATCGCCAGCGTGATCCCCGACAGATAGGCCATTGCGCAGCCCTGAAGGGCGGCGTGCAGCAGGGTCGGGTCGTCGGCCAGCCGCCGCGCCGCGGACGTGTCGCGCCAGTAGGAGAAGCTGCGTTCCCCGTTCGTCAGGCTGATCGCATAGAGGCCGATCTCGGCATCGGGCTGACGGCTGACATGGGCGGTGCCCAGCCCTTCGGCCCGCAGGAACTCGACCATCCGGGTCGAAAAGTCGCCCGTGCCGACCCGCGTCAGATAGTCGACCTGCCAGGCGTCGTCCAACAGGCGGCGCAGATACCAGGCCGTGTTCAGCGTGTCGCCGGCAAAGCCCATCCGCCACAGGTCCGGATCGGGGGCGCGTGACATCTCGACCATGGCCTCGCCGATGGACAGGATGCGGATAGGGTCGGCTTGCGGCATGCTTCGGGACCTTTCAGTCGGTGAAATAGTCGGGATGCGCCGCGGCCATCTGCGGCAGTTCGGTCAGCATCTGGCGCAGATGCGTGCGGATGGCATCTTCGGCGCCATCGGCGTCGCCGGCCTGCAGCGCGGTCAGGACGGCACGGTGCTGGGCGATGGTCTGGCTGCGGTCGAAGACGCGCATCGACAGGTGCCGCAGGCGGTTCATCTGGGCCTTGAGCCGTTCCAGATCCTGCCAGACGGCGCCCTGATCCGCCGCCAGGGCCATGGCCCGGTGGAACCGGTCGTCCGATTCGATGAACCCCGGCACGTCGCCTTCGACATCGCACCTTTCCTGCACGGTCAGTTCGGCGGCCATCGCGGTCAGGTCGGGGCGGGTGGCGGCCACATGGCGGGCCAGGTCGCTTTCCACCGCCTCGCGGATGAAGCGCGCCGACAGCACCGCCCGCATCGAGATGCGCCCGATATAGGTGCCCCGTTGGGGCAGCACTTCGGCCAACCCATCGGCGGCAAGCCGGATGAAGGCCTCGCGCACGGGTTGGCGCGACAGGTTGACCTGGGCCGCGATCTCGGTCTCCGACAGGCGCGTGCCCGGCAGCAGGTCGCCGCGCAGGACGCAGCGGTACAACCAGTCATGGACCTGCTGGGCGGTCGTGGCAGCGCGGATCGGAATCATGTCAGGCCCTTTTCGGCAAATTTATACCATACTTCCATACCAGTAAAGAGCATCGGTCGGTCGATAGCATTTTAGAAAGGATTCGCTGCCAGAATGGCGCAGCGGACGTCAAGATGACGCGACACCGCAACCCCGACCAACCCTGTCGACGGCAGTTTCATGAAGATCGCAGCCCTTTCCCTTTTGCTTGCGCTGGCGGGTCCGGCGCTGGCCGACGATCCGTTGCTGACCGTCGTCGGTCTGGACGGCACGCAGACCTATGATCAGGCGGCGCTTCAGGCGTTTGGGCCGGTTAGCTTTGCCACCTCGACCATCTGGACGGAGGGGCAGCCGACCTTCACCGGGGTCCCGCTGCAGACGATCCTGACCGATGCAGGCATCGATCAGGGCACGGTCTCGGCCGTGGCGATCAACGATTACGCGGTACAGATTCCCGTGGACGAGGTGACGGCGGATTATCCCATCGTCGCGTTCCAGCAGGACGGGCAGGCGATGTCCGTGCGCGACAAGGGGCCGCTCTGGGTCATCTATCCCTATGACTCCGATCCTGCGCTGCAGTCCGAAGTGACCTATGCCCGCAGCATCTGGCAGCTGGTCCGGATCGAGGCCGTGAGGTGATCAACGCGGTGGGCACCGACCTGCATCCCCCGCGCATCGCGCGGGCGGTCAGGATGATGCCCGCCTTCTTCGGTTGCGTGATCCTGGCCCTGGGGCTGGTCGTCTGGCTGCTGCAGGTCGATGCGCGCCGTCAGATCGACGAGATGGGGACCGCCGCCACGGACAACACCCAATGGTTCCTGGCCCAGTCCGAGGTCGAGGTTCTGGCCCTGCAGCGTGCCGCGCTGCTGCTGGCCGCGCCCGGTGCCGGCGCGGATCAGGCGCAAGATCTGCGGCAGCGGTTCGACATCTTCTATTCGCGCATCCAGACGCTGCAGCAGGGGCGGACCTATGACCACCTGCGCGCGGAACCCGGCATCTCGACCGCGCTGATGGCGATCCAGTCCGGGCTGGACGCCGCCGTGCCGGTGATCGACGGCGATGACGCGGGACTGATCGCGGGTCTGCCCCGGATCATGCCCATCGTCGACGCGGCCGTGCCCTTGGTCAGGCAGGTGTCGCTGGAGGGGGTGCGGCTGTTCGCCGAGAAATCCGCGCTGCGCCGCGAAGGCGTGGCCCGCGCATTGACGACCCTGTCGCTGCTGGTCGTTCCGTTGTTCATGGTGCTGGCGGGCAGCGTCGTGGTCCTGGCCGCGATGGTGCGCAGCGCGGGCGAACGAAACCGCCGCATCGCCGCGGTCAGCAATCGCCTGAATTCGCTGTTCGAGGCGTCGATCGACGCAATCCTGGTGGCGCGCCCCGATGGGCGGATCCTGGGTTTCAACGCCGCAGCACAGCGCATCTACGGATATGACCGGGCCGAGGCCGTGGGCGCGGACGTCGTCGACCTGCTGACCCCGCACGACCGGCGTGCCAAGGTGCGCGAGGTTCTGGCCCGGGTCCGTGACGGCACCACCCGCCCGCGCGCCGGCGGGCCCGATATCATGCAGACCGCCGCCCGGCACAAGTCGGGCCGGATCATCCCCGTCGAACTGTCCATGTCGGTCGCCCGAGGAGAGGACGGACCGCTGGTGGTCGCCTTCGTGCGCGACGTGTCCCGACGCGCGGCCGAGGAGGCCGAACTGATCGAGGCCCGTGACCGCGCCGTCGCGGGCGAACAGGCCAAGACGCGCATGATCGCCGTGATGAGCCATGAGATGCGGACCCCCCTGAACGGCATTCTGGGCTTGCTGGACCTGCTGAGCCTGACCGAACTGGACGACCGCCAGCGCCAGTACGTCGCCGCGATGGAGCATTCCGGCCGCATGCTGCTGGGCCATGTCAACGATGTGCTGGACACCTCGCGAGCGCGCAGCGGTCAGTTGGTTCTGGCCCGGAACCCGGTCGACCTGCGCAGCTTGGTCGATTCGGCGATCCTGGGTCTGCAGACGCAGGCACAGGCGGCGGGCAACCAATTGATGGCGGTATATTCCGGCGACGATATGGCGCCGGTCCTGGGCGATGCGGCGCGGCTGGAACAGATCGTCGTGAACCTGGTCGGCAACGCCATCAAGTTCACCGAGAACGGACATATCACCGTGCTGGTCGATACGTCGGGGCCACCGGGACACGTCACGTTGCGCGTGACCGATACGGGTATTGGCATCCCCGCAGGCGATCTGGACAGGATCTTCGATGCGTTCGTCACGTTGGGTTCGACCTTCGACCGCAAGGTAGAGGGGACGGGACTTGGTCTCAGCATCGTCAAGGGCCTGGTCGATGCCATGGGCGGAAAGATCACGGTCTCAAGCCAGCCGGGCAGGGGGACCGCGTTCCGGATCATGCTGCCTCTGGAGCCTGCGCCCGTTGCGCCCGACACGGTGCCCCAGCAGGCGGTGGCCAGTCCGGACTGTCCCGGCCTCAGCATTCTGATGGTCGAGGACAATGCCATCAACCGTCTGGTCGCCCGCGAGATGCTGCGCCGCCAAGGATGCGAGGTGACCGAGGCCGAGGATGGCCTTGCCGGCGTCGCCGCCGCCCAACAGCGCCGGTTCGACCTGATCCTGATGGATATCAGCATGCCCCGCATGAACGGCATCGACGCGGCCCGGCGCATTCGCGCGGGTGACGGCCCCAACCGCGACTGCCCCATCGTGGCCCTGACGGCCCATGCCATGCCAGCGGATCTGGCAAGCTTTCGTCAGGCCGGGATGGACCGGTCGCTGGTCAAGCCGCTCAGCCGGGCGGCGCTCAATGCGCTGTTGCAGGCGGTGCGTCCCGCGGGTCCGTTGCCGCAGGCGTGATCGGCCGCGTGCCCCTGCATCTGTTGCAGAATCTCCGGGGTGGGCCGTCAACCTTGCGGCGGGGGCTTGGGGGAAGGCACGCGCGGGGCTATTGTCGCTGAAAAGGCCAATACAAGCACGAGGCAGCAGCATGTCCACGAATCGTCCCTTCGGCGACCGAAGAACCTTCCTTCAGGGTCTTGCGGCGACGGGCGTCCTGATCCCCGCCATGGCCTATGGCCAGGAAAACCCGGGACCGCAGCGCAACCAGTCGTCGTTCCGCGCGCGGCATTGGCAGGATTTCTATCCGTCCTTGGGCAAGGGGGTTCTGCTGGCCGACGTGACCTCGCGCGCGGTGCATTTCTGGTCGGGTGACGAAAGCGTGCATTTCGTCTTTCCCTGCGCGATCCCGATGACAGACGAACTGACCCGCCGCGGCCAGACCGAGATCGTGCGCAAGGTCGCCAACCCGCCCTGGACGCCCACGCCCAGCATGCGCGTCAAGGATCCGACCCTGCCGCAGCGGGTCGAGGGGGGCGCGCCCGAAAACCCGTTGGGCAAGTTCGGCCTGTACCTGGGCTGGCCGGCCTATCTGGTCCACGGCACCCATGACACGCGCAAGATCGGGCGGCGGTCGTCGTCGGGCTGCTATGGCCTGTATAACGAGCATGTCGAAAAGCTGTATGCGGTCGCAGAGATCGGCACACAGGTGACGGTGTTCTGATCGCCAGGGCGGGGCGCATGGCGCCCTGCCTTTCAACCGTGGTGGATCGCGATGGTCTTGGTGCGGGTGAAGCCGTACAGCGCCTCGAACCCCTTTTCGCGACCATGCCCCGACTTGCCGATGCCGCCGAAGGGCAGCTCGACCCCGCCCCCCGCGCCATAGTTGTTGATGAAGACCTGGCCGCAGTTCAGCCGGCCCGCCAGGCGCAGCTGTCGCGCCCCGTCGCGGGTCCAGATGCCGGCGACCAGTCCGTAATCGGTGCCATTGGCAATGCGAAGGGCCTCCGCCTCGTCGGCAAAGGGCATCATGACCTGCACCGGACCAAAGATCTCCTGCTGCGCTAAGGTGTGATCGGGGGGTACGTCCGCAAACAGCGTGGGTCGCACGAAATGGCCGCCGGCCGCCGCGTCAGGATGCAGGCGCCCCTGAGCCGCCAAGGTCAGTTCGCGGGTGCCAAGATCGATGAAATCCTGCACCAGTCGCCTCTGGCGCGCCGACACCAGCGGACCCAGGTCGTGGCTGTCGGGCGCCGGTCCGGCCACAAGCCCGTTGAAGATGTCGGACATGCGGCGACGCACCTCGTCGTAGACACCGGCCTGCACCAGGACGCGCGACGCGGCCGAACAGGTCTGCCCGGCATTCTGCATGCAGGCCCCGACCAGAACCGGGATCGCCCGGTCCAGGTCAGCATCGTCAAAGACGATCTGGGGCGACTTGCCCCCCAGTTCCAGCGTTACGGGCACGGCGTTGGCCGCCGCCGCGCGCTGAATGCCGGCTCCGGTCCCGACCGAGCCGGTGAAGGACAGATGATGCACGCCCGGATGTGCGGACAGTGCCGCGCCCACCTCGGCCCCCAGGCCGGTCACGACGTTCAACGCGCCGGGAGGCAGGCCCGCCTGATGGGCGATCTGCGCAAAGACCAGGGCCGAGAGCGACGCATCCTCGGCCGGCTTCAGCACCACGGCATTGCCCGCGGCAAGCGCCGCCGCGACGGCCCGGCCCAGGATCTGCATGGGATAGTTCCATGGGATGATGATCCCGCAGACGCCATGCGGCTCGCGCAGGGTATAGGCGGTATAGCCCTGCTGATAGGGAATCGTGCTGCCCATCAGCTTGTCCGCCGCACCGCCGTAGAACTCCAGATAGCGGGCCAGGGCCACCGAATCGCGGCGCGACTGGTCCAGCGGCTTGCCCACGTCCAGCGTCTCGATCATCGCAAGATCCTCGGCCCGGTCCAGGACCAGGGCGGACATCCGCGTCAGGATGCGCCCGCGGTCGGTGGCGGTCAGCGCCCCCCAGGGGCCGTCCAAGGCGGCGCGGGCGGCGGCGACGGCGGCGTCGACATCGGCCGGGGTGCCGCGACCGATCACCCCGATGGCATCGCCGGTCGACGGATCCTCGACCGGCAGGGCGCCGCCTTGGGGGCGGGTCCAGTGGCCATCCACGAAGATCAGGCTGGTGTCGATGCGGGTCAGATCGTCGATGATCATGCTGCAGTCCTGTGGTCGGTGGAAAAATTGCGTCCGGTCACCTTGTGGCCCGGACGGCCAGCGCCCAAGCTGGCCCCCCGGCAGGACAGGAGGAGACGATGGACAAGATGACGGTCGGCATGGTGGGCGTGGGTCTGATGGGCCACGGCATCGCGCGAAACATTGCGGCCAAGGGGTGGCCGCTGCTGTTTCTGGATCATCCCGGCAACCAGCCGGTCGGTGACCTGACGGCGCTTGGTGCGCGCCGCGTCGACAGGCTGGAGGCCTTGGCGGAATGCCGCGCGGTCATCCTGTGCCTGTCCGGCACCCCCCAGGTCGAGGATGTGCTGCTGGGCGCGGGCGGTCTGCTGGCCGCGATCCGTCCGGGCACCGTGATCGTCGACTGTTCGACCGCGATCCCGGCATCGACCCTGCGCCTGGCGGGGCTGACGCGCGAGGCGGGCGGGGAATTCATGGACGCGGCCATGACCCGCACCCCGAAGGAGGCTGAGGAAGGCCGCCTGAACCTGCTGGTGGGCGCGGACGGTGATCTGTTCAACCGCATGCGCCCCCTGCTGGGCACGTTCGCCGAGAACATCTTTCACGCGGGCGACGTCGGCGCGGGCCATACGCTGAAGCTGCTGCACAACTTCGTCTCGATCGGCTGTGCGACCCTGATCAGCGAGGCCGCGGCCTGTGCGCGGCAGGCGGGCATCCGTGACGCGACCTTTGTCGACGTGCTGTCCAAGGGCGGCGGGCACGGTGCCGCGCTGGACCGGATCGCGCCCTTCCTGCTGTCGGGGGACACGTCGGGAATGCGCTTTTCGGTCGGGAATGCGGCCAAGGACCTGTCCTATTACCGGCAGCTGTCGCGGGACGTGGGCGCCGCGCATGACGCGGCAGATGGCGTCGGAGCAGCCCTGGACGGGCTGGCCCAAGGCGGTTTCGCCGACAGCTATCTGTCGGAAGCCGCGGCCCTGTTTTCCCCGCAGGACAAGCCCTCGCACGACTAGCCCGTGACCACGGGCCAGGGGCGTGCGGGCGGGGCGATCCGTTCCCACGCCCGCGCGGCGCGCAGTACGCCCAGGTCGTCGAACCGGTGGCCCGCGATCTGCAACCCGATGGGCACGCCGTTCCGGTCATGGCCGCAGGGCACGCTGATCGCCGGTTGTTCGCCGATGTTGAAGGGGGCGGTAAAGCCGATATGCTGCATCGCGCGGGTCACGTCGTTGTCGGCGGGATAGGCCCAATCCGCCGGAAAGCTGACATTCGGAGAGATGGGCGACAGGATCAGGTCCAGATCAGCCATGGCCTGCGTGGTGCGACGACGGATCTCGACCGTGGCGCCATAGCTGCGCCAGACGTCCTCTCCGGACCGGCCCAGACCCGATTCTGCCCATTCCCGCACCAGCGGCAGGATCCGGGCCCGCTGTTCGGGCGATAGCGCCAGCACGTCCAGCCCGGCCCGCGTGCGCCAAAAATCATCCAGGCCCTGCAGCAGGTCGGGAGTCATCCACGGATCGATGGGCCGGATGATGGCACCAGCCTGTTCGAACAGGGCCGTCGCGGCGGTCACGGCGTCGCTGACCTGCGGGTCGACCGCCATGCCGCAGCCAGCGTCCATCAGCAGGCCGACGCGCAGCCCTTTCAGGTCGCGGTCCAGGTCCATCCAGTCGATCGTGGCGGGTGGCAGGGACATGTGGTCGCGCCCGTCGGGCTGGGACAGCACCGCCATGGCCATCGCGGCATCGGTGACGGTCCGCGTCATCGGTCCCGCCGCGCGCCCCATGAAGGGCGGGTCGATCGGCACGCGCCCCAAGCTGGGCTTCAGCCCCACCAGCCCGCACCATGCGGCGGGCAGCCGAATCGATCCGCCGATATCGGTCCCCAAGTGGATCGGCCCATAGCCCGCAGCCCCTGCCGCTCCCGCACCCGCGCTGGAACCGCCGGGGTTCATGGCGGTGTTCCACGGGTTGCGCGCCAGCCGGTGAAAGCTGGACAGGCCCGAGGACAGCATCCCGAAATCGGGCATGGTCGTGCGGCCCAGAAAGACTGCCCCCGCCTCGCGCATGCGGGCGGCGGGGGGAGCGTCCTCGGCGCGCGGCGTCATGTCGCTGACCGCGGTGCCCAGGGGCATGGGCACGCCGCGGGTGGCGATATTCTCCTTGATGGTGATGGGCACGCCGTCCAGCGACACGCCGTTTACCGTCAGCGGATCGCCCCGCCGCCAGCGGTCCTCGGACGCGCGGGCGGCCTCCAGCGCCTGGTCGTGATCGACGGTCCACATCGCGTTCAGCACCGGCTCGCTGGCGTCGATGCGCTCCAGGACGGCGCGGGTCACCTCCACCGGGGACAGGCTGCGGTCGGCAAAGCCCGCGGTCATCGCGGCGGCGGTCAGGTCGGCAAATGCGGTCATGGGGTCCTCAGATGATCCGGGTCAGCAGGCCCGCGGCCAGGCGCGCACGCTCGGGCAGGCTGTCGATCTCGATATGTTCGTCCAGCGTATGCAGGCCGCGGCCGCGCACGCCGATGCTGTCCAGCGTCGGCACGCCCATCGCGCCGGTGAAGTTGCCGTCCGACCCGCCGCCCGACCGGTCCGAGGACAGCTCGAACCCGATCTGCGCCGACAGGTCGCGCGCGAGGTCATACAGCGCCATTGTGCCCGGCTGCGGCTCCCAGACCGGGCGGGTGACGCCGCGGGTGACGGTGAATTCCACCCCGTCCCGTTCGCCCTGCAGCGCCAGCATGGCCGCAACGCCGCGGTCCAGGTCGGCTTGCGTCTTGGCCATGGACAGGACCTCGGCCCGGCATTCCGAGGCCACGCAGTTCACCCATTGCCCGGCATGGATCACGCCCACGGAAAAGGTGCAGTCCTCGGTGGTCATCGCCTCGATCTCCAGGATGCGGCGAGCCATGGCGGTGATAGCCGACCGCCCGTCCTTCAGCGCCCAGCCCGCATGGCTGGGCCGGCCATGGGTCAGCAGGTCGAACCGCGCGATGGCGTATCGCCCGATCACCGCGCCCCCGTCGGGCAGCGCGGGTTCGGGCAGCAGCACGGCGCGCTGGCCGCGGGCGGCATCCTCGATCAGGCCGCGGGTGGCGGGGGTGCCGACCTCCTCGTCGGGGGTGAACAGGAACGTGACCGGCAAGGGCGTGCTCAGCCCGGCCCGCGCGATCTGGCGCATTGCCTCCAGAAAGACGTAATTGCCGCCCTTCATGTCCATGATGCCTGGCCCCCAGGCCTTGCCGTCCTGGACGCGGAAGGGCAGCTTCTCGAGCGTTCCCAGGGGATGGACCGTGTCCATGTGCCCCGACACCAGGATGCCCGGCTTGCCCTGATCGGCATGCGGAAAGGTCGCGCGGATCGAGGTGCCGAAGCCCTTGGTGCCCGGCACCGTCTCGACCGTGGCGCCGATCGCGGACAAATCGCGCGCGGCCAGGTCCATCATCCGGCTAACGGCGGCCGCGTCCCAGGTCGGGCTTTCGCATTCGATCCAGGGGCGCAGGCCCGTCAGCATCTCCTCCGCGTCGAAGGGCAGATCCAACGCGCTCATGCCGCCACCGGCAGGCGGCGTTCGATCAGCCGCGCATAGATCGACGCGCCGACGGGCAGGATGCTTTCATCCAGCACGAAGCCCGGATTGTGCAGCGGTACAGTGCCCGCATGGCCCACGTTGCCATAGGCGCCGGGGACCTGCTGCAGCATGTCGGCGAAATCCTCAGACCCGGTGAAGGGCTGGGAATCGTCGCGCACATTGTCTGCGCCCAGCACGTCGGCGGCGGCTTGGGTCCAGGCGTCCGACAGGTCGGCATCGTTCACCAGCACGTCGAAGATCTCGCGGAACTCGCAGGTGATCCGCAGATCGAAGGCCTGTGCGGCACCCTCGCAGATGGCGCGCATCCGCGCCTGCATCAGGTCGCGGACCTCGGGGCGGAAAAAGCGGATCGTGCCGGCCAGGGTCGCGGTTTCGGGCACCACGTTGTAGGCGCTGCCCGCATGGATCTGGGTGACCGACAGAACCGCCTGATCCAGCGGCGCGACGTTGCGGCCCAGGATCGTCTGGAACTGCCCGACCAGCCCAGATGCCGCGACCAGCGCGTCGCGCGACTGCTGCGGCATGGCGGCATGGCTGCCCTTGCCCGTTACGGTGATGTCGAAGAAGGACGCCCCCGCCATGGCCGGCCCCTTGCACAGCGTCGCGCGGCCCGGCTGGCCGGTCGGCTGGTTGTGCATGCCATAGACCTCGTCGACCGGGAACCGCTGGAACAGCCCGTCCGCGATCATGGCGCGGGCGCCGCCCAGACCCTCCTCGGCGGGCTGGAAGATCAGGACCGCGGTGCCGTCGAAATTGCGCGTCCGCGCCAGATACTGCGCGGCCCCCAACAGCATCGTCGTGTGCCCGTCATGGCCGCAGGCATGCATCTTGCCGGCCTGGGTCGAGGCATGGGGCAGCCCCGTCGCCTCGTGGATCGGCAGAGCGTCCATGTCGGCGCGCAGGCCGATGCGGCGGTTGCCCTGACCCCGACCATGCAGGATGCCCACGACGCCGGTCCTGCCCACGCCCTCGTGGACCTCGTCCACGCCCCATTCGCGCAGCTTGGCCGCGACGACCGCGCTGGTGCGGACCTCCTCCATGCCGATCTCCGGGTGCGCGTGCAGGTCGCGGAAGATCTCGGTCAGTTCCGGGACGGCGGCGTCGATCTCAGGCAGGTTCGGCATGTCTCACCTCTGGCATGGCACGGAAGTTCTGGAAGTCCCATGACCGGCCGGGGGCGGCCTCGATCAGGGCGCGTGTATAGGGATGGGCGGGCGCGGCCAGCACCTCGCCCGCGGGGCCGTGTTCCACGACGGCGCCGCGCTGCATGACGATCACCTCGTCGCAGATCTGGGCGGCGACGCGCAGATCGTGGGTGATGAAGACGATGGCGATGCCCAGGTCGCGCTGCAGCTGGTCCAGAAGGTCCAGCACCTGCGCCTGCACCGACACGTCCAGCGCCGACACGGCCTCGTCCGCGACCAGCACGTCAGGGCGCATCATCACCGCGCGGGCGATCGCGATTCGCTGCCGCTGCCCGCCCGAGAACTGGTGCGGATAGCGGGCCAGCGCGTCGGCGGGCAGGCCCACGACGCCCATCAGGCGCGCGGCCTCGGCCATCGCGTCCGTACGGCTGGTGCCATAGTTCAATGGCCCCTCGATCAGGCTCTCGCCGATGGTCCAGCGGGGGTTCAGCGACCGCATCGGGTCCTGGAACACCACCTGCAGCTTCTGGCGGTGCGGGCGCAACGCGCCGCGCGAAAGGTTCGCGATGTCGGCATCGTCCAGCAGGATGCGCCCCGAACTGGGGTCGATCAGCCGCATGATGCAGCGCGCGACGGTGGACTTGCCGGACCCGCTCTCGCCGACGATCCCCAGGGTGCGACCGCGCGACAGGGCGAAGGTCACGTCCTTGGCGGCATGCGCTTGCGGAAGCTTCCGCAGGATGCCGCCGCCGCCATAGATCTTGTTCAGCCGCTCGACCCGCAGGACGGCATCCGCCGCCTGGGGCCGGGCCTCGCGGGGCGACAGGCTGGGCACGGCCTTCAGCAGCTTGCGGGTATAGTCCGCCTGCGGGCTGCGCAGCAGCGTCTCGACCGCGCCATGTTCGACGATCTCTCCCTGCTTCATAACATAGACGGTGTCGGCAATTTCCGCGACGACGCCCATGTCATGGGTGATGAACAGCACCGCCGTGCCATGGTCGCGCTGCAATTCGTCGATAAGCGCCAGGATCTGCTTTTGCGTGGTCACGTCCAGCGCGGTCGTGGGTTCGTCCGCGATCAGCAGGACGGGTTCCAGCACCAGGGCCATCGCGATCATGATCCGCTGGCGCTGGCCGCCCGACAGCTGATGCGGATAGCTGCGGAAGATGCGCTCGACATCGGGCAGATGGACCTGCTCCATGATTGCCACGGCGCGACGGCGGCGTTCCGCGGCGGGCAGGTCGGTGTGCAGCTCCATGACCTCCATGATCTGGTCGCCCACGCGCAGGACCGGGTTCAGTGCGGTCATGGGCTCCTGGAAGATCATCGCGACGCGGGCCGCGCGCAGGTCGCGCATCTGCGCCTGTGTCAGGGGCAACAGGTCGCGCCCCTGCAACTGGATCGTGCCCCCCGCGACGCGCAGCGCGTCGGGCAGCAGCCCCATGATCGCCAGCGAGGTGACGGATTTCCCCGACCCGGATTCGCCCACCAGGCAGACGGTCTCGCCCGCGCGGATGGTCACGTCGATGCCCTTCAGGACCGCGGGGTTTCCCGGCGTCTCGGGCAGGGTCACGGTCAGCTCGCGGGCCTCAAGCACCACGTCGGCCGCGTCGAAGTTGCGTGTCTTGAACTGCATCAGCCTGCCCTTTTCTTCAGCCGCGGGTCCAGCATGTCGCGTGCCGCGTCGCCCAGAAGGTTGATCGACAGGATGCACAGCGACAGCGCGATGCCGGGATAGAGGATCAGTTCCGGCTTGATGCGGAAGAACAGCCGACCCTCGGCCATGATGTTGCCCCAGGTAGGGGTCTCGGTGCTGACGCCTGCGCCCAGGAAGGACAGGATCGCCTCGGTCAGGATGGCGCTGGCCAGGATGTAGGTGCCCTGCACGATCAGGGGCGCGGTGGTGTTCGGCACCAGGTGGCGTACCAGGATCTTGCGCATCGGTGTGCCAAGCGCGATCGCGGCCTCGACATAGGGCTCCTCGCGCGCGGAGAGGACCACGGCGCGGACCAGGCGCACGACGCGGGGGATCTCTGGGATGGTGATCGCGGCGATGACCGATCCGACCGACGGCCCGTTCAGCGCCACCAGCGCGATGGCCAGCAGGATCGAGGGGATCGCCATCAGCGCATCCATCGCCCGCATGATGATAGCGTCCGCCGTGCGGAAGAACCCTGCGATCATGCCGATGATCAGGCCCAGCAGGACCGACACCACCGCCGTGGCGATGCCGATGATCAGCGACAGCTGTCCCCCGATCAGCACGCGGCTGAAGATGTCGCGGCCGAAATTGTCGGTGCCAAGGGGGTGGCCCTCGATCGGGCCCTGCAGGCGGGCCATGGGGTTCATCGCCAGCGGGTCATGCGGCGCGATCCAGCCCGCCAGCAGCGTCAGGACGACGATGACGGCCAGCACCAGCGCCGCGATCTTGCTGCCTGCGCCCAGATGCGGCAGGCGCAGCGCGCGCAGGACCGGCTGCATCGCCGAGGTCGGTTGCGGTACCTGTGCCATCAGTAACGGATCCTTGGGTCAAAGAGGCTGTAGCTGAGGTCGATCAGCAGGTTCACCAGCACATAGAGGAAGCTGGTCAGCAGGATCATCGCCTGGATGACCGGATAGTCGCGCGCCAGGATCGCATCGACCGTCAGGCGGCCGACGCCGGGGATGTTGAAGACGGTCTCGGTCACCACCACCCCGCCGATCAGCAGGGCAAAGCCGGTGCCGATCACGGTCAGGATCGGCACGGCCGCGTTCTTCAGCGCGTGGCGGAACAGGACGGTGCGTTCCGGGGCCCCCTTGGCGCGGGCGGTGCGGATATAGTCCTCGCCCAGCACCTCCAGCATGTTGGCCCGCGTCATGCGCGCGATCAGCGCGACATAGATGGTCGACAGCGTCAGCGCGGGCAGGAAGGCATTCGACAGAAACCCGCCCAGGCCCGACGACAGGGGCGTGTATCCCTGCACCGGGAACCAGCCCAGCTGCAGCGAGAAGACCAGGATGAACAGGTATCCGATCACGAATACCGGTACCGAAAACCCCAGGACCGAGAAGGTCATCACCGCGTAATCGACCATGCTGCGATGCTTCCACGCGGCCAGCACGCCCATCGGCACGGCGATCGCGACCGACATCACGATGGTCAGCACCGCGATGGACAGGGTCGGCGCGATGCGGTCGGCGACCATCGTGGCCACCGGCGTGTTCGAGATCAGCGACACGCCAAGATCGCCCCGCAGCAGCTGTCCGACCCAGGTCACGAACTGGATGTGCAGCGGGTCGTTCAGGCCCATCGCCTCGCGGATGCGCTCCAGCTGGGCGGGGGTCGCCATGTCGCCCGCGATGATCGCGGCCGGGTCGCCCGGCGTCAGGCGCAGCAGCAGGAAGACGAAGACGGCGACCAGCAGCATCACCGGAATGACGGCCAGAATGCGCCGCAGGATGTACCCCAGCATCAGGTTTCTCCGATCAGGTGGGTGGGGGGCGGCGGAACCGCCCCCTGCTTTCGATCACTCGGACTTCTGCAGGCCCCAGAAGACCGGCACGGGCGAGTTGATCATCTCGGTGATCGTGGTGCGGCGGGCCTGCGGCAGGGTGTACTGACCGAGGGGGATCAGCAGGCCGTTCTCCAGGGCATGGGCCTGGATCTTCTCGGCGACCGCGGCCTAGGCTGCGGCGTCGGGGGCGTCGATGAACTCCTCCTTGAGACCCTCGATGGTCTCGTCGGTGGGCCAGCCGAACCAGGCATCGTCGCCGCGTCCGTTCAGCATCGGGTTCGAGATCGGGTTCGAGATCTCCGGCACCATCCAGTTGGTAATGAACACGTTCCAGCCCCCCTCGGCCGGGGCCGCCTGGCTGGCGCGGCGGGTGACCAGCGTCTGCCAGTCCATCGGCTGCAGCTCGACCTGGAACCCGGCCTCGCGCAGCATCTGCGATACGACGACGGGCTGAGTGGCCAGCGCCACCATGTCGGTGGGCGCCATCAATACGACCGGCGTGCCGTCATAGCCCGCCTGTTCCAGCAGCGCCCGCGCCTCCTCGGCGCCGCCGCCCTGGGTCAGGGTTTCGGTGCCGGTCGCGTTCTCCAGTGGCGTGCCGCAGCCCAGGATGGCGCCGCAGACCGAATAATATTCGGGGTTGCCGACCATCGCGGCCAGGACCGGTTCCTGGGTGATCGCCTTGATGGCCGCCTGGCGGACTTGGACGTTGTCGAAGGGCGGGTGCAGGAAGTTCATCCGCGTCATCGTCTGCATGCCGGTCGGCTCGCGCGTTTCGACGACGATGTTCGGATCACCCTCCAGCAGCGGGATCAGGTCGACCTGCATCGCCTCGATATAGTCGATCTCTCCGCCCGACAGCGCGTTCACGGCGGTCTGGACGTCGGGCATGTTGACCCATTCGACGCGGTCGACATTGACGACCTTGCCGCCGGCCATCCAGTCGGCGGGTTCGTCGCGCGGCACGTATTCGTCGAACTTCTCGTAGACGACCATCAGCCCCGGCTGGAACTCCGCCTCGACAAAGCGGAACGGCCCCGAGCCTACGTATTCAGTGATCGCCTCGTCGGCCGAGGTCTCGGCCACGCGGGCGGGCATGATGAAGGGGGGCAGGGCCGACTGCTTGGACAGCACGTCCAGCATCGGCACGAAGGGTTCGGTCAGCGTCCAGGTGATCGTCTTGTCGTCGGTCGCCTCAAGGCTGGCGGTGCGGTCCATGATGACCTGTCCGCCCGCGTCCTTCTGCCCCCACCGCTGCAGCGAGGCCACGGCATCGGCCGCCGTCACCGGCGCGCCGTCATGGAAGGTCAGCCCGTCGCGCAGCGTGAAGGTATAGGTCAACTGATCGTCCGAGATGGTCCAGTCGGCCATCTGCGGCTGCGGCTGGAATTCGGAATCCTGCGCGATCAGCACGTCGTAGATCATGTAGGCGTGGTTGCGCGTAATGTGGGCGGTGGTGATCACGGGGTCCAGCACGCGCAGGCCGGAATGCATCACGGCCTTGACGGTGGTCTCGGCCCAGGCCGCGCCTGTCAGCATGGTCGAGGCCAGAAGCGTGGCAGTCAATTTCTTGAGCATGGTGTCCTCTCTGTTGAACGGGTCCGCGGGGTGATCTTGGCGTCAGCCTTGCGCGGGGGGTGTGAAGGGTGCGCCGCCCGGCTCCAGCCGGATGCCGGGGGCAAGGTTGCGAAAGGGCAGGCTGGCCGGGCTGACGGGCATGGGCCCGGGCGCGGCGCAGGTCAGGATCGCCGCCGCGATGGGGGCGAAATCGGCACGGAAATGGTTCGAGCTTTTCACGACCAGGACGGCCTGCTCCTCGGGGACGATCCCCAGGAAGCGGAACATCTGCCGATCGGCCATCTGCGCCTTTTCCGACGCGACGGCGACCCGCACGCCCCCGATGCTGAGGCAGGCGGACGGCCCAAGCGCCAGATGCGCGCCGCCATAGAACGGGCCCGTGGCATGGCAGGCCCCGTCGGACAGCGCGTCCACGGTGAATTGGCCCTGAAATGGCGCATCGCCCGGAATGCCGGACCGACCGCCTAGGGCCAGATCGATGGTCGCGCCCACCCCCGCGGCATGGGCCGCCGCCGCCGCCTCCGGATCGATGATCAGGCCGATGGCCGCGTCCCGGGCATCGGCCTCGACCAGGGCGCGCAGCATGCCGGTCGTGTCGGAATTGCCGCCTGCGCCGGGATTGTCCTGCGTGTCGACCAGGATCACCGGCCGATCGTTGACGCGGCGCATCGCCTCTGCCACCCCGCCCGCGGGGCTAAGGCATTCGCCGCGGAACGCGGGTTCGGCCTCGCGCAGGGCCTGTGCCAGGCCGTCGGCCATCGCATCGGCATGTGCCTGCGTCTGGGCATAGGCGATGACCGAGGGGCGGCAGTCGGCGAAATCGGCCGCGGGAAACCCCATGAACAGCGACGCACAGCCCTGACCGTCGCAGGCGGCAACCCGGTCATAAAGCCCGGCTGCGGGCTGCGCATCGGTCGCCTGCCACGCGATCGGGATCAGAAAATCCAGTTGCCGGAACGCCTTGGCGTTGGGCGCGCCGCCCATCAGGCGGTCCAGTTGCTGCGCCGCACGATGCCCGGTCAGGGCCATGTCGACATGCGGATAGGTGCGAAACCCCACCATCAGGTCGGCATTGTCCACCATCCGCGCCGTGATGTTGCCGTGCAGGTCCAGCGCCGCGACGACAGGCGTGTCCGGCCCGACTGCCTGGCGGACCCGCTCCAACAGCAGGCCTTCGCCGTCCGGCGCCCCATCGGCCACCATCGCGCCATGCAGGTCCAGAAAGACCCCGTCCAGCGGCCCCGCATCGCGCAGGCCCTGGACGATCTCCTCGGTCAGGGCGGCGTAGCAATCGGCGGTCACCGGGGCCGATGGCACCGCGCCGGCCCAGACGACAGGCACCATCTGCCAGCCCTGCTTTTCGCCATGCGCGATGACGCCGGCGATCGGCAGGTTCACGTCCCGCGCCCGATCGATGATCTGCGCCCCGCGGCACAGAGGCAGATAGCCGCCGCCCTGTTCAAAGGCCGCCATGTCGGCGGGGCTTGGGGCAAAGGAATTGCTCTCATGAACGAAGCCCGCAAGGGCGATCCGCAAAGGACGGGCAGGAATCGTTTGGGTCAGCAATGTATTGCCATCCGATACAGTTGCATTGTATCACGAGTGTATTAACCCAAAATTGATCATGTCAACGTCGGAGATTGCATGCAGCGCAAGAATCACGATCCGGACGGTCCGCAGGCAGAGAATGCCTTGTTCGTCCAATCCCTTGCCCGCGGAATGAGCGTTCTGGAAGCGTTTCGCGATGCCGACGGGGCACTGTCGCTTGGCCAGATCGCCACGCGGACCGGGCTGACGCGCAGCGCGGCGCAGCGTCTGGTGCACACCTTTCGCAAGCTGGGCTATCTGACGTTGGCCGAGGATGGTCGCGGCTTTCGTCTGGACCTGCCGATCCTGGACCTGACGCACGACTATCTGCGCCTGAACCCGCTGGTGCGTCGCGCCAGTCCGATCCTGCTGGACCTGCGTCGCAACGTCCGCGAACGGGTCGACCTGTCACTGTTCGATGGTCAGCGCATGGTCTATGCCGCCCGGATGCAAAGCAAGCGCGAGACGTTCTTTGCGACCTTGGTGGGCAACAGCGTGCCCACGACCTGCACGTCGGGTGGTTGGGCCGTCATGGCGATGCTGCCCCCGACCGAGGTCGACCAGATCCTGGACCAGGCCAGTCTTCGGCCGCTGACGCCGCGGACCCTGACCGATCCCCAGGCGATCCGCGACCAAGTCGCGCTGGCACGAGAGGCCGGCCACGCGCTGGCGCTGGAGCAGATCCTGATGGGAGAGGTGGCCCTTGGCGTGGCGATCCCGGACGCATCGGGCCGCCCGATCGCCGCGATCCACATCGCCGGATCGCTGTCGGAGTGGGATCCGGAGGAGTTCCGCCGCCGCAACGCACCCTTGGCCGCAGAGGCCGTGCGCAGCATCGTGTCGGCGTAGGCGACATCATGTATGGCAGCCAAGTACGGCTGATTATTCGACTTTCTGGATATTGGCTGGGGCGGTAGGATTCGAACTGACTTTCGAGGTCAACTGAAATCTCACGCGCTTTTCCAAACACCGTGCAAGATTCCGCGCTTTGGGTGACAATATCTATACCCTACTGTGGTGTCTGACGATCGCCAACACAAGGGCGTAAATCTTGCGCTGTGTAAGAAGCCTTTCGGCTACTGCGATATTTCACGACAGCTCCATCGGCCATAACCATGGATGCCTCGATGCTTGATGTTCCGCGATGGTTCACCGGCGCAATGATAGATCGTCGTCCGCCCGATGTTCATGGTCAACGGGATCGAAGCACCTTCCAGCGTGTTGCCAGATTTGACTGCCGATCTGGA